>JAERSY010000092.1 GCA_016845245.1 Phycisphaerae bacterium
ATCAATGCCAAGTTTTCCTTGTTCGATGAGTTGCATCGTGGCAACTGACGTGATGGCTTTAGACATCGAGTAAATGCGAATGATCTGAGATGTGTTTAAATCTTCCTCAGAAAGCGGCGTTCGATCTCCGACTGCCTCAAGGAAAATGTTTTTCCCGTTTTTTGTGACTTGTGCCATACACCCAACGACTCTGCCATCTTCCACAAGAGAATCCATCCAATCTTGAAGTGGCTTGAGGTCTGCAAAGAGTGTGTTTGCAACACACAACATCCCAATCAATGGGAACGCAAGAATTTTAATTTTGTTCATCCAAAAAGTGTATCAGTTTTTCTTAACGATGGAGATTGATAGCTTTTCTCCACTGACTTTAGTCTTCTTTATCTCATTGAGTAGGGATTTTGGTAATCCAACAGGAAGTTCAATGAAACTAAATCGGTCGTGAAGTTCGATTCGTCCGATTTCTTTATCAGTAAGTCCAGACAAGTTAGATATCGCTGCAACGATTGCCGATGGTTTTACGCCATGCCCCTTTCCAACTGACAAGTGATACTTTTCCATGCCAGCAGTCACTGGTGCGTCTTTCTTTTTCTTCTTCTTTTGTGGTTTCTCTTTTCGCTGCCGTTTCTCTGTTCGCTTAGTTCTCTCAGATCGGTTAGAACTCTCTTTGTGCTTCACGGGCATGGCGTCTTCTTTGTCGAGGATCAATTTAGACTCGCCCTGTGCCATACTTGCAAGTGCAGACGCAATTTGAATTGGTGAAACATCATGTTCGATGCAATACGATTCGACGATGCTTGAAAAAAGTTTTTTGTTTTCCCCATCTGCAATCGCATCGGTGATTCGCTGCTTGAACTTTTCAACTCGGCGTTCATTCACTAAATCATGGCTTGGCAAATCCATTCGTTCAATCTTTAAGCGTGTTGCTTTTTCAATCGAACGAAGCATTCGTTTTTCTCTTGGTGAGACAAACAAGATTGCATCACCTTCGCGGCCAGCCCGCGCAGTTCTGCCTATGCGGTGGACATATGTTTCTGCGTCATAAGGGATGTCATAGTTAATGACATGACTGATGCGAGGGACATCAAGTCCTCGCGCCGCAACATCTGTTGCGATAAGAATGTCGAGGCGACCATTCTTTAGTTTGTTTACGGTTGTCTCACGGAGCTTCTGAGCCATGTCCCCGTTGAGTGCTTCAGCTGCGAACCCGCGAGCTTCAAGTCGCTCGGCAAGTTGCGTGGTCATGAGTTTTGTTCTTGCAAAGACAAGAATGCCATCAGTGTCCTCAACTTCAAGAATGCGTGTGAGTGCATCGAGTTTATGGAGGCCACTGACGACCCAGTACCGTTGACGGACTGTTGAAACAGTCGCTGTCTTTTCTTTGATGTGAATGTTTGCTGGGTTCTTTAAGTAGTTCTTTGCAATCTTGCTGATTTGTTTCGGCATTGTTGCTGAGAACAACGCAGTTTGGTGTTCTGTTGGAATCTGTTCAAGCACCCATTCAACATCATCAATGAACCCCATGCGAAGCATTTCATCTGCTTCATCAAGCACTAAACAGCGAAGGTTGTCGAGATTGATTGTTCCCTTACGCATGTGGTCCATGACGCGTCCCGGTGTTCCAACAACAACGTGCACGCCTCTGTCGAGCGCTCGGAATTGAATGCGATAATCTTGTCCACCATAGATTGGCACGACATGAAAACCCTTCATGTTGGACGCATATTTTTGAAACGCCTCAGAGACCTGAATCGCAAGTTCCCTCGTTGGGGCGAGCACAAGAATTTGTGGGCTTCGTTGTTTGATGTTGAGGTTTGCAAGAAGAGGGAGAGCGAATGCTGCGGTTTTTCCTGAACCAGTTTGGGCTTGCCCAAGGATGTTTCTTCCTTCAAGAAGCGGGGGAATGGACTCTAGTTGAATCGGTGATGGCGATTCGTACCCGAGTTCACCGATTGCTTTAAGCAACTTCTTAGGTAAGTTCAGGTCTTCAAAAGTAGGGATAGTAGATTCGCTAGACATGCGTCGCTCGCTTCGTATTTGGCAAACATCGCATTATATCTTAATATCAGTGTATGCCCGCAAAACGCACTTCGTGGCTTTAGCCACGAAAACCGGAGCGTGTATGAAAAAGAGGCAATCCGAAGGGTTCCCTCTTTGAAGTAACGCTCCGGGCAAGACTCGAACCTGCGACCTACGGTTTAGAAGACCGTTGCTCTATCCAACTGAGCTACCGGAGCAATAAGTCGCATATTGTATGCGATGTTGAGAAGTTCAGCATTCCATTTGGAATCGGTTGCTCCGTTGTTTATAATGCCTTGCTTCATGAAACTTTTTAGTGTGTTGGTGTTGGTTTGGGGCTTGACCTCCTCGCTGTTTGCGCAGGATTGGGGTGATCAAATTCCACCAGAAGAAGTCGAAGTCCAAGAGCCCCTTGGCTATGACGGGAGTTCCCCAACCCCGCTCATCATCTTTCTTCATGGCTATAGTCCAGTCAATGGCGGATGGACAGACGCCTTTACAATTGGTATTGCAGACCCAGCGTATTACGAAGGGTATCTGTTCGCTGCCCCAGATGGTTCATACGATTCATCGTGGCTGTACTACTGGAATGCAAGTGATGCGTGCTGCGACTTTGATGGTTCAAATCCAGATCATGTTGGATACATCAATGCAGTTGTGGATGCGATTCAATTGTCACACAATGTCGATCCAAAAAGAGTGCATATCGTGGGGTATTCCAACGGCGGGTTTATGGCACACCGCCTTGCGTGCGAATCGCCTGACAAGTTTGCTTCAATGATTTCAATTTCTGGGGTTGGGTCAATGACGATAGACACGTGTGTTCAAAGCGAATACATGAGCATTCTTCAAATACATGGCACACTTGACCCAACGATTCTTTATAACGGCGGTCATTTGTTTGGCGTGGAGTATCCCGGTGCTGAACAGACGATGTCCAACTGGGCAAAACATGTCGGGTGTAAACCAAATCCAGTTTCAGATGATGAGTTTCTTAATTTAGATATCAATATCTGGGGAAGTGAAACTGAAGTCGTTCGATTCAACGAGACATGTAAATCTGACAATGAGTTTTTGTTGTGGAAAGTTCACGCAGCTGACCACACTTTTTGGTTTTGGTATGAAACCTTTGAGTTGATGTTCCAGTGGCTAGATGATCATCAAAAGCCAAATGATTGCGTTGGTGATTTTGACGGTAACGCAGTCGTAGACGTGAATGATTTGCTCACTCTCATCAATGCGTGGGGCACTCAAGATGGTGATCTCGATGGCGACCTTGACACCAATGTTAATGATGTGCTTGTTCTTCTTGGAGGGTGGGGCGATTGTCCGTAAGGGGATTTGCTAAAAAAACATACTGCGAAGACTCGGGAAGGTATCATGCACCCTCTGCTAAAGTGCAGTAGGGCCGGTAGCTCAGCGGTTAGAGCTAACGACTCATAATCGTTCGGTCCCCGGTTCGAATCCGGGCCGGCCCATTTGAGTGAAAAAAGTTACGTAAACGTACTTTTTCACTCCGCATGGTCCGTCGTTATGGCTTCGCCATAACAGCAAACTTCGTTTGCTTCCCGGATTCATAAGGTCATTTGCTTCGCAAAAGTGCAAATCCGGGCCTAGTTAACCCGAGTTGTTAAAATCTCTTTCATGATTAATCCCTCGACTTCGTCTCGTTCACATCGTCACGGGCTTTCTCTCGTTGGTATGTTGATTTCACTTGCATGTGTTGTTGTCTTGATGAGTATTTATCTTTCATCAGCACAGAAAGCAATCACAGGTGGGACTGGCGTTTCTTCTGAGACATCGCTTTGGGGGATGCAAGACCAAATCCAACTTCAAACGCTTGCGCAAGCACTCACCATTTATGCAATGTCAAATGGCGATCAATTTTTAACGCCAACGACAGTTGAGCGAACAGATGATCCATCAGTCAACACATCGGCGTACTTTTGGTATCTCATGCTTGAACAGAATCTTGCAAAGCGAGAACAACTCATTTCGCCAAATGACAAGGGGTGGGTTGAAGAGGCAGGACATGGTGAGTTTGTGGCAGATTTAGAATCACTATCGAATGTCTCATATGCGCACATGCCAATCTTTGGCAAGCGGCTTAAAAAGCGGTGGCGACCCACTGCAGGTCGGTTTCCGATTTTAGGCAATCGTGGTCCTGAAGATGGTGTTGAAGGCACGCACTCAATCACGCTTGATGGAGACGGGTCGTGGCGGGGCTGGGTCGTCTATGCAGATGGTTCAGTGGAATGGCAAGAGGGCACAACGATAACGCCAAAGTGGAGACGTCGAGATGGAGCTTACGAAGACAATCTCTTCGTGATGGAAGAAGAAGACTCACCCGATGACGCTATGCTCGGGTTTACCATTGAAATGGATGATTACGGTCCTATCTTTGTGTGGGACTGAATGAAGGTATTGGCTTAGAGTTTTGTCATTCCAAGGGTCGCGTCGTCGACGAGTTGTTTCGCAGAAATGCCAGAACCGACCGCTTCTTTCATCCACTGATCAGGCGTCAAGCGGCCAATTGAACAGATTCGTTTTGTTTCTTCAGCCAAATCTTTTCCTCGCATGTGGGATTTGATTTGGTGGCTGATGACATGACCGATTGTGTAATCAGGTAGATAAAGCGGATAGCCAATCATGTGTTGGTATGCTGCAAGAATGTGGTAGGGGTCATCACCAAAGTGTTCTTGGAAATACTTACTCCAAACATCGCGCGCGATTGCAAGCATTTGGTCACGCAACGCTTCAGGTGTTGCGTCAAGATTTTGATATAGCCATCGCCATGTGTATAGTTCGACAAGTGATGGTCCAGCAATCTGGCACGCTGCAAGCAGTCCTTCAACAGAGGCAAGTGCGAATGCTTTTTCATCATCTTCCTCAGGAAGCCCAACAACTTCTCTCGCCTTGTTTTGGTACAAAAAAGCAAACGCTTCAGTGCACGCCGTGTTTGGCACATTCCGAAGGAGTGGTCTTGGAACAAAGTGCGTTGAAATGAGTTGTTCAAGATTATGTCCAAGTTCGTGCATCGCGGTGTCGAATCCATCCCAACCAAGTCGGTCATCAAGCCGATTCGTTCGTAGCCACGCGTGATACTCCGGAATACCTGGTCGCATGGCGTGCCCTGCGCCACGTGCGATTTCGACATTCACTCGCGTCCCTAGAAACGCAGCATCTTCATTTGAGTATCCGAGACCAGTTAAGACCTCAGGAAGTTTGGTTTGGAATTCACTTTCATCTTTAAACTTGGCAGTTACTTTTTCATCAAGTTCAGCTGCGCTTGCTTGCTCCGCCAAGTCTTCCATGTAAATGTCGAACGCTTCAAGTGGTCTTCCTAACTTGGATGCCATAAATTTTGCAATGTCACCTCGGACAGGCGCTTCAAGCAATTCAATCATGAGTGCTTCAACACTGTCTTCAGGAATCTCACGCTCCAAGTCGAACTTGCGCGCAATTGCGCTTGGGTGTTCTTCATAATACTTGTCGTAATCGCGTGCAATCGACAGATGTGTGCAGAGATGTTCGTACCGCTTTGGTCCGACTAAATCGGTTGCGGCTTCGCCATCAATCGTGTTTTCGGCTGGATTCCAATCGCCTTCGATTGTGCTATCCATGACGGAAGCGGGAATCGTGCCATCAATATGTCGTCCCATGACCCAAGAGAGTGCTCGCTGTTTCTCAAGACCGCCTTCTTGCGAATAGCCCGCTTTGATTTCTTCACGGATGAGCCAGTGCGCGATGAGTTTGCGTTCTTTCTCAAACCACGTTTTACCATTCGCATCAACCATACATCCAACAGGGACATGGAACTCACTGACAAACATATCTGCATCATGTTCGAGCTCGCGAGCTCGGTCGTTTACTTCTGCGGGAATGCGTGGTCCAAACGCTCTGCCAGCGCGGGCTTCAGCCCAAGTGTCTGTTGACCACTCTCCGCCGTCGCTGAGCATTGTTGCAAGGTCTGGTCTGTCAAAGTTGAGCAGCGCAATGAACGCAACTTTTTGTTTATAAAACTGGTCAGACAAATCTGGACATGGATCAAACATCGCCATAGTGTTGTCAAAGGAAGGCATTTCATCACCGCGTAAATCAGTCCAGCGCCTGAGGTGTCTTCGAATCTCATACAAGTGCCCGCCAATACTTCCCATCGCAGATTCAAATCGGTCGAGCAGTCGACTTCTGTCTTCATCAGAATCTACAAAGTTTGTTTCACAAAATGACTTGAACGCAACGCCATCGCCGTCACTTTCTTGCCATCTGTTTGCGACTCGCCCCACACCCTCGCTTGCTCGTATTGAACCGCCGAGTGCTGATACTGTTTCTTCAATTGGTAATGTTTGCATTCAGGACATCATAAAGCAGTCCGTGTACTTTTTGGTTTGATGCAAAGCCGCCTTCTGCAATTGATGAAAATTGCCCGCCCGATTCATGAATGATTGGAATCCATGGAATGATGTCCCATGGATGAAGCAGTGGTTCGACGACCGCATCGATTCGTCCTGTGCACAGCAACATCAATCCAAAACAGTCGCTGTATCCCCGTGTTGAAACGCCAGACGTCGCGAGCAACTGATGCAACTCGCTTGTTCCGGTTTGCATGTAATAGTCATACGAAGTCGTGCTGACCATCAAGCGATCAAGTGTGGAATGTGCACTCATGGAACAGGGTTCGCCATTGTGAAATGCGCCTTCACCGTTCATCGCAGCAATTGATTCGTTCACCGCTGGCATGTCGATTGCGCCTGCAATTGGTTCGCCGCAACATTCAAGCCCAACTTGAGTTCCAAAGAGGGGGATGCCTCGTGCAAATGACGCTGTCCCATCGATCGGGTCAACAATCCACCGAAAGTCGCTCGTTCCCTTAACTTCGCCAGACTCTTCGCCAAGGAATGAATCACTTGGGAATTGTGATAAAATAAGGCCCTTTGCCATTTCTTCAGCTTCGCAGTCGATTGTGGTCACGACTGAGCCGTCTTCTTTGGTCTTTTTTGTGAAGTTTGGGTCTAAAAAATGGGATAAAACGAACGAGGAAACCTCTTTAACCGTAGCATTTAACGCTCGAAAACGAAGATCATGAGCATCCATTGAAGGATATCGTAGCAAGAGAAGACGTCTGATAACGCAGTGAAGTGCCTGCACAACTAGTCCTGCTAATCGAAAAACGAGGAATTGAACGAATAGATTATCTAAACTCACACGTATTTGCTTGGAAGTTGTTGCAAACACACACTTTACGGCGACTTCAATCAATAAGGCGTGATACAGTATTTAGGCCTGCCATGGTGGGCAAACTAAGCGATTAAGAAATGAGCAAGATCAAAAGAACCAATCTAGTACGCATCGCATGTGTAAGCATGTTGAGCATGATGGCTCTTCAGTACGCTGTTGCTGAAACGATTCATGTTCCAAAGGACGCGGAATCGATTCAAGAGGCGATTGAACTTGCTCAGGGTGATGATGTCATTCTTGTTGCACCAGGACGATACGATGAAAACATCAACTTCAAGGGTAAGGCGATCACGCTAAAGAGTTCAGATGGTGCCGCTGTCACAACGATTGATGGTTGGGATCAGAAAGACAGTGTCGTTAAGTGCATCAGCGGTGAAGGTCCAAGTACTGTTCTTGATGGCTTCACGATTACGAATGGAACTGGCAATGGCGACGTCTACAGCGAAGACGAAACGATTGGTGGCGGGCTCCTTTGCCTTCACTCAAGTCCGACCGTGTTGAACTGTATTTTTGTGAACAATAGTTCGACGTATCAAGGCGGAGCGATTTATAACGGTGATCGCAGTAACACGATTATTCGAAATTGCAAAATCCGCTCAAATGTATCCGAACGTGGTGCGGGGCTTTACAACAGTCGTGGCGCGCCTGAGATTCGTGACTCAGAGGTGGCTGAAAACGAAGCAAAATATGGTGGCGGTGGAATGTATAACTTTGGTTCTACTGTTAGGGTCATCGGTTGTGTGTTCAAGCACAATCGTGCTGCCTACAACGGTGGTGGTATTTACGACTACGACAGCTCTGGCCGTCTCGTCGCGACTGTGTTTACAGATAACTTAGCGATGTTTACAGGCAATGCTGTCTATCGTGGTTACAAAAGTGCGACTGTCCTTAAT
>JAERSY010000093.1 GCA_016845245.1 Phycisphaerae bacterium
TGTCTATGCAGAAGTTTCAGGCATTGCCACAAGACCGTGGCAAGTCTACAACGCACTTTCAACGGCTTCTTCGCTAGGTGTCATCGACAGGTTATTGTTTGGCTCTGGCTTCCCCGCTTCATCACCTCAACAAGCAATTGAATCGTTGTACAGCGTAAATATTTCAATCAAGGGCACGCCTCTCCCGCCAGTCCCACGCTCGCGCGTCAAGGAAATCATTGAGCGAAACGCACTTGATTTATTGCAGATTGATTTTGCAGGACAATCCCACACATCACTCCCATCAGAATCGAAGTCCATACACAACGATGCTTAAAGTTACGTTTGCTTGTTTCACATTGTTTCTTGTGAGTTGTTCGCACATCGCAAGAACCAATTCCCCGCTTAGTTCACTCACATTGGAATCGTATGGCATCGACCAAGTCATTTACCCAATTGAATGTTCTACTGTTGTCTGCACGACTGGTTTTGCAAACGAAGGGTATGTTTGGATGACTGACTTGAGTGAAGAAGCACTTCGAAGTGGAAACATTACAAATGGTCAGATTGTGCAACTGCAATTGCTTTGGATTCCTGAAGCAGGCAAAACTCCCCTTGCAGAAACATCGACAAACTTTGTTGTGGAACACATCATTGTGAGCGATGGTGTTGTTGGCATTTATGGCGGTGGCGGTTTCTGTTGGCCGAGTGGCAATGCAGAAACTGGCATGACGCTCGATATCGAAGATGCGACTGTTGCCATCCAAGAAGAAGATGAGCGTTTTGTCGATTTGCTCACGCCCGCGACGCTCGTTGGAACTGTGTACAGCACGCCCAATGTCAACAAGTCGCGACTGATTGCAGCCGCTGCAGAGCGATTAAGAAATCAATAATTCTGAATTATTCGTCGTCTGACTTTTTAGTCTTTTTCTTGGTGGTTTTCTTCTTAGCTGAAATCTCACCAATTTTGACTTTCAAGTAGCGTTGACGGTGACCAGTCTTGCGACGGTAACCTTTACGCCGTTTGAATTTAATGACGTCGATTTTGTCGCCTTTGATTTCTTCAAGGACTTCAACTGCGACTGTAGCACCCTCAACGTAAGGTGTTCCGAGTGTTGGCTCGCCTTCGCCACCAATCATGAGCACGTTTTCAAGTGTGATTGTATCGCCCTCAACATCACGAAGATCGACCTCAAGGACATCTCCTGTGCTGACTTTGATTTGTGTTCCACTGTCTTCTACGATTGCGTACATGATTTAGCTCCTGCCGTTTTGGGGAACGAGGCATCATAGCAAAAATCGTCTCAAACGCCAACCCCATCACGAAGGGTTTGGAGGCGTTCAACCGCATTTTTTAACGTTTCCACGCCCTTACAGAAGGCAAATCGTACATATTGTTGCCCTTCATCACTCTGAGCATAGAAGGCAGTCGGCGGGATGCCGACGACCTTGCATTCCTTGGCGAGGTGGTGGCAGAACGCAATATCATCATCGAAACCAAATGGCGTATGGTCAGCGAGCACAAAATAGGTGCCCTCGGGTGATTGAACTTGGAAACCCGCAGACTTGAGGCCTTCGACGAGCACATCTCTTCGCTCGGTATATTCAGCGGTGTACGAGTTGAAGTACTCCTCTGGGGCGAGAAGCGCTTCTGCCGCAGCAACTTGGAGTGGTGTCGCCGCACAGAAGGTGAGGAATTGATGGGCGCTCCGAATGCCCTCAGTGAGATGAGGGGGAGCGACAGCCCAGCCGATTTTCCATCCTGTGACTGAAAAGACTTTACCGAGCGAACGGAGCGTAATGGTTCGTTCTTTCATGTTTGGGAGCGTTGCAATTGGGATGTGATTCCCCGTGAGTACGAGTTTGTCGTAGACCTCATCTGCGAGGACGATTGCGTCGTGTCTTATCGCAAGTTCTGCAATGAGGCCAAGTTCTTCTTTAGAAAGGACCCGGCCTGTTGGATTATGCGGTGTATTGACAATGATCATTTTCGTGTTGTCTGAAAATGCGTTTCTGAGTTCTGTTTCGTCAAGCGTGAATGTCGGAGCATGAAGGGTGACAATGTTGACGTTTGCGCCAGCCATTTTGAGGCATGCTAGATATGAATCGTAGAACGGTTCGATGACGATGACTTCGTCGCCTGCGTTCACAAGTCCAAGAATTGTTGCTGCGATTGTTTCAGTCGAACCACATGTGACTGTGACTTCATCGAGTGGATTAGTTTCAATCTCGAATGTTTGCGCAATTGCTTCAACGAGTTTGGGGTGGCCCGCTGACCGAGAATATTGATTTTCGTCATCACGGATTGCTTTGATGGCTGCTTCCTTGATGAAGTCTGGTGCAGCAAAGTCGGGGAATCCTTGCCCTAAGTTGATTGCATCGTTTTCAATTGCGACCCTGCTCCACGTCGCAAACACAGATTCTCCAAATGACGATAATCGCTCAGCTGTACTCATCCCCATATCCTAACATTAGGGTCTGACCCGGGGTCAGACCCTGTACCAGACTCGGGGTCAGACCCTGTACCAGGTCCGGGGTCAGGTCCAATTTTTTAGTACCTAACAAAACGCATGTATCACCCCAATATCAAGGATTTTCACATGTTTGAGGGTCAGGTCCGGTACCAGGTCCGGGGTCAGGTCCGGGGTCTGACCCTTATTGTTTGGGGTTCGGAGGGGCAAACGTAGATGCACATTCCGCAGCCGGTGCACGAATCTTCTTGGACGTGCGGTTTATCGTGGGTTAGAGAAATTGCGCCTTCAACTGGGCATTGTTGAACACATTCAGAACACTGCTTGCCTTGGAACGCAAAGCAGAGAGAGGAATCAATTTCAGCAAGCCCCATTTGGAGCGGAGCGTCTAATCGAAGCACCCCTGCTTCACACGCATGCACGCACGGCACATCTTCACACATGATGCACGGTTGTTCTTCAGCGTCAATGATTGGCGAGCCCGCGATGAGACCAAAATCATCCGGCGCGTTAAAAATTGCGTGTGGTGGACACGCTTCAATGCAATCTGCACAACGCGTACACCCTGCCAAAAACTCGCTTTCAGGAACTGCGTGTGGTGGCCGGTGAACAAACTCATCGCCTCGCTTCATCTGCCCTTTGGGTTTATTGATGTGAATCTCTGGCTCTTCCTCAACTTGACCACGCTCGCGAATCTTCTTGAACCAATCGCCGCGAAACAAGCCGCGTCTTGAAATGTTGTTCTCTTCACTCATCCAATCTGAACAGCATAAATCTGCGGCAAGTTTGCATGGACACACTCCCAATTGTTACCACCATCAAATGAAGCAAACAATCCACCAGTCGTTGAACCCATCACGAGAAAATCACCATCATCATCAACGTCCATACCATGCCTAAAGACAATATCCCAAGCTGGCGCGGGCAATCCATTGCTTTGCACTTCAAATGTCTCACCGCCATCTGTTGTTTTCGTCACGACGAACTCCCCATTTATTGGGATGCGAAGTTCATCGCTCTTTCCTGGAACAAACCACGCGGTGTCAGGGTCTTTGGGATGAGCAGTGACCGCAAAACCAAATGTCGAAGGACCCGCTTCATGAATCTCACTCCACGTTCTTCCTTCGTCTTCACTTCTAAAAATGCCATTGTGGTGCTGCACCCACATCCGCGATGGATCGCTTTGACATTGGACTAGTAAATGCGGGTCTTGGATGTTCTCATCAAACGAACGTTCTTCAGGCATAAAATCAGCCCGCATTCCTTTGCATGCACATTCCCAAGATTCTCCACCATCTCTTGTGTGCCACACACCACCACAAGAAATGCCCACAACAACATGATTCTTGTCGCGGGGATCAACGCAAATCGAATGGATGCCCGGCAAAATCATTCCGCCTCCAAACCACTCCCCTCGCATTGGATCATCCCACAGTGGACGGTTAAGTTCCCAACTCTCACCCTTGTCATCTGAGTAAAACAAACCGCCCGGAATGGTTCCACACCAGAGCGTGCCTTCTTTCTCCGCATCAGCATTTGCAAACGCCCAAACCAATCGAAGTTTCCAATCAACTGGTTCACCTTCTGCCGGCTGATGCACATCAACAAAGTCATCAGGTTTCTCAGGATAGACTGGCACCGGCAATTCCTTCCACGACTTCCCATCATCACTCCGATGCAACTTCGTTCCAAAGTGTCCGTGATCGAGTACTGCGTATATTGAATCGTCCCGCTCATCAGCGTGAGATAATGCGCAGTGATCACCTTCAAAATGAACGCCCTTGTAAACAAGCGCATTACCTTCCTTATGAAACTCAAACAAACCTTTTCGGGTCGACACGAGAATTCTGTTTTTCATCATTAACCTCCTGAGAGTGCTTGAATCACATCAATGACTGCATCGTCATCGATCGCTTGGTGCAAGTTGTTCCTGTCTCTAATCGGCTGGCCATTAACAAAAATGGTCATGTGCGTTCTCAATTGCAACCGCTCATCGATGACGTACCCCTCAACCATTGCATGTTCAGCAAAATACGACTGCAATGCACTGAGAATCGTGCTTCCGTTAACATCTTTACTGGGACACTCAACGTGTCTGTCGAGTCGATTTGTGAATCGAATGTGCGGCATAGCAACTTCAGTGTACCCCACAATGAGTTATCATTGCATAGCATGACTACCATTGACTGGGCAATTGTCGCTCTTTACATCGTAATCGCAATCGGCATCGGCGCATGGTTTACAAAACGCGCAAGCCAAGGCACAAGTGATTTCTTTGTTGCGGGACGCTCGCTCGGCTGGTTCGTCGCAGGTACGTCAATCGTTGCAACGACCTTCGCAGCAGACACGCCTGTTTTTGTAGCTGGCATGTCGAGGATGGAAGGCATTTCTGCAAACTGGTTCTGGTGGAGCGTGCTCATTGGACAAGTTGCAACCGCGACAATTTTCGCAAAACTCTGGCGAAGAAGTGAAGTCCTCACTGACGTTGAGTTCGTGCAATTCAGATACGGAAGCGGTCTCTACACAACAATACTCCGTCTATTCAAATCGCTCTTTAATGGCGTCTTTTTTAATTGTGTCGTCATGGCTGCAGTGACGCTAGCGATGGTCAAAGTGACGACAGTCCTTCTCGATTTAAACCCAGACAATTGGCATTCCGTCTTAGGACTTTTTGAGATTAACTCCACTTGGCTTGTACTCCTAACGCTCGGAACAATTGGGCTCGTATACTCAGCACTCTCTGGTTTGTACGGAGTGGTGTATACCGACCTTGTTCAATTTGTATTGGCAATGGTTGGCTCAATCGGACTTGCAGTCATTGCGTATGCTGACGCTTCCTCCGGCGAAGGCCTCATGGCAAAACTTCAAGCGAGCCCAGACTATGACGCAACGCTCCTGCAATTCTTCCCACGATTTGACGAGTTAAGTTGGCCTCTGTTTATCTTTGTTGTCTACATCATGATGCTATGGTGGTCATCAGCCCCCGGAAAGGGTTACTCTGTGCAGCGACTACTTGCAACAAAAAGCGAACGTGACGCGAAACTCGCATTCCTTTGGTACGCATTTCTTCATTACGTCATTCGCCCTTGGCCATGGATTGTCGTAGGCATTCTATCGCTGATTTATTTCCCTGGCATCGAAGACTCCGAAACTGCGTTCCCACTCATGATTGACCATTTCCTACCAGCAGGACTGAAAGGCGTCATGGTTGCCGCAATGCTTGCAGCGTTTATGTCGACAATTGACACCCACCTAAACTGGGGCGCGTCTTACATTGTCAATGATGTCTACGAGCCATACATCAATCCGAACGCACCGCAGAAACATTACGTAATGGTTGCTCGCGCAGCAATGGTTGTCATCATGGTTGCAGCAATCATCGCAACAACGCTCATCCCAAGCATCTTGGGCGCGTTTAAGTTTATTGGCGTCTTCTTTGCAGGATTAGGAACCGTTCTCATCGCGCGCTGGTTCTGGTGGAGAGTCAACGCGAAGACTGAGATTGTTGCGTTGTTATCAACAATCATCATCGCAACCCTTTCGCTCAAGTTCATTCCAGACATCACTGTCGATGGTGAAACAATGGACCGGTTTACGCTCCGCGTTCTTGTCACAACTTTCAGTGTTGCAGCGATTTGGATTTCATTTGCGTTTGCGTACTCAAAAACTCCAAGCGAGGCAGATGTGGCATTCCACGAAAAGATGCATATTGGTGGAAGCGGCTGGAACCGCATTTCAGTACTACCCTCTCACTTACCTGCTGGAGTAATGGAATGGATACTCGTGATGGCAATCTTGCTTTGCATTCTGCTTGGCACGGGCAAAGTCATCTTCCACGAATGGGGAATTGGTATAGCTCTCCTTGCAACAGCTGCAGTGCTTGCAATTCCGTTCATTCGCTCATTAAAGCGAGCATGAACCCCATTGTTCAATGACTGAAAGAAGGTCTGTTACATTGACTGAACCGTCATCGTTTAGGTCCTCGACGCAGCCGCTGCAATCACCCCATGCGCTGATGACGCTGAGCAAATCTGTCACGTTAACTTGACCATCACCATTGATGTCTTCTGGGCAGAACGGCTCATCAATGATGACTGGCCAACTTACGGACTGTGTCATATAGGCATTCCTAGCAGCTTCGTTTCGTACCCAAGGCGTCGGGTCAACGATTTCAACATCCAAGATGTGCGTTCCAACTGGCAAGTTCAACGACGCAACTGTAAACGAATTGTCTAATGTAATTGTTTTTCCATTGATAGTCCACTGAATGTCATACGCATGTGTCATCTCAATTGGCGTTATGAAAACGTCATCACCAATGTACTTAGGACCAAGCGGGGAATGATCGTCAAGGGGTTGAACGATTTTGTAAAACTCGATGATGAATGACTCTGCAGAAATTTGATTAAACGGCCTATTGAGTGCTCGCATCATAGAATTGTTTGATGGTCTGTAAATCCCAAACTCGTGATACATCGCTCCTTCATATGTCGAACAATATCCATCCCAATCACTATCGTTTTCGCCAAGCCAGTTTGACCACTTTGAACCATTTGCAAGCATTTCATCGTAGTCATAGATTGACACGTTTAGTGGTGATGGCTCTGAGCCGGTGTATGTGTCACTGGTATAAAAATACTCATCAGCGAGGTTGCCCATACTGTGACCAAATTCATGGATTGCGACATCAACTGAGTTTCCATTGTTCCCAGAGAATGTTCCGATTTCAGAAGATGAATATCCCGCACCGCCATACTTAGATGAGTTTGCAACAGCTAGAATCGAATCGACATCTGGGGCGTTATTTGCATAACTCCATGCAGAACTTACATTGACGCAAAGAAGTCGTTCAATGTTGTTACACCAAAAAGTCATGTCCATCGCTGTGTCTCGATATGTTCCTTGTGGATCATTATCCACTCCGGATTCATTTGAAAGGACATCAACACGATGGACATTGAAGAGTGGCAAATAAGATTCAAGAGGTTCAATCCCAAAGAACCCATCTAACGCATTTTGAACGTGGTCTTCATAATCGTCTAAATCACTGACGGTATAACCATCACCTACAAAAACGATATCGATTCGGTTGTCAGTTGGCCCGTTGTCAATAATGGTTGTAACTCCGGCGATGCCCTGCTCAACGAAGTTCGTTGTCTCGCTCATTTCCATGAGGAGTCTTCCGCCATCAAAGCGACCGTCTTTAGTAACGGTATCCCAGTACACCATCTCAAACTGTGGCTGTACCGAAATCAAAGAAGCAGTACAAATGCTAACTGTGTTTATAAGAATCATTCCAAAATAGTACCGTTGAATGTTCCGGCGAACAAATAAAAAAGACGCATTAAAGCGTCTTTTTCAACGGACAGGGCGGGATTCGAACCCGCGGTACCGGTATAACCAGTACGCCGGTTTAGCAAACCGGTGCCTTCAGCCGCTCGGCCACCTGTCCAGAGGGATTTCTGCATAAGTGACAACAAAAGTGTCAACAGTCTCTCGTTTCGTGGACGGTTATTTTATCATAAATTCATAGAAGGAAAAAGCATACCTGGTCAGTGTATGGACCCCCTGCTATTACTCGCACGGTCCCCAAGCAGCAAGAAGTAACAACAAATCATCAATACCCACGATGCCATCGTAGTTAAGGTCAGCAATAGAAGATTCTGTGCCCCACATAGCAATCAAATTCTTATTGCAATCGATTATTGATTTAATCTGAATAAATCTCTTCTGAAGTGGTGCGCGGGCTTATTGGCTTCGGATCTGTCTGCACAGGTACATCTTGTATATCCCAAGGTGGTGGTTGTATAGGATGGTACGACAATCCTTCGGCGACAACTAATAG
>JAERSY010000094.1 GCA_016845245.1 Phycisphaerae bacterium
TGCTTGAGCCAGTCAATGATGAATCTGGTGACTCAAAAAAATTGATGCCGCCTGCACTGACGCTTGCACTGTTTCCATTGACATTCACTGCTTCAATGATTGGTTCAGACCACCTCACATGGATGCCGCCACCAGATTCAATCGCGGTGTTATCTTCAATATCAACATCAAACACATCCGCTATGCAAGGGTACAAATAATCAATGTCTGCAACAACAGCAAGCCCGCCACCGCTCCGCCCAGCTGTATTGCCAGCGATCAGACTCTCTCTAATTTTTGGATGCGCATCATACGCAGCTGCGATTCCACCACCATCACCCGAAACGGAATTTCCTATGACATGACACAAGCGGATAAATGGGTAGCAGGGACCTCCACCATTCCCGCCACCATAAATGCAAATCCCACCGCCAGAACCCAGTGGATTTGTCGTTTGTTCGTTGTAGTTAAAAGTGCAAGCAAGAATCTGCGGGCTGCTTGAAGAACGAATGTAAAGTCCGCCACCAACATTTTCGACTCGATTGTAATCAAAAGAGCAATTCAGCATCTGAGGATTACTGTTCGCCATGCACGTCATGCCACCACCCCAAGATGCTGTGTTATCCGTAATCTGAAGAGAATCAATGAGCGCATCAACATTGCCATTCAGGTAAAGCCCGCCTCCATGACCAGAGGCGCTGTTCATCACAACATCAGTGAACATGATGAACGGGCTTGCATTTGATAAGAAAATTCCACCACCACCCCAAGCAGTGTTTTCTTCCACTGAACAGAGTTGAATCATAGGAGATGCATTTTCAACATAAATACCGCCACCACAGGGAAGGGGTCCAAAAATAGGGTCATCCCAAATAGTGCCACTTCCTCCACGAATCGTAAATCGACTCAGCACGCTTTGTGTCGTTTCCCCAGATTGAAAAGTCACCACAGATTGATTCAACCCAGAGCCATCGATGATTGTTGTTTTCGCATCTTGTCCCTGAACAACAATCGACTTCCCATTGAAGTTTATCACTTCGTTATAGATCCCAGGCATGACATCAATAATGTCTAAGTTAGATGCGGCATCAATTGCGTCTTGGATTCGATTAAAGTCCGCCTTGCCATCATCGTCGACAGTCCAGTTCTCTGCGAATAGAAATGATTGCATGAGTAAGAGTGCTAAAAATGTGACGTGTTTCAATGAAACTCCCTTTCCTACCCCTCCATTGTGGCACATTAGTTGCATAACTGCAAAAAACAAATTTTGAATTTTTCTGTTGACTTAAGAATCAATCTTCCTATAGTACGCATACAAACATCAAGAGCCCTAGACAGCCTTAAGTCTAGGTGGCAACCGAGCTTTTACGAAAGCCGCGGTGCCAAGGCAATCTCGCTTTAGCGGGAAACGATGCGGTTGAGCAATTGCTCAGCAAAATGAACACTGACGTTCAGTGTGACCAATTCGTAACAATAGCCTCATCTTGATGTCTTAGACAGGAACCTGAAAGGACCTTTATCTATGACATCGTATCCACAAACTACCGTTCTTCATGGCATTGAGACGAACAGGAGGAATGGCTCTCTCGTTTCTCCTATTTGCCAATCGACAACATTTCGCAGAGACACAATCGACGCTCCAACAGCGCATCAATACTCTCGCGTTTCAAATCCAACAGTTTCAGAGTTAGAAACAAAACTCGGCGCTCTAGAAGATGCTTCGCCAGCTGTTTGCTTCTCAAGTGGACTCGCAGCAGAGACTGCTCTAATCTTGTCCTTATGCAAGGCAGGAGATCGCGTTGTTTGTTCCGCAGCTGCATACGGCGGCACAATCCGGTTGCTAACCGACATATTCAATGCATTCAACATTGATGGCGTGTTTGTTGACTCAACATCACCTGAAGAAATTGAACGAGCCATTACTGAAAACACGACGCTCGTCCTGATTGAAACACCTGCGAACCCCACACTTGCACTCACAGATATCAGAGCAGTTGCTGCAATAACAAAGAAACTCTGTGTTCCACTCTGCGTGGACAACACCTTCCTCACGCTGATTATTCAGAAACCACTCAATTTAGGCGCAGACATTACGGTCACCTCAACAACGAAACTGATTGAAGGTCACAGTGCTGCGACAGGGGGCGCGATTGTATCGCGAGATGAATCCGTGTTAGAACGAGTTCGGTTTATCCGAAAATCAACTGGCAGCATCCAAACACCATTTAACGCATGGCAAACACTTCAAGGGCTTAAAACATTACCGATTCGTGTGAAAGCACAATCTGAAAATGCTCAAGTCATCGCAGAAGCTTTAGCTGACCATCCAACCATTTGTAAAGTTAATTATCCTGGTCTCTCCACTTTTGATAATTACGATTTGGCAGTAAGCCAACATGAAGGGCACCACGGAAATGTGCTTTCATTCGAAGCAATTGGTGGACGCGCAACTGCTGAACAGCTTGTCGAAGCCCTTGAAGTGTGCCGCTTGGTTGAACACGTTGGGAGCGTCGAAACGCTCGTCACTCATTCAGCATCGATGACGCATGGCGATTGTTCACGTGCTCACTTAGAGAAGATTGATGTCACACAAGGACTCATTCGGCTTTCTGTTGGTTTAGAAGAACCAGAAGTCATCATCCAAGATATCTGTCAAGCATTAAGTCAAATTGAAAGCCGAGAGGAGGACCTATGTCACGCAGAAGCATTAGCGTCTTAAAGTTTGGTGGTTCTGTGTTAACTGATGAACATGCGCTTGAGAACATTGTTCACCACGTTTACCAAGAAGTTCGAGAAGGGCATCACGTCATTGCCGTCGTCTCAGCATTTAAAGGCGAGACAGATTCTCTGTTTGACATTGCAACAGGGTATGCAGAGCAACCCGATCCTGCATGCGTCGCAGCGCTCGCTGAAACAGGTGAACTGAGAGCCGCTGCTCATCTTGGTCTTGCACTTGATGCACATGGAGTTTCGACACAAGTGCTTCATGCTGGCACAATTCAACTTCAAGCGCAAGGCGACACGCTCGATGCAATCCCCACATCTGTAAACGAGAAGGTACTGCAAACTGCATTTGATGACACCTCAGTCATCGTGATCCCTGGCTTTGTTGCGAGAACTCCATCCAATCGAACGTGCTTGCTCGGCAGGGGCGGGTCAGACTTAACCGCAATCTTCCTAGCAGCGACATTACAAGCAGAACGTTGTTGCCTTGTGAAGGATGTCCATGGCCTGTTTAACGCTGACCCTGCTGTTACACCGAACGCGAGGAAGTTTGAAAGTGTGAGTTATGAAGATGCATTAACGCTCGATGATTCAATCATTCAACACAAAGCCGTTCGATTTGCTCAACATCACAACGTTGAGTTTCAAGTTGGTGGCTTGCTGCATGAGAGCCCAACACATGTAGGCAATGTAGAAACGTCATTTGCAGAGTCTAAGCAGTCAATCAGACCTTTCGAAGTTGTCGTGCTTGGTCATGGCACAGTTGGTAGCGGCGTCACAGAAACAATTCAACGATTGAGTCATGTCGCAAACGTTAAAACGATTGTGACAAGTCAAACGAGCCCCACAATCCTAGAGGAAGAATTTGATGAGGGCTTCGATGTCATCATCGAAGCAACAGGCGATGTCAATGTATACAAACATCTTAGAAAAGCGCTTGAACTTGGCAGAACTGTCATCTCAGCAAACAAGGCGCTGATCGCAGAGTTTGGCAATGAACTCAGGAACGTCGCTGAGCAGCATGGAGGAAAACTTTATTGTTCCGCGTCAGTGGGTGGCTGTTTGCCAATTCTTGAATTCATTAACAAACACAAAGATGATGTGCAATCATGCAATGCCATTCTCAATGGAACGACAAACTATGTCATCGACAAAGTGACGCAAGGCAACTCCCTCAATGAAACGATTCAACATGCTCAAGAGGGCGGGCTCTGCGAAATAGATCCATGGCGTGATTTAGGCGGGCAAGATGCACTCGACAAACTCATCGTCATTCATCAACAACTAGACGCTCCATCTCCACTTGTTCAATCATTACCGAAACGTGAAGATTCTGAACAAACGATTGCAAATGCGTCGCGGTCAAGTGAGCAATTGCGACAAGTTGCTTCGATTGATTTCGAAAAACAAGAGCATGAAGCCAGCGTCTCTTTCAAAGAGTTGCCTGAGTCAGACCCACTCTCAAAAGCTCGAAGTGAAGAGAACATCGCTGAGATTCAGTTTATTGATGGCTCTACGCGAATCATTCGTGGAAGGGGTGCTGGGAAGAAACCAACATCAACTTCAATCATTGGAGATTTAATCTACGAGTTTCAAACAAACGCTCGCCAAAAGGGTAAGGTAAGTGCATAAATGAGTAACGAACCTAAGATTATTGTCATTGGCGCGTCTGGAATTGTTGGCAATGAACTCATTTCCATTCTGCTTGAACATGGCATCGCACCAGAGCGAATTTGCGCAACGGCCTCAGCTTCGTCTGCGGGCAAGGCAACGCATGTAGGCGGAACTGCGTTCACACTACAACTGACTGACCAAAGTCTTTTCAATGATAGGGATCTCGTCTTTCAATGTGCGACCAATGCTGCTGCACTTGAGTGGGCGCCAATTGCAATTCAACATGGCGCAACAGTCATCGATTGCTCTTCGGCATACAGAATGGACCCAGAAGTACCGCTTGTCATTCCAAGTGTGAACTTAGATGCAATCGCCAACCACACACTCATCGCAAGCCCAAACTGCACGACGATTGTGCTCCTCACAGCAATACATCGATTAACTCAAGAACTTGATGTAGGTTCGATCCAGTGTGCGACCTATCAAGCATTATCTGGCGCGGGAAGAGAGGGATTAGACGCTCTAGAACGAGAATCTGCAGGTGAGTCGCCGAGTTCCAACAGCATTTTCCCTGAGCCATGTGCATTCAATGTGTTCTGCCATGAGTCTACTGTTGATTCAGAAACTGGCTTTAACGGCGAAGAATCAAAAGTGATTCAAGAAGTGCATAAAATCACTTCGACTAACTTCGATGTCATCCCAACGTGCATGAGAGTACCCGTTAAACGTGTCCACACTGAGGCAATCACGATTACGTTAAAAAGCGAAACAACACAAACTCATGTGCTCAATTGTTTAGAACAAACACTCAATGTCGTGGTGTTGAATGAAGAAGGGCACTTCCCGACAGCAATAAAAGCGACAAGTGGCGACACGGTCCTTGTTGGGCATGTCAGGGTCACAAATCGTGCGGTTTCACTTGTTGCGTGCGGTGACCAGATTCGAATTGGTGCAGCACTTAACGCTTTCAGAATTGCAGAAGCGATTGAACACAACGCCTTAGCGGATTGCACATCAGTCACTGATTAATACGCAATGAGCGATTCCATCCCGCAACTCATATGGACTCTGTCTTCCGAATCGATAATGTATGCTTCTACACCTTCTTGCTCATTCACTAGTTTCATAGCTTCAAGAGGACCTATGACAAACAATGCTGTTGATAATGCATCCGCGAGCGTTGCATTGTTCGTGACGACCGTCACGCTCTTTGTGCCTGAAGCTGGATAACCAGTTTTTGGGTCAATGATATGGTGATACCGAATGCCATCTTCAACAAAGAAGCGTTCGTAATCTCCGCTTGTCGAAACGCAGGTATCCGTCAGGTGTAACACTGCATGTGGCGCAACACGCTCAGGTGTTCGAATGCCAATCTTCCATGGCTTTCCATCCTTGAGTCCACGAACAAGCACTTGGCCGCCCGCAATAATTAAGTAATCTTGGACGCCAAACTCATCTAACTCTTTCTTGCACACATCTAGGGCGACGCCTTTACCGATTCCGCCAAATCCGATTGCCATGCCTTCTTGCTGAAATGCACAATCGCCCTGAGTCAGTGATACATGTTTCCAATTGACGAGCGGGAGTTTAGCTTGAATGAGTTCATCGCTCGGTTTTATGCCATTCTTAAAATCCCAGACGTTCCACATCGCAGCCCATGTTGGATCGAATGCCCCATTTGTAAGTTCAGCAACTGCTAAAGATTGCTCAAGCGCATACAAACTTACTTCCGGGAACTCGCTTAACGGAATTGAACCATTTAGATTCAATTCCGAAACAGGGCTCGCGCCATCCCATTCGGAAAGTTGGAATTCAACAGAGTTAAAAATACTCATCACTAATGGCAAGCAATCTTCGCCGTTGACAGCTTCAACGTGCACAGTTGTGCCCATCGCTTGATTCGATAGTGGAGATTGCCGTTCTACGTTAAACGCAGAAAGTGTAAGTATTGAAATCGTTGCAAGCAACCGAATCATCACATGCCAACATGGATGATGTTGTTGCTTCGGTCTATATCTGGAAACGCACCTTCAGGATCAACTGTGACTGTTGTAACTCTTGAAGGCAATGAAATTTTGTGTTTGTGACGAGTTGACCAAGCCCACACAGTCACTGGAAGATTTCGTTTGTGCACCGAACCGTCTTCGCATTGAATCTCTAGCTTGACTGGACAGACCCAATCTTCAACATTTTCAAGTGTAATCTCTGCTTCCCATTTGCCATCAGATTGCTCTTGGACCACTTCAACAACGCCTTGGTCGAGTTGCATCGTTTCTTCAAAGAAGCCCTTAAAGAACCACTGCAAATCCATTCCGGACATATCTTCCATCGTGCGGTAGAAATCAGACGGTCTTGGGGATTTGAATGCCCACCGTCTCACATACTCTTTAAATGCAATATCAAAACGCTCTTGCCCAAGAATCTCTTCTCGCAATAACCGCAGGCCGTAGCCGGGTTTTCGATAACTCAAGTGTCCGCGAGAACGGAGCAAATCAGGCGGCGTATTGATTGCTTTTAAATCATTTTTGTAACGCTCTGCACGATACGCTGAAACATCTGGGCGATGTTCTTGATTACCGTAGTAAGACTCTAATGAATAATAGTTGACAAATGTGTTCAGCCCCTCATCCATCCATGCGTGGCGCCTCTCATCGGAGTTAACCAGCATCGGGAACCAATCATGCCCAACTTCATGGTCAGTTACATTAAAAAGTGACTGCTCGTCTCGACCTCGGCAAAAGACGAGCAGGGGGTACTCCATTCCACCTTCAATACCTCTAACAACAGTCATTTGCTCCCATGGATAAGGATAAAGGGATTCACTGTAATACCTGATTGAATGCTTCACCATTGATGCTGCGTCGTCCCAATACGACTCAACTTCTTTGGGATAACACGCCATGCATAACACTCTGCGTTCAGAACCATCAAGGTCTTTGATTGCCACACTTGTCGCTTCCCACGCAAAACTTGCACTGGTTGCAAATGCAAACGTGCGTATGTCGACCGTCTTAAACTTCCATGTGAGCATGCCTTCACCCTCAGGCCTGCTTTCGCTGCTTGCAACTTCTTTAAGTGTGCGAATAGCAACCACATCATCGCTTGTCATTGCTTCTTCTAAGCGTTCTTGCTGCGTCTTCGTGAGCACGTCTTCAGGATTCTGAAGTGCACCAGATGCGACAACGATGTGTTCTCTTGGCACAGTCACTTCGACGTTGTAATCACCGAAGTTTGTGTAAAACTCACCGCGACCAATGTATGGCAAGTTGTTCCACCCATACATATCGTCATACACGCATGGTGTTGGGAACCATTGCGCAAACTCCCAGACAGCACCTGCATCATACGCGTCGTCATAACCCATTCGGATTCCATTGACCGTTGGAAAAGGGAATGTCCAGTCAAGGGAGATAGAGACTGATTGATTTGGCTCAAGAGGAGTGTGAAGGGGAATCAACCCGAGGGTTGCGTAATCATGCCAGTGCGCTGGGACTCCATCTAACTCTAAATTGGTAATCTTGATGCCCTCAAAGTCATCTTGCCCAGTCGAGCCAGACTCACGCACACGGACACTGTCTTCCCTGTGAATGTTTTGCTCAAGTTGCAACCAAACATCTCGGAGCGTATCGGGGGAGTTGTTCGTATACGTAATGACTTCTGATGCGGTTACATATTGTTTGTCAGTGTCTAACGTAACTTTGATGTCATGGTCTGCTCGCTGTTGCCAATATGCATGCCCCGGCGCTCCAGAACCAGCTCGCACGCTGTTTGGAGTCGGGAGATCCATTGGCATAAACACATCTCCCTCGTACATGTAACTCACTTGTTCAACGATCTTTTGTTTCTTTTGACAACCAATAGTGCACACCATCGAAATGATGCAAGTTGTGATTTTTAACATGCGTGCTCCATCGCGAGGTATTCAACACCCACTTCTTCAAGCATTGTCACACTCTTTTGAATCGATTCATTCCAGTGTTCATCACCCTCGGCAATGTTCCTCGTAACAACTTTGGTGATGCCTGCCTGCACAATTGCGAGCGTGCAGTGGATGCAGGGGCTGAATGAAGAGTACAGCGTTGCACCAACAGGCGAGACGCCATGCCTTGCACATTGAATGATGGCGTTCATTTCTGCATGAACAATGAGGTCATACTTCGCAGGTCTTTCTAGCCGGTCTTCTGAATCCTCAAAACCCCGAGGCAGACCGTTATAGCCAGTCGCGAGCACTTGCCTCATCGGGGACACGATGACAGCACCGACGCCTCTCGATGGATCTTTACTCCATGTGGCAATTGAGTCAGCCAAATCTAAAAAGCGATGATGCCATTTATCTTCCATGAAGGATTATTTCCTATTTGGCACAACGCCAGCAGCTCTAAAGGAGAGTACTTCTTCCCCTTCCACATCAGTCTGTACAACAATTTGCGCATTGAGGGGACCTCTGTGCGTCTGAGAAAGTGTGCCGGACACAATCAAACTGTAGGAGCCATCGATTTCTGGAATTGCGACTGCGTTCATGCCTGCAACAGTCGGCTGGGTCACTGAAGTATTCAATATTTCAAACGGCTCACCGTCTGCTCTAAAGATTTTGATTTGCTTGTTGTACGCTTCACCCGGCTCGAGTGTTCCAATACTAATGATGTGGTTGCTCGCTCTAAGTTTGCCGAATGTTTTGCCATTCGCAAACATTGTCAAGGTGTGATTTGTGTCACTTCCGTCTGGCATTTTGCCAACCCCATTGATGAGAACTTGACTGTGAAAAGCACCCCAAGGCCTGTTTGGTGAGATATGAAGACGGAAAAGGAGAGGGGAGGCGGGGGGAACGGGAACGGAGGGCGCAGTGAAGGACTGGCCAGGCTTCCCCAGACCTTTAAGTGCCCCTCTTTTCTCTTTCTTTTCCTCTTTTTCTCTCTTTCCCTCCCTCTCCTTCTTTTCCCCCATCTTCATTTCATCTAAACTTAAGAACTTAGAGTCGACTTCAACGAAGGGTTTGACGATAGACCGAATCCAAACTGATTTTTCAGGATTAACAGGGGAGTTTGTATAGATGGTTAACTTTTTGTCTTGCTTTTTCGCTTTCCCTCTCGGATCAAACGTCACCGTGATGACGCCTTGTTCACCGGGCTGGATGACTGTTTTGTCTGCGACAGGTGTCGTGCAACCACATCCAGCTTTCATTCGGGTAATGACTAATGTTTGCGAACCAGTGTTTGTGAATGGATACGTCGTAGTGACAGATTCATGATCCCAAATTGTGCCAAAGTCTCGTTCTTCGACTTCAAATGTAATGTCTGAACCGCGGGTCGTTGTTTTTGCCTGCGATGTAGCTTTAGGGGTTGCTGCGGTATCGTTTGAGGCCTGCTTAACTGATGGGTTTTGCGGCGTCTCACTTGAAGCTTCGGGTGATTGACTTTCACTGCAACCCACTAGGAAAGCAATGATTAATAACAGAGAAAGGGGGGTTTTTCGGCTAAACATACCGATAAGTGTACCATGTCTCATACTTTTCAATAAGGAGTTCCTCATGCCAATTCTAACCAAACGACCCATGCTCATCGTTCTTGCACTAAGTTCTTTGAGTTTGTTTTCATTCACATCATTCCAAGAATCGCCGGGCGAATCTCTGGCGAAAATGGAGCAGCTTGGTGAGTTTTTGGCTACCCCGTCAGAGCAGCACTCCTTCTTCCAACACTTCGTTGGGGACTGGACGACATCGACATCAGTCTATGGCATGGAGCCCTCATCTGGCGTCGCATCCAACAACCTCATTCTCGGTGACCGTTACCTTGAAGGAACGTACAGCGGCGCACTGATGGGAACACCATATGAAGGGAAAATGACGCTTGGTTTTGACAAGTACAAGCGGAAGTACGTCGTTACATTTATTGATACGCTCGGCACTTCCATTAAGTATGCAGAAGGCATGCTCGACAAATCAAAGCGAACGCTTTCACTTTGGGGACCCATGGATGAATGGATGACTGGTGAACATGACAAAGTCGTTCTTTACCGATTTGTCATTCAAGATGAAAATCATTTTTCACTCAGTATTCATGACCTCGCATTACATCCGAGTGATACCAAAGTTGTAGAAATCACGTACACGAGAGCCCAATAAAAAAGTGCCCCGAAATGGGGCACTTTTCTAATCTGAATTGAGTAAACCTTAGTCAGTTAACACTCTATAAGCAGCGTTACCAGAACCGGCCTGTGTTGGTGTGCCCCAACCAAATCCGCCATTTGGATTCGCCTGATAGTACTCACCATCACCAAGGTTTGAACCAGCAATACCAGTCTGGCCATTGGTACCAAACTCATTCCAAGGAATGACAGCGTACCAATATTCACCAGCAGGCAGTTCAATGGTCACTGGGAAACTTACCAAAGTGCCCGCACCAGTCCATGTTGGATAGTTTGGCTCCACAATATCGATGGAGTAAACGTCACCAACCAAATCAGTACCAGCAGCATCTGATGAACTGTAGATACTAATGGTGTAATTAGTGACACCTGTGATATCAACGTAACCATTCCAACCATTGATGACTGTTTCGATTGTATTAATCGTAGTCGCTTCATCAAAGACGAAGTTATCAAGAGTTGCAATGTCATAATCACTGAAGGACTCTTCAAAGATTTGACTTGCTGAAATGTTGCCATTCAAATCACTGCCATCAGCCATACCAATTTGGTCATATGGAAGTGGTTGAATATCACAATCAACATCAGCACACGTCGTGTTTGGACCCATGTATGTACCACCAAAGGCGACACAATCTGGATCTGTCTGACCATCCAAGCAACTTGAAGCATCGAAGCAACATGCACCTGGAATTGGTTGACAATCATTGACGTCTGCACATGTCAGGTTGTCACCGTGATACGTGCCTTCAAGTGCCAAGCATTCACTAACAGTTGTGATTTGGCAATCTTCGCCAACACAACATGCACCAGTGTATGCACCACAACCATCAGCAGCGATGTCGATATCAACACAGAATGCTACGTCATAGTCAGCTGAGCCCCAGCCACCATTGTCCTGAGCTGATCGCTCATCACCTGGAGGCGCTGTTTCCCATAGCCAGAAGCATGATTCTGTTGTGTTGTTATAGATTGAAATCCAATAACATTGACCAGCTTCAACTTTAATTGGAGTATGTGACGCAGTGTATTGATACTGAATCAAATCGCCAATACCAGATGGGATCACGTTACCAGTTGGAGCAACACTTGAAACAACGCTGAACGGACCAGCGATCATGGTGCCTGGTGAGTAACCGTCAGCATCATCTGCGTAGTATTCGATCGTAAAGTTGTCGCCTGTGCCAGGACCATCAATACCGCAGTCAGAGGGACCACCGAAATCGATGTAGAAGCCCCACCAGCAAACGTTAGATACTGCACCACTTGCTGTTGGACTAAATGTATCTGCAACTTTATAACCTGCAGAAGGGTTGAGGTCACTTGTCGCACCGACAGTTCCACCTGAACCATGTCCTTCTTCATCTGGAGCTTGGCAGCCAACTGCCTTACAACTTGAATCACATGAAACTGAACCACAATCTGTGCCTGCACCGCGGTAAACACCACCGAGCATTTCACAGTACCAATCACTGATGCCATCAGAACATTGTGTTTCGTCGATACAACACGCACCTGCGCCACATGAACTATCAGCACATGTTGAATCGTCGCCTAAGTACATGCCATCTGCAGCAGCACAATCTTCAGCAACCATGTCATCCATGCAGTCGCCATTTTCTAGGCAGCATGCACCTTTTGGTCTACAGTCTTCGCCCCAAGCAGCGATGACTGCAAGGAGGTCTTGAACGTCGACTATACAGTCGCCGTTAGGAAGGGGAGCAATGTCGCCTGTTGGTCTAAATGTGCCATCACCTACTGAACCCCAGTTTGCAATGATGACAAGAACGTCAGAAAC
>JAERSY010000095.1 GCA_016845245.1 Phycisphaerae bacterium
GTTCTGTTGTGTATTACAGCCGAGCGTACATCCCATTGCAAGCGGCAATCCTGAATGGCAAACTGAAGTCAAGGTTGTTGACTCAGGCATTGAAGGTCCAACCGTCATGCTTATCGCGGGAATGCATGGCAATGAACCCGCGCCACCACTTGCTTGCAAACAAATTGCTGGCTGGGAGATTACGAATGGACGCTTAGTCATTATCCCCCGCGCAAACGTCTTAGCACTCGATGCAAAAACAAGACGAACACCAAACACTAAAGACGAACACGCTGATTTAAACAGACAGTTTCCTTCAAATGACTCGCCCCAAACTGAGCTAGCCCAAGCTTTGTGGGCAGTTGTCAAAATATACAAACCTGCTTTGCTTATCGACATGCATGAGGGATACGACTTCCACAAACTAAACAGTGACTCCGTTGGAAGCACGATTATTTACGACGCAACAGAAAACACAAACACGATTGCAACCTCGATGCTCGATTCTATCAACGAGTCAATCACTGATAAGCAAAAGAAGTTTTCACTCTTGCGACATCCCATTGAGGGCTCACTAGCAAGAGCAGCTCACGAACAACTCAACATTCCTTCGATGATTATCGAAACTACAAAGAAGAATCAAGCCACGACATTTCGCGTTCGACAACAACGACATTTAGTTCACAAGGCATTACGAGAACTCGGCATGATTGAACATGGACCAGATGTCCTCGTCGGTACGTACGGAAACGATGGAGATGTCGCAGTTGCGATGTACGTGTCGGCTGGCGTTTCTGGCAGCGGGCCAAATCGACTCGAATCACTGTTAGATGAATCACATGGCTTTGACCTACGCAGAGTTTGTGCAACTGACATTAGAGAAGGCGCCCTTAGCCAATTCGATGTCGTTATTTTCCCGGGCGGTTCTGGATCTGGGCAAGCTAGAAGCTTGGATGAAAGTGGACGAAAAGCCGTCATTGACTTTGTTGAAGATGGCGGCGGGTATGTAGGGATTTGCGCGGGCGCATACTTAGCATCAACGGGATATGACTGGTCACTTGGCATCATCGATGCGAAAGTCATTGATCGTAAACATTGGAAACGTGGCAAGGGCATGACTCATATTGAATGGCAGCCGAACATGATGCCATATCATCATCACCAGAATGCCCTGCTCTATGCAAATGGCCCACTATATGCGCCTGCAGATGTAGAAGAACTCATTGACTACACAACCCTCGCGATTTACAAAAGCGAAATCAACACGAACAATGCTCCTGAAGGCGTTATGTTAAATTCTCCTGCTATTGTCACAGGCAATTTTAAGGACGGAACCGTCGTTTGCATCAGTCCCCATCCTGAGCAAACTGAAGGATGTGATTCGCTACTTCGGGACTTAGTGTTGCTAGCGGATTAATTTGTTAGAAAACTAATCTTCATCTTGCACAAGCGCTTCGTAAACGGCTTGGTGGAAGCCATCTTTTATCTCCCAAGTAAATGGATAGAGTTGAGTGGCGAAGACTGCAGTCACATTCTCAACTGGATCAATAAAGAAGTGTGTGTTTGCAGCACCACTCCAAGACCATCTGCCTGCGCCTCGCTCGCCTTTGCTTGTGTTCACTGGAATCGCCAAATCAAAGCCAAGTCCAAACTGATTGCCCGCAATCTCAGGAAACATCGGCTTCGTTATCGAAGGCGAAATGTGATTCTGCATCATGAACTCAATCGTTTCTGGCTTTAGGATTCTCTTTCCATTCAATTCACCCCCCTGTTCAAGTGCTAGACAAAAGTTTGTGTAATCACCAAGCGTTGACCATAATGCCATGCCGCCCGCTTCGAACTTCGGGTTTGTTGGGCTGTCTTCCGAATTTAGTAACTCATCAAACACAACCCCTTCATCACTTGGCGCGACAAATGGCATTTTCAATCTGTCCATGCCTACAAAGAAGGTCGTGTGTTTCATATCTAATGGCTTAAACACACGCTCCTTTAAGTACTGACCAAATGTTTGTCCTGACGCTTTCTCCACAACTGCACCAAGCACATCTGTGCTAATGCCGTATGTTGCACCAGCACCGGGGTCATGCACAAGCGGTGCTGTTGCCATAAGGTCTACCGCATCAGCCATGTTTGTTTGCTTTGGCAATTCTAAATTTTCATAGGTTTCAACAAGTTCAGGTGGCGCAGTGAAGTGATATGCAAGACCGCTCGTGTGTGTGAGCAACTCGCGAATCGTGATTTGCTTCTTCGCTGGCCTAAGCACACCATCCTCAAACACATTCATGTTCTTAAACTGCGGCAAGTACATCGAAACTGGATCATCAAGCCCAAGTTTCCCATCCTCAATGAGTTGCATAATCGCAACTGAAGTTATTCCCTTTGTCATTGAATAAATACGAACGACCTGCGACGTTTTGAGTGCGTCGTCTGCCTTTGGTGACCTTGCGCCAACCGCTTCAAGAAAGATCGTCTCGCCATCCCTGGTCACTTGCGCCATACATCCGGCGACTTTGCCATCTTCGACTATTCCTTCCATCCAGTCTTGCAAATGCTCAAGTGAACCAGCAAATGATGTTTGCGCGACAAAAAGAAGTGTGAGAAACGCTGTTTTTAAGTAATTGTGCATCTATGTATCCTATCAGTAATCTGAAACAAGGTTTTTCTTGCGATGAGGGCAGATTGGTGGAATAATGGAGAACTGTGAGAAGAGTGTTACACCTATATATATGTCTACTTGCAACGATTGCTCTGTCGCATTCAACTCACGCTCAATTCACAATCGTTGACTCTTTCGAAATTCCAGAAGGCGCCTCCGGCCTCGCTTTTGATGGCACGTATCTTTACTGCGGCATTTACGGTGCAAACGGCGCTCAGGTTTACAAAATCAATCCAGAGACTGGCAATTACACGCTCAAATTTACCGGCGAACATGAAGATGCATTCGGACTGACTTACGACGGAAAATATCTCTGGACGACAGACCACACCGGAAGTTCATCGACCCCTGCCAAAGCCCTTCAACTCGACTGGAATGGAAACGTCATTCAAGAAATCGAACTTCCAGACCATTACATGTCTGGAATTGCATTTGATGATGGTGACTTTTGGGTCGCTCGATATTACGAAGACCCTGGACATCTATATAAAGTGTCGCCAGATGGAACCGTACTCGCTTCGTTTGATTTTCAAGATGATCAGCCATGGGACATCGCACTTCAAGATGACAACCTTTGGGTCGCTGATTATTGGGGCGATGCGTTATACCTCATTGATCAAAACGGCTCGCTCATTGAAAGCCACGACACCGTGGGCATCGACCCTGCTGGCGTCGTTTGGGATGGAACGCACCTTTGGTATTGCGACAATGGCGAAAACTATGATGTAGACCGGCTGTACAAAGTCGCACTTGAAGGTGATGGCACACCAGAGATGCACATTCCTGTGAGTGAACATGATTTTGGCATCGTTCCGATTGGCGAAAGTGAAACGTGGGAAGTCCATATCAAAAACATGGGCGACGCCCCGCTTGATGTCTATGACATCTCTTTTGGCATGACGACTGAGTTTTATTGCGACATGATGTTTCCGCTTACGCTGAAACCAAACTCATCAATCTATGTGCCAATCGTCTATGAACCCATATCACCCTACCCTGCTGAGATTGAAGCGCTTGTCGTTACAAACGACCCTGTCAATCAAACAGCGACTCTCTTTTTAAGTGGGCATGGTGTCTATGCAGACCCAGTCATTCAGCTCAGTCAAGATGAACACCACTTCGGTAGCGTACGACTTGGCTCACTTTCGCAAGTGTTTGTCGACATTTCAAACATTGGTGGCGAAACGCTCTACATTTACCCCAGCGATTTTGACAATCCGAACTTTTACATTGAAGAGTCGAAAACGCAACCCATCGTTATTGAACCACTTGAAACCTACCCATTTGGCATTTGGTTTCACGCTCAATCAACTGACATGGCGTATGGCATCATCAGTTTGGTCACCAACGCACCAAGCGGCGTCCATTACATCGACGTCACAGGGCAAGGCGTTGAAATGTCACTGCCAATGGGTGACTCTGTTTGGTCATCTCAGTTCACAGGCAATTGGGATAACAGTTTTAAAGCGATTGCGCATATTGACGATTTGAATGGTGATGACAAGAGTGATGTTATTGGGTGCAGCGAAGACAACTATATTCGTGCATTTAACGGCAACGCAAATGAAAGCGGAAACATCCTTTGGGAACACGAAATATACAGCGGAAATGTGTATTCGAGAAAAGGGCTTGCCATTGTCAGCGATGTGAATGATGACGGATACCAAGATGTTTGTGTCGGCGTAACAGGCGGCGCTCGCCTTGTTCGCATGCTCTCAGGAAAAACCGGCGAAGAACTCTGGTCGTATCACACCGATTCTGTGGGCGATGGCGGCTGGGTGTATCAAGTGGATGGCACGCGCGACTTTAATGGTGATGGAATCATCGACGTGCTTGCTTGTGCTGGCGACGATGGGAAGGACGCTGGCCCAAAGCGTGCGTACTTGTTTGATGGCATCGACGGCGAACTCATCTGGCAGCGCCCAACTGGCGGTGCAGTCTTTAGCATTATTGCAGTCGATGACTTTACTGGCGACGGCGTTCCAGACGCTGTTTGCGGAACGACGAATCAATGGGAAACTGAAGGACGTGCAGTTGGCATCAATGGCGCGACTGGCGCGCAAGCATGGTCGATTGACACGAATGGTTCATCGGTTTGGGGGCTTGCTCCGCTTGGCGACGTCAATGACGACGGCATCAATGATGTCATCGTTGGCGACTTTTATGGCGACTGGCACATCTTGAATGCCGTCAACGGGAGCGAACTTCACAACGGCCAACTCAATTCACTCATTACTAACTTTACCGTCATCGATGATGTCAATGGTGATGGTTACTACGACATTGTGCCCAACCACTTCAACTCATTTGTTCGCGCGATGAGCGGTTTTGATGGAAGCACGATTTGGTCGATGCCTGTCATTGATAGCCCAACTGTGGCAAACGCAATTCCTGATTTAAACGGAAATGGCGTTGATGACCTTGTCGTCGGTACACTCTTTAGTGACAACTACATTTACTTCATCGAGGGCGAAGATGGTGCAATTCTTTACAGCGCAAACTTTGACACGCCAGTGGATGCCATCGCTTCAATGCCTGATGTTACAGGTGACGGCTCTTGGGAAATGGTCGCAGGCGGTAGAGACGGCACAATTGAGTGTGTATCTGGTGGATTGCAGGCGGTTGCGTGCCCAGCTGATGTCAATAATGATGGCGTTGTGGGCGTCACAGACATTTTGATGGTTATCGACAGATGGGGCGACACTGATTCAATCGCTGATGTCAATAACGACGGCGTTGTTAATGTGGGCGATGTATTGATGATTGTCAGCGATTGGGGTGCATGTCATTGAATTTTCCAATTGAAGTCGCCCAACCGTTCGATTTTTGCGAATAGATCATTATGAAACATTTCCTCATTATGTTCTTTCTTACACTGACTGTTCAACAGTTACATGCGCAAGAACTCATTTACAAAGACATCAACGTCAATGGCGTCAACCGTCAATACATCGTGTACCTTCCGACTGCCTTTGATCCCGCGGACCAGTTACCAGTGTTGTTTGCGTTTCATGGCGGTGACGGCTCACCAGAAGACATGATGAATTGGTATGCCGATTTTCGCCCACTTGCAAACAGCGACCGCTTCATAGCAGTCTATCCTAGAGCACTTGTTGACAATACTGGTTGCACCTGCTGGAACAATGAAGGAAAGTACAGCAATGGCATCGATGAACTTGGATTCGCAGATGCGATGATCAACGCAATGGTGAAGGAATACAATGCTGATGAACAACGAATGTACGCATGTGGTTATTCGCTCGGCGGGAGTTTGATGTGGGACTATGCGTGCTTCCTTGGAGATCGTTTTGCAGCTATCGGTGTCGTTGCAGCAAACATGTGGCAATGGACATTTAGCGATTGTCAAACCCCAACCCCAACTGGCATCGTCCATATTCTTGGCACGAATGATTTTTATGCACCATACAACGGCAATCAGTATTCTATTTCTGTCGCTCAGCAAAATGAACACTGGGCAAGTGTGAATGGCGCTGTATCGCCACCTGTTGAAACACCTCATTCATCAGGTGTCACTAAATTCGAATGGGTTGCAGGCGAAGATTGCCATTCTGTAGTGCACTTCAGGAGACAAAACGGCGGGCATGATTGGCCTTCGTTTGCAAATGAAGAAATCTGGGCATACGTTTCACAGTTTCAACTTGATGGATTGATTGATTGCGTTGACAATTGCGATGGCGATACCAATGGTGATGCCACAGTCAATGTAAGCGATGTTCTTGCTGCGATTAGCG
>JAERSY010000096.1 GCA_016845245.1 Phycisphaerae bacterium
GACCTGGTACCGGACCTGGTACAGCACCTGACCCTTTAAAATCGTAACGTTTTGCGAAATCCCAGCTTACCGCAATCTCATTGAGGGTCAGACCCCGGACCTGACCCCGGACCTGGTACCGGACCTGGTACCGGACCTGACCCTAAAGAAATGGTAAAAAAAAACGCCGCATCTTCCGTGACACGACGTTTTGAAGGAATAAAATTTTTGTAATGGGTTAAAACTCTTTCGAGCGGTGGTGCATCTGTGCTTTGAGGCGCGCCAGAATCGATGAGTGCATTTGGCTCACACGGGACTCAGACAGGTCTAACGTAAGCCCAATTTCCTTCATGGTCATTTCTTCGTAGTAATAGAGAATGACAATGAGTTTTTCTGCACGAGAGAGCCCCTTCGTCAACAGCAACTGCAAATCTTTTCGTTGCAAATCGAGCACTGGATTCTCTTGTCGCTGATCTTGGATGACGTCGATTTCTTGGACTTCTTTAGAAGAGTCAGAATCGTACGCCTTTCGGTTCAACGAAGTCATCCCAACTGGGCGAGAATCCTTCTCGATCTTTTCGAACTCATCCTTGTCAATCTCAAGGAAATCCATAATCTGATCTTCAGTCGCCTTATTACCTGTTTCCATCTCAATTGACTTGCGAGCTCGGTCCACCTTCGTAGAGCGAGAACGCACCAATCGTGGAACCCAGTCCATCGCGCGAAGTTCGTCATAAATCGCACCGCGAATCCGCTGCGTGCAATATGTTTCAAATTTAAAACCACGCTCGAGATCGTATGCGTCAATCGCTTGCATCAATCCAAACAGACCTGCTGAATACAAATCATCAACATCCACTTCTGAAGGAAGTTTCTGATGAACTCGTTCAGCGGTATACCGAACGAGTTGCAGATAATGCTCCATGAGCACATTTCTAATTTCGAGCGTTGGTTCAACTTTATAAATCATCCAAACTTCAAGCAATTCCATTTCACCAGATGGCGTTTGCACAACGACATCGAGGCCCTTTGGAATTCTTCCTTCAAGTGATGATCTAATCGATTCAACTGTAACAGTTGGCATGGTCTACTCCTTGACCCTTACACCAGACAAGCATACACATGCATGCTTTCTAATTCATCCTGCCGATCCTTGGCAACGATGTTGTGAAAACTATACCATGTTGCGTGAAGGGTGTTCAAGAGAATGTGAAGGGGATTTGTCATGAAATTCAAAATGTCAATCATTTGACGCACTCAAATGAAAGTCACAAGACCATCTTTTTCATTCATTCAATCAATGAACTTTGTCCATTTAATAAATTGTGTGAATTGGCTATTTTCGTGAAAGAAGACGCTTTTAACCCCCTCACGAACGCTTTTACTTGATTTTAAACACGCAATACAGCTCGTTTAAGTCGAATAACTAGAACATGTTATCGGCTGTTGGTCAAAGTTTAACTCGCCAATGACTGATTCAACAAGTTTGTGCGTCTTTGCAATCTCTAAGTGCGTTGAAACGTCTTGCCCATCTGTAAACCAACTCAAAGAAGTACCAAGAGAACTGAGCGAAGAAGTGACCGCACCAAAAGATACAATTTCGTCGAGTTTTGTCACGATGATTCTGTCGTACTGCGTCACCGCATACGCATTCGCAGCCCGCAACGTTGCAGAAGACGTTGAAGTCGCCGAAAGAACGAGGTGCGTCTCAGTAGGATTCGCGACTGACAATATGTTTGCCGTTTCTTCGATGCGGTCAATGTCCATTGCTGAACGACCCGTTGTATCGATGAGTACAACATCCTCTTTGTCAATCTCCGCAAACACTTGCACCATCTGTTCGGCGGTACTTGCAATTTTGAATGGCGCGTCAAACAAGTCCGCATACTGTTTCAGTTGATCGACCGCCGCGATTCGATATGTATCCGCTGTGACAAGAGTGACAGAACGCCCCTGCTGCAAACGATACTTAGTTGCAAGTTTCGCAATCGTTGTTGTCTTTCCAACACCAGTTGGTCCAACAAGCGCAATTGTAAGTGGCAAATGATGACTTCTTCTTGGCGGCTGAATCACATCGGGCATTTGAGCAAGCAATGCATCCTGCAGTTTGGTCTTGTACGACTGATTTGACATGCCTGGGTACACTTGAACCGAATCGATTAACTTCTTGACGAACGATTCTGCAAGCCCTTGCGAAAGCAACCACGCTCTTGCTTCAGTGGCTTGATTTGAAAGTGGCTCGACTTGCTTTTTCATTGCACTACCGACAATATCGCGAAGTTCTTGAATGCCCTGCTCAATTCGCTGTGTGTTTACAACTTGTGGCTTGACTTCATTGAGTAATGATTTGGCATAAGAAATCGTGCGTTGCCTGTCACTCTTCAATTCAACGACGCCTTCCGTCAATTTCATATCAGCGCAAACTGAGCCGACAATCGTGAGCTCAACTTCTTGCACTATCTCATTTCGCCCTAAGACAATTGCCCTAATGCCTGCTTTGTTAAATCTCGTTTTGACCATTCGCCGTGCTTTGGCAGAAGTCACAACAATGACCGGCAGCGCTTCGTCGGCAAGTCGTTTTGACGCAGCCATCACTGCATTTGAGAGTTGCGCCTTATCGAGCGATTGGCTTTCAAGTGCACACTCGACTGCCGTTGGCATCTCAATACATTTGATGACTTGCTGTCCGTGTTCATTTGTTCGAGCGGCGACCTCGCATATCTGGCGCCTCAGTGTGTGCCGCACTTTCTCAACGCACTCTGGCGTCGACACATTATCCCAGTCCGACGCCGTTTCTAAAATCGATTTCAAGTCAACAATTGGAACCTGCTCTTCGAGCAGTGCGCCAAGAATATGATGCAATCGTGAAAGCGAAACCCGCTTGCTCATGATTGATTGCACAAACTCCGGTGACGTTCGCTTAAGGTCTTCAAGCATTTCTGCAACAGACTCGCGGGTGAGCAGTTCTGAAGCAAACTGTTCGACAACATGAGTCAGATGCGTCATGAGAACGGCGACCGAATCCATCGGTTGCACAAACAAGTCACTGAGTTGAGTATCACTTGCTTCAAGCCAAACTACAGAAATCCCAAACACAGGATCGACATCTTGAATGCCCGAAATGTTGTGTTGATGTTCAGTAGGAACAATCATGACGCGGTCTGGATACACATGTCCTTCTCCAACGAGTCCGCCTCTGACATAAAGCCGTTATCCATTCGGATGCAAGTTGTAGTTGTCCTTGATACACA
>JAERSY010000097.1 GCA_016845245.1 Phycisphaerae bacterium
AAGCCACAACCACAACTCCGCCCTATCGTAAGAACCAAGCGATGCTCCAGCAACGCCAGCGCACGCACCTGCAACATAGACCGGAAGCGCGCCTTTCAAGACATCAAATGCAAAGCAGGTCATGCCTGCTTGTTTCCCAAGAACTCTCCAAACATTTGTAGCACCAATGTTCTTGGAACCCTCTTCACGAATATTGACACCTTTGAATGACGCAATGATGACGCCGAACGGAATGCTTCCGATGATGTACGCCAATCCGATTGCAATGAGCCAATTCCAAGTGGTCATAGCAACCATGCTAACAGGAGAATGAATACAGGGCGAATGTCAATGTAGGTTCTGTTTACGAAGCGTTGCCAAAAAAATGGAATCGAAAGTGCGATGACTCCCACGCCAATAGTGATGGGTAAAAACACAGCAGAAACAGCGTACATCGACATGACCACAATCACACGCATTCGATGTGAGAGTGTGCTTGCAAGCGTCGTGCATCCACACGCGGTATCAAATGGAATGTCTTCAACATCACAAAGCAATGCGTCCGCGCTACAGATCAGTCCGAACGCAATGAACGCAGGCAATGGAAGTTCGAACGCAAAGAGACAGAACCCAAAGAGTGCGATGCCGAAACCGACAATCAATGGTTTCAATAGTGGGATTGAGCGGAGTGGCGCGACAAGGATTGGCTTGCCGTACAACAGAATGCCTGCGAACCCAGCGAGTGGTAAAAGCCCCAGCGCCGCGTCTTCACTCGCCAACCCAACGACTGCACAAACAAAAGCAATCACCGACAGTTTGATACAGGTTGTTTTGTGTTGCAGCACGATGTGATGCCTCCGTTGCAATCGATCACAAGCGCCCTCGCCTACAGAAATCGAAGCTCGATGAAACGCGTAAATGCTCACCGCTAAGATGCCCGCACAGAGTGCTATAAACCAGTTCACTTGCTCGCGGACAATCAATTCCATCAGAGAAACGATGCTTGCGATGTATATGCCTGCAGGGACGCCAATTGCGGTGAGTCGTGCCACGGGAGCATTGTATGTTGGTGGCGTGACGCATGAAAAACGAGTAAAATACGACTCTCATGAGTGAGCAAAACACGTATACGTCACCACTTTCTGGTAGATACGCATCCCCTCAGATGCAACAGATTTGGTCGAACCATCGAAAATTTAGCACTTGGCGGCGTCTATGGCTCGCACTTGCTGAGTCAGAACAATCGCTTGGCTTAGACATTACTGATGAACAGATTGACGAACTGCGTAACCATCTTGATGACATCGATTACGACGCTGCTGCCAAGTACGAAAAAGAACTCCGCCATGATGTTATGGCACATGTTCATACACTTGGTGACGTCGCACCCAAAGCAAGACCAATCATTCATCTTGGAGCAACGAGCCAATTCGTCAATTGCAACACTGAACTGATTCAGATGCGTGATGGCATGGAACTCATTGCACGAAAACTTGCAACTGTCATTTCACAACTTGGTGATTTTGCTCAAACGTACAGAGCACTACCGACACTTGGCTTCACGCACTACCAACCAGCACAACCGACAACCGTCGGAAAGCGAGCAACGCTTTGGGCGCAGGAACTTGCAATCGCTCTAGAAGATTTAGAGTTTCGATTAGCGACGCTCCGATTCCGCGGTGTCCGCGGTGCAACTGGCACGCAAGCATCATTCCTCGATTTGTTTAATGGTGATGAGTCAAAAGTTGAAGCACTCAATGAGCTCGTCACTGAAAAGATGGGGTGGGACATTGATAAGTCACTCTCAGTGACTGGCCAAACGTACCCAAGAATTGTTGACTTTTATGTCTTGTCTACACTCGCTGGCATTGCAACTGCCGTCCATAAGTTTGCAACTGACGTTCGACTGCTTGCAAACCGCGGCGAGATTGAAGAACCGTTTGAGAAAAACCAAATTGGGTCTTCAGCAATGGCGTACAAACGCAACCCGATGCGTTGTGAACGCATGTGTGCCCTCGCCCGATTCGTGATGAACATGCCTCAGAACGCTGCCCAAACCGCAGCAGTTCAGTGGATGGAACGCACGCTTGATGATTCAGCAAACAGACGGTTGTCACTTCCTGAGGCGTTCCTCACCCTCGACGGCGTTCTAGATGTGTGCATCAATGTGACAGATGGGCTCATCGTGCATGAAGCTCGGGTCACAGCAAACCTCATGAAGGAAATGCCGTTCCTTGCAACTGAACGCCTCATGATGGAAGCCGTTAAACATGGTGCCGACAGGCAAGATGCCCATGAACTCGTCCGCTCCCACGCCATCGAAGTGGCCCAAGCGATGAAGTCGACCGGCAGCGAAAACGACCTTCTAAAGCGACTTGCAAACGAACAGATGTTTGCCTCGATTGACCTTCAGAGCGTGACGAATCCGGCGGATTATGTCGGCAGAGCACCTACTCAGGTCGATGGTTTCATCGAAGATGTGGTTGCCCCAATTCGCTCGGGGTACGCTGAAAAAACAGCTGAAATCGAAGAATTACGAGTATAAAACTCGATTTTTTACCTAACAGACACCTAATTTATACTGTTTTTCCCCATTTTCGGGGTTGCAAAGGTGTTGTAGCCGATAAAGAATGCATTGAAACGCAATACAGGGGCACTCCTATCTGGTTCTGCCCCCTAACGAAACCCCTAGGATTTCCCTAGTACAACGATTTGGAGGTTTGACAATGGAATCATATGATCGACTCGTACAACTCGTCGCTGACGTAACAGATGACATGGCGAAATGTGAAGGTGGCAATAAAGCTGCTGGCACCCGTGTCCGTAAGGCGATGCAAGACATCAAAGCTGCTGCTCAAGATGTCAGAAAAGATGTATTGGGCCTACGAAACTCAGACGGGTAACCCACAATGAAACACATCAAGGCGTAGGCTCAAGCGTTGCTTGAGCCTATTTCTTTGTCACAACTATTTATAATCAACACCAACATGCCAATTGAACCACTCATAGACCTTTCAACCATCGACTTAACCAACATCACGATTTCTGCTGATGACATCGGAAAGATGAATCCCCAAGCGGGAGACATGCGGCAGCTAGATTATGTCTGTTACTTAAACGAGACTAAAACGACAGCGGCTGGCGTAAGAGACATCAAAGATGATGAGTTTTGGGTTGATGGACATATTCCCGGAAGGCCGCTCTTTCCTGGCGTGCTCATGATTGAAGCAGCTGCCCAAATCAGCAGCGTCTTGTACCACGTAAAATCAGACAGTAATCACTTCATGGGATTTACGCGGTGTGACAATTGTTCGTTCAGGGGCCAAGTCGTTCCCGGTGACACGCTTACCCTTGTTTCAGTCGAACGGAAGTTTCAGCGAAGACGTTTTGTATGTGATGCACAAGGGTTCGTTGGGGACAAGTTTATTTTTGAAGTCCAAATTACTGGCATGATGATGTGATGGAACTTTACCCATTCATCTTTGAACCAATCTTGAAAGAAAAAGTATGGGGCGGGCAATCACTTGCCGCGTTTGGAAAGTCTCTACCAGACGGCGCAACCATTGGCGAATCGTGGGAGCTCGCTGATTTGCCGGACTCAATTGAGGGCGGTCGTTCAGTCATTGCAAATGGACCACTCGCTGGCCAATCACTTCATGAAGTGATTGAACGTCATCCAGAACTTCTTGGTCATGCCAAGTTAATGAATGGCTGTTTTCCCTTGCTCATTAAGTTTTTAGATGCCAATGACAATCTCTCTGTGCAAGTTCACCCAACTCCAAGCTATGTCGAAAAGCACCCTGAATCATTCTTAAAGAGTGAAGCGTGGATTGTGCTTGATTGCAAGGAAGGAAGTTGTATCTATGTCGGGCTCACACATGGCACGACAGAGTCTCAACTCAGAAGCGCAATCGAAGCAGACACCGTTCCAGATGTCATCCGTGCAATCCCAGTAACAAAAGGCGAGTGTTATTACTTGCCAAGCGGTACGTGTCATGCGCTTGGCGAAGGTGTGGTTGTTGCAGAGGTTCAGACGCCGAGCGACACAACGTTTCGTGTGTGGGATTGGGGACGAAAAGGAAGAACGATGCATGTCGATGAAGCAGTGGCGTGCATCGACTTTTACGCAGCACCATTACAGTTTGAACAGCATGACCCGCTTGTCAGTGGTCACGTTCAAACGACGCTCCTAACATCAACACCATTCTTTACCGCCGAACGAATTGATGCACTTGAAGACACTGCGATTGATGTCAGTACAGACGTCGCGCCAAGAGTCATCATGACCACCAAGGGCGAGGCGAGCATCGAACACGAATATGCCACTGAGGCAAACTGCGGGCAAACTGTGCTCATTCCAGCGAACACCGATGTCACACTGAGTTTGCGTAAGCACACAAGCGTACTTGTGTTTGATGTCCCCGCTGAAACAATGATTGCGTAAACAGTTAAACGATGATGTTGAGGGATTGACCCTTCGCAACTCGCGTCGCAGCTTCAATACGGTCTGCACTTCGTGCGTAAAGTTGCAATGGTTGAACTTCTGCAAGTGGCACTTGTTCAAAATGCACTTTACCTTTTACGCGGCCTGCGACAAGTTGCTGAACTGGAGCGTGCGTCTTCTCAACAACGTGCTCTTCATGCGACTGCGTGCCGAGATAGGCCTGCATTTTTGCAAATGAGTATGGGTGTGCGATGTCCATGCGTAAAGAATACCTTCCCTTTCAAATCCGTCAAAGCCCTGACTAAGTATGACGATTACCGCTCTTCCGCAATAACCGCCTCTACTTAGGGGCCGCCGCCCACCATTGGCGGAAAAACACCATCGGCGACCTGCAAAGTTCCCCTTGAGCCGATAAGTAAAATTGTGTGAAAATGCGTGTTTTTGGCGCTTATTGCGTGTTCAGGGCATTTTTCTAGCCACGGAGACGCGGAGACACTGAGCAAGATGCACGAATCAATCGCCGCTCGAAACAGTTATGGAACATGCTGTTGCAGCTGGGCCACCTGCATCACAAGGCAGGACGACGTCTTCATGAATACATTTGCAACTTGGAGGAGGCCCTGCTAAACAGCAAGCATAATAGTCGCCCTTACACACGACTGAACACCCTGTTGTACTCATCAGTGCCTGTCCTGTAACAGGAACAATATACGGTCCGATTGCAATGAGTTCTCGCGGCTTTATCACGAATTCGATGCCAGTCGTGTGGTCAATGAAAGAGATTGGTGAATCACTAACATTCCAGCAAAGGCCTTGAACAATCACATCACCCTCATAGACCGATTGACCAAACAAACATTCATGACCCGAATCAAACTGAGTCACTCCTGCAACAACTGCTCCACCCTTAGGATCGGTTAAGAGTTCGAACTGTGCATCCTGAACAATAGTGTATGCTGGCGCGCCAAACCGTAATGCAATTGCAGACAGTTCTTCAGGTGTAACGGAATGAGCTAACAAGCAATCAGCAACCGTTTTCTCGTGGGTATGTTTGATTGGTTCATGAAGACCAAATGAAAACGAAACACACACAAGTAATGTCACTGCCCATAAATAACGATCCATAACACCTCCAGAAGTAACCGGAATATGGAGTTACTTCAACACCAATGTTAACTCGCTCTTAATGAAGCGTCAAGGTTTTAATAAGATTTCGCCCAGAGCACGGGCTGGCTTGAGGGATTCCCTGTAAAGATACATGTGCCCTCATCACCGTGCATGCTGTTTGGGATGCAGCGGAGCGTGACTTTTAAATCTTGTTTGATTTGTTCTTCAACATCAGGACATCCACAGAAGTGTGCATACACAAAACCGCAGTCATCATTTTCAAAATGAGCGTAGAAGTCTTCTTTTGATTCGATAGTGACGCTCGCATCATCTCGTCGTTGAAGTGCGCGCTCAAAGAGACCATCTTGAATCTCATCAAGAATCGTTGTGACTTGTTCGATAAATTCCTCGCGTGAGACGCCTTGCTTATCCTTGTGGTCTTTGTCACGCCTCGCCATAAATACTGAGTCACTTTCCATGTCGCGTGGTCCGACTTCAAGTCGAATCGGAATCCCCTTCTTAATCCAGCCCCATGTTTTTTCACCGCCACGAATGTCGCGGTTATCGATTTCAACTGTTACGTTTCGACCGTGATAGTTTTGAACGCTTAAATCGTCTGCAAGCTTATGACAGTAATTGAGTACCGCCTCTGGATCGTCTGCCTTGAACGTAATTGGAATGATGACGACGTGGGATGGTGCAAGGCGAGGCGGAAGCACAAGTCCGTCATCGTCAGCGTGCGTCATGATAAGACCGCCAATGAGCCGAGTTGAAACGCCCCAACTTGTCGTCCAAGCATGTTCAATCTCTTTGTTATCGTTTTGGAATGTGATGTCTTGTGCTTTACTGAAGTTTTGCCCAAGGAAGTGTGACGTGCCCGCTTGAAGTGCTTTGCCATCTTGCATCATTGCTTCAATGGAGTATGTGTCAACAGCTCCGGGGAATCGTTCGCCTTCGCTTTTAGCACCGACAACAACTGGCATCGCCATGAATTTTTCAGCAAACTCAGCATAGATGTCAACCATTTGAATGGTTTCATCAATCGCTTCCTCTTTTGTTGCGTGCGCGGTGTGCCCTTCTTGCCAAAGAAACTCGGCTGTTCGAAGGAAGAGTCGTGTTCGCATTTCCCAGCGTACGACATTTGCCCATTGGTTGATGAGGAGTGGCATGTCGCGATATGACTCAATCCACCTCGAAAACATTTCACCAATAATGGTTTCTGAAGTTGGGCGAACAATAAGTGGTTCTTCGAGTTCTCCCGCTGGCTGCAAGTTGCCATCACTATCTGGCTCAAGCCGGTGATGTGTGACGACTGCGCATTCCTTCGCAAAGCCCTCAACATGGTCGGCTTCACGCTGCATATAACTCATCGGTATAAAGAGCGGGAAATAGGCATTCTTATGCCCTGTTGCTTTGAACTTGGCATCAAGGGCTTGCTGAATGTTTTCCCAGAGTCCATACCCCCATGGCTTAATCACCATGCACCCGCGAACTGGCGAAGTCTCAGCGAGGTCTGCTGCTTTGATGACTTCTTGATACCACTGAGGATAATCCTCACTTCGAGTGGGCGAAATTGCTGTTTTTGCGGATGACATTGTTCTTAGATTCTATCATGCTCACCATATGACATCGACCCTTCGCCTTCTTCTCTCAGACATCAAAGTTTCTCACACTATTTTTGCGATGCCTTTCGCACTCCTCGGCGCGTTTTTAGCCGCAACATTTGGTGAACAGATTGATTGGGCGACGTTCTCAGGCCAGCTCGTGTTGATTGTCTGCTGCATGGTGTGTGCGAGGAACTTTGCGATGCTCTCAAACCGCATCACGGATGCCGCCATCGACAAAGAAAACCCTCGGACAAAAAACAGAGTCATTGCCTCAGGGCAAGTGTCAATGAAACATGCTCGATTGTTCCAACTCGGGAATGCTGCCCTGTTCATTCTTTGCACATATGGATTCTCATTTTTTTGGGGCAACAATTTGCCCGTTCAATTTGCACTCATCGTGTTGTGTTGGCTTTTCCTTTATGCACACATGAAACGATTCACGTGGCTCTGCCATCTCTATCTTGGCTCATCGCTCGCACTCAGTCCCGTCTGCGCAGTTGTCGCCATTAACCCTGCATTTCTACAGGAGCCAACCATATGGCTTCTCTCATTAGCAGTCATGTGTTGGGTTGCTGGCTTCGACGTCATCTATGCATTGCAAGATGTCGACATTGATAAGCGAGATCACTTGAAAAGCATGCCCGCAACCCTTGGCGTGCGACCTGCAATGCTGATTAGCCAAGCACTGCACGCAATCAGTGTCGCGTGTTTGTTTGGCGTTGCAGCAAGCGACGATAAACTTGGCTATCTTTTTCTGAGTGCAGTTGTGTTTGTCGCATTGCTTCTTATCGTTGAACACATGACCGTCAAAAAATGGGGCACAACCAAAATTGCGCTGACCTTCTTCACCATCAACGGCATCGTAAGTCTTGCACTAGGCAGTGCGGGCATTGTCGATTTGTTGTTTTAAGTTCACTTCAAGCGTAATCGTTTTGCCACGGAGACGCGGAGGCACGGAGTAGAACTTTTGCAAATCAATCTCTGCGTCTCAGTGCCTCTGTGGCAATAAAACCTTAACCATTCGCAAGCGCGCCCATTGGGTCCCATGGCGGGAGTACTGCGGGCTCTTCATCCCAAGCAGCGAGCATTTCGTCGCTTAAGTATTTCTTTTCGATGGCAACTTCAAACATGTATTCGTCAAACCACGAATCGTTCATTGCATGGAAACCCTTTTCGCCGACATGTTCATCGCCCCAAGAGTTCTCAACACGCCACTTCACTGGCACCCCATCTTCAACATCAACACCAGTAAAGAGCATCGCATGTGTCATGAGTGTCTGATGATATTCAAGCCGTTCTGCCTTGGTCAGTCCAAGCGAAGTGCCATACACACCATCAAAGTCAAAGAGTGCTGCATCCCAGATGCCGATGTCGCGTCTAAACATTTTGCCGACATCACAGCCCATCCAAACTGGCTTGTCATCTTCAAGCATGTTTTTCGTGAGCGTCTTCATTGAATCTGTATCAATGTTGAGATACTTCACAAGTTCACCGCCCACGACGTTACCGAGACACTCGACGGTGTATGTTTTCATCAATGGTGAACTGTCGCGAGGGTCATTCACGACGCACACATACTCATCAAGTGGTGTTTCGATGTATTCATTTGCAAATTCAATTGGCGTCATTTCACCTTTATCGTGAAACTTCTTGTCTTTATCTTTCCACTGCCAGTTGAATGTTTGCGGAGGCGTCCCGAGGTGAATGCATAGGATTCTCCAGATGCCGGAAAGGACGTCCTTGCGAACTGCTTCGACATCGCCCACGCACTCACGACAACGCATCGCGCCATCTCTAAGTTTCCATTTCAAAATCATGTTCATCTTCATTGTGCAGGATGAACTTTCTGTTTCTGGCATTGCTGTCTTTGGCACAAGCCCATGCTTCTTCACCATGTTGACAAACATGTTCCATTGACCGCCATCGCCAATTGGATCATTGAGTAAAAATGCGACAGTCCTGTCATCGACTGGTCTGTCCGCGGTCTCGATGATGTGTTGAAGGAACCAGTTTGCCCTTTCAAATTTGTCCCAGAACATCGCCCAGTTTTGACTGAATTCAAACGCTTTCACGTTCATCTTTTCCATAGCTGGAACGCGGAGCATGTTGAGCGCTGCAAAGAGCCAGCACCGCCCTGATTTCTTTTGGTTAGTCACTTTCCAATCATCGAGATGCGTTGAAAATGTGAAGTCTGTTGATTGCACCACATCACGAACGAGCGCGATGTCGTCAATGGTGTTCATGGTCACAGCGTTTTGCGCGACCTTTGCAGACGCATCATTTTCGAATGCATCTCTAAATGTTTGAATTGTTTCTGTGGTTACGGGGCTTTGAGTCAATGTAGTCATAAGAGTTGTATTGTAGTTTGAACAAGACTCTATGTCACCAAAAAACAGAGCCCCACGGATGGGGCTCTGTTGGAACCTATTAAATTGGGTTAGGTTCCGAGGGAGGGAGGTAAGTTAAGAGCGTATTAGTCGTCTTTGACTTCGTACTCTGCATCGATGACATCGTCAGCACTTGGTTGCTGCTCTTCACCTTCTGGGGCGTTTTGCTGAGCATCAGCTGCAGTCGCTTCGTAGACTGCCTTGCCGAGTTCTTCTGCACTACTGCCGAGGGTGTTGAGTGCTGCTTCAATCGCATCCTTATCGTCACCTTTCAACGTGTCTTCAAGGTTGGATATTGCAGATTCAATGTTACCGCGTGCTTCTTGTGAAATTTTGTCACCATGTTCTTCGAGTGACTTCTTCGTTGAGTGAAGGAGCATCTCTGCTTTGTTCTTCGTTTCAACGAGTTCGCGGCGTTGCGTATCTGCTTCAGCGTGTGATTCAGCATCACGTTTCATTGATTCAATTTCATCATCGCTGAGGCCAGACGAGCCCTTGATTTCAATCTTCTGACTCTTGCCGGTCGCTTTGTCAGTCGCTGAAACTTCAAGGATGCCGTTTGCATCAATTGCGAATTCCACTTCGATTTGCGGCATGCCGCGAGGTGCTGGTGGAATGTCTGTTAAATCGAATCGTCCGAGTGAACGGTTGTCAGCTGCAAACTCGCGTTCACCTTGCAAGACATGAATCGTCACTGATGACTGATTGTCAGCAGCAGTTGAGAACGTTTCCTTCTTAGAAGTTGGAATCGTTGTGTTACGCTCAATGAGGCGAGTCATCACGCCACCAAGTGTTTCAACACCAAGTGAGAGTGGTGTGACATCAAGAAGAAGGACGTCTTTCACGTCACCAGTCAGAACGCCGCCTTGAATCGCAGCACCGACTGCAACCACTTCATCTGGGTTAATGGACTTATCGAGTTCCGCGGTTTGGAAAATCTCTTTCGTGATTTCTTGCACCTTTGGAATTCGAGTTGAACCACCGACCATGACGATGTCTGAAACTTCTGAAGCTGACAAGCCCGCGTCCTTAAGCGCTGCTTCGCATGGCTTACGTAGACGGTCGAACAAGTCGCTACAAATTGATTCGAATGTTGCTCGAGTGATTGTTACTTGCAAGTGCTTTGGACCATTTTGATCCGCAGTAATAAATGGCAAGTTCACTGAGGTTTCTTTTTGTTGTGAAAGTTCACACTTTGCTTTTTCTGCAGCTTCTTTCAATCGCTGAAGTGCCATTGGGTCTGTTCTGAGATCCATTGACTCTTGCTTTTTGAATTCATCTGCGATGTGATCGATGAGTCGTTGGTCAAAGTCATCACCACCAAGGTGTGTGTCACCATTGGTCGCCATCACTTCAAACACGCCATCACCAATGTCTAGAATCGACACGTCAAACGTACCGCCACCAAGGTCAAAGACAGCAATCTTTGAGTTGGTTTTCTTTTCTAGACCATATGCAAGCGCTGCTGCAGTTGGTTCATTGATGATTCGTTCAACTTTGAGGCCAGCAATTTCGCCAGCGTCTTTGGTTGCTTGGCGCTGTGCGTCATTGAAGTACGCTGGCACAGTGATGACCGCACGGTCAACTGATTCACCAAGATAATCTTCAGCGACTTTCTTGAGTTCGCCAAGAATCATTGCTGCGACTTCTGGCGGCGTGTACTCATTGTCACGCACACCGATTTTGACAAGATCATTTCCGTTGCCAATGACGTTGTATGGCACCATTGTTTCTTCGGATTTCACTTCATCATGACGACGGCCCATGAACCGCTTCACCGAGAAGACAGTGTTCGTTGGGTTTGTCACTTGTTGGTGCCTTGCGGGCTGACCCACAAGACGCTCATCCTTATCGGTAAACCCGACAACGGATGGTGTTGTTCTGTTTCCAGAACTGTTAATAAGAACTTTTGGTTGATCGCCTTCCATGACGGCGACGACCGAGTTTGTAGTTCCTAAATCAATACCTATAATTTTTGACATATGTAATACTCCTTTTGAGGTCACGCGTTCATAGACGCTTTGTGGCCTCGACCTACTATTACGCAATTGGGATGCCAAACGCAGGGGAAATTAATGCCTTTTTTTTGACAAATTAACAGTCAAATTGCTTCAAACTCCCCTTTTGTCATGCCAGAATGGCGGACATGCGTATTGGCGACCAAACTTTTGCCTCAAACCTCTTTTTAGCCCCTATGGCGGGGATTACGGATTTACCCTTCCGCCTCCTATGCCGGTCACTTGGAGGTGTTGGTCTTGCTGGCTCAGAACTGTTGAATTGCCACGCCATCGTAAAACGCATCCCAAAAGTCATCGAAAAGGCGACGCCACATCCAGATGACTCGCCACTCTTTATACAGGTGTACGGTAATACTGAAGACCCTCTGCCTGAAGCGGCTGCTTGGGCGGCAGACCAAGGGGTCGCAACGGTGGATATCAACATGGGTTGCCCCGTAGACAAGATTTGTAAGAAGAATGGCGGCTCGCTGCTTTTAAAAACGCCGCACAAAACTGCAAAACTCGCTGAGGCAATCGTCAAAGCCGCTTCACCGACACCAGTTACAGCAAAAGTCCGACTTGGGTATGAAGAAAACGAATGCAGCGCGCCCGTGTTAGCCAAACTTCTTGAAGATGTTGGCATTAAGGCCATCACTGTTCATGGACGAACGACGCATCAAATGTTTAAGGGCAAGGCGGATTTAGATGGCATTGCTAAAGTTGTTGAGTCCGTCTCAATTCCAGTCATTGGAAATGGAGACATTCTGTCACCAGAAGATGCTGAACGAATGTTTACACATACGCGGTGTGATGGCATCATGATTGGCCGAGGCGCCATGCGAACGCCGTGGCTGTTTGATGATATCGAAGGTCACATGCAGGGATTGCCAGCGAAAGAACGAACGCGACAGGACAATCGTAAAGTGATCCTTCAACACCTGGAACTCATCTTGCAATACCGTGGAGAACGCGCTGCCCTTCATTGCATGACAAATCGTATTGCGCTGTATGGAAAAACACTTGGGCATGTCAAACCACTTAAAGAACGTGTTCGTCTTGCAAAAAGCGGTGATGAGATTCGTGAAGCACTGCAAGCATGGCTCGACGTGCCAGCAAACGTCGCAACTCATTCATGAGAACATCGCAAGAAACTGATTCTACTCCGTGTCTCCGCGTCTCCGTGGCAAAGAACGTTGCAATAGATGCGTTCGATCAATCATTGCCACAGAGGCACTGAGAACTCAGAGATTGATTTATAAAAGTTCTACTCCGTGCCTCTGCGTCTCCGTGGCAAAATGGTTGCACTAGAAGCGAACGATGCTGGCTTACACGCCTGAGATGACTTTGGACATGCTGAAGATTGGGAGTAACATTGCAATCGCAACGCCGCCGACCACTGAACCCATGATGAGAATCATCAGTGGTTCAATGAGTGAACTTACCTTTTTCACGCGTGCCTCAAGTTCTTCTTCTGTAAATGACGCAACACGGTCCATCACTTGAGAAAGTCGTCCTGAACGCTCGCCCGATGACATCATCGAAGCAACATAAGAAGGAACGTATGGCGAACTAAAAGCGGCATCGCTCATCGCTTGACCATTACGCACGTTGTCTTCCATATCATGCCAGAGTCGGTCGAATTGAACATTGTTTGTGACGTCTCTACAAATGCCAATCGCGTCAAGAACGCCAACGCCAGCTGCGAGCAACGTTGAAAGCGTTCGTGATGCGCGCGTTGTATAGAGCTGGGAAAACATTGGACCAACAACTGGGCATTTCAGTTTAAACCAATCAAACCACTGTCTGCCAGTCGTTGTTTTCGACCAGATAAACGAACACACCAAAAGCGCAAAGGCACTTGGCACCCAATACATCCAACCACCCGTCAAAACATCACTGATTGTGAGAAGAACTTCCGTAGGCCAAGGCAGTGCGGTCGCTTTGCCTGCATAGATTGCAGCAAACTTAGGAAGAACGAAAGTCACGATGAGTGTTGTCACAATGACAGCGGTCAATCCCATGATGATGGGATAGGACATGGCGCCTTTGATTTCACGGACTGTCTTGCGTTCGCTCGCAAGATAGTGTGAAACCCGTTCGAGCATCAGAGGCAGCGTGCCTGACAACTCTGATGCTCTAACTAAACTCACGACAATGCGCGGAAACACTTTCGGTCTGCGTGCAAGTGTTTGCGAAAGCGCGTCGCCACCACATACTTCTGTATGTATATCTTGGACGACTGCTTTAAACTCGCGCTGTTTCGTTTGTTTAGCAAGTGCTTCTAATGCTTCTGCTAGTGGGACACCTGTGTCAAGCATGACTGCAAGTTGCTGGCAGAAAGCAATCACATCATCAGACTTGACTTTGCGGTGTGCAATCGACGTGAGAATTTCTTCGCGGTCGATATCGACTTCACCCTGCAACAGCGGCTCTTGTGAAATCGACGTGATGTAGAGACCTTGCGTGCGAAGAATGTTTGCAACTTCTTCAGCACACGTCGCTACTTGCGTTCCAGAGTGTTCTCTGCCTTGATGGTCTTTTGCTTTCCAAGCAAACGTTTCGCGTACGATGGCTAGATTCATAGTGAAACGCTCCTTGTCATGCAGAGCACTTCCTCTGGTGTCGTTAATCCAAGCTTTGCTTTTTCGATTCCATCACATCTGAGTGTGCTGAATGCTGTACCAGCAAGCGACTGCTTCAATTCTTGGAGCGAAGCGCCTTGACTTATGGCTTCAAGTAGTTCACTTGTTGGAACAAGTAACTCGAAAATGCCAATTCGTCCTGCGTACCCTGTGTTTCGGCACCTGTGGCACCCAGCGCCAACCCAGAATTCGCCGCCACCACATGCCTCACGCACAGATTCGTCTCCTTCCCATTTGCATTTGCAATGCGGGCAAATCTTTCGAACGAGTCGTTGCGCAAGTACGCCGCGAACTGTTGCTGAAACAAGATAGGGTTCAATACCGAGGTTGATTAATCGTGTGATTGCACTGATGGCATCATTTGTATGGAGCGTTGAAAAGACGAGGTGTCCTGTCAATGCTGCTTGTGAAACAATTGCTGCAGTTTCTGCATCTCGAATCTCACCAACCATGAGCACGTCTGGGTCTTGCCGGAGCATTGAACGAAGCGCTTTTGAAAATGTGAATCCCGCTCGTTCATTGATTTGAGACTGGTTGATTCCATTGATTTGGGCTTCAATTGGATCTTCAACGGTAGAGACGTTGATTTCTGAAGTCTCCATTTGCGAGAGCACTGAGTAGAGCGTGGTTGACTTACCTGAGCCAGTTGGACCAGTGACAAGCACAACGCCATTTGGTTGCGCAACAACTGATTTCCATGCATCGAGCATTGACTCGTTAAAACCAAGTTGGTCAAGAGACAAACTGTTGTTCTTACTATCAATGATACGAAGCACAACCACTTCGCCAAACTTGCCGGGCATTGTTGATACACGCAAGTCAATTGGGCGGCCATCCATCATGACATTAAAGTCGCCATCTTGAGGAAGGCGTCTCTCAGAGATATCTAAATTCGCCATAATTTTAATGCGACTTGCAATTGCTTGTTGCATCTTGTGTGGCGGTTGTATCTTTTCATAAAGTCGACCATCGATTCGGTATCGCACTCGAAGTGAGTGGTCACCCGGCTCAATGTGAATATCTGATGCGCCTTCTTGAACAGCAGAGTACACAATAAAGTTGACAAGTTTGACAACTGGGCCATGCCCTGCGTCTTCTTCTAAGTCTGCAAGTTCAGTTGCATCGTGTTCAATGACTGCGAAGTCATGTTCATCGATGTCTTCATAAATCTCATCGATGACAAACACGTTTGCTGCAGGCAAATATGCCTTGTGTGCTGATTCAATATCTTCAGCAGTTGCAGCAACAATCTGTGCTCGATGCCCTGTCTTGCGTTCAATCTCTTCAAGCAGATAGAGATTTGCTGGTTCACTCACCGCAACAGTGAGAACGCCCCTGACAAGAAAGAGTGGCAATACGCCATGCTCTTGCAAAAACTCGCGAGGTAGGACATCGACGACTTTTGGATCAGCAAGGCGTGCAGTGTCACTTGCAAATGGAATGCCGTACGCTTCAGCGAGAGTTTCAAGCACTACTTCTTGATTCACAAAACCGAGCTGAATGAGCACTTCGCCAATGAGTTTTCGGTCTTCAGAGGTTCGCTGGAATTCCAACGCCTGTTCGAGCTGCTTCTCACTGAGTACGCCTCTTCTAACGAGCAGTTGCCCGAGCGGCGCTTGCGCTGTCACGTTTGAGTTGGATTGATGAGCCATTGTCATGAACTAATGCTCCGTGCAGCTTCTTCAATTTCTTCATGAACACTAAACACACGGTCTAGGCGAGTAAACTCAAAGATTTGTGAGATCGTTTCATTAACATTTGCACAACGAAGTTGATGATTCGTTTGAGATAGAAACTCAGATAACCACAGGAAAGACTCCAACCCAATTGAGTCAACCATGCTTAGTTCCTTGCAATCAAGAATGACGTTCGATGGCGATTCATTCCAAGCGTCTTGTACACTCCGCTTAAACTGATCTTCAGAGTCAGAAGTCAATTCGCCATTGAGCGAAACGACGATAGCAGTTCGATGTGATTCACATGTAATGTTCATGCTGCCTCCCTGATTGTGTTGTTTGTCGTCTGATGTTCTATCATGACTCGTTCCCACTCACTGAAATCAAGCGAGAAGAATAGAGATGCGAGTTGTGGGTCAAACTGAGCACCAGCAACTTCTTTCATTTCTTGCAGTACAGCATCTCGAGTCATTGCTGAGCGATATGTTCGACTTGATGACATGGCGTCAAAGGTGTCTGCAATTGCAATCATCCGTGCGATGACAGGAATCTCTTCACCATGAAGACCATGCGGATACCCACTACCATCGAATTTCTCATGGTGATGCAATACGCCACCAAGGACGTCTTCCATTTGGGGAATATCCTTGAGAATTCGCGCGCCAATTTCTGGGTGCATTTTGATGGAGTCATACTCTTCATCAGTCAACTTCCCAGTCTTCAAAAGCACATCTTCAGCAACGCCGATTTTTCCAATGTCATGCACGAGGCCGGCAATGCGACATCGTTCAATCTTTTCTTCACTGAAACCAGCTGCTTCTGCGAGTTGTGCGGTAAGGAGTGCCACCCTATGAGAATGACCACAGGTGTACTTATCTTTCGCATCAATTGAAGTTGTTAATGCTTCAAGTGTGCCTAAGAATGTTGCGTTTAAATCTTCATAGAGCAGTGCATTTGCCAAAAAGATGGATAACTGGGCCGCAGTAGCTGTTAGAAGCTTGATATCAACTGAGGACGCTGCAGAATCGTCGCCCTGCTTTTCGCCTGCTATAAGCACGCCAAGCACAACGCCATCACTCACAATTGGCTCTATGATTGCTGCTCTGCCAAATGCATCACTTACAGCGTCTTTCCCTTTTGACACGAGCAGTGCATTTCGATTGAAACGACTTGTCAAGGAATTGACTGATTCACTGAGTTGTTGTTCAGTACGACTTGTTTCGCCTGCAAGAATGAGCGAGTGGCCTGGCTTTGGCAAACGATCGCCAACGTTGAGCTGTACGCCAATCCACGCATATGGCAGTGTTTCGAGCAATTCAGAACATGCAAGTTCGATGAACCGTTGCGGATGGTTTACCGAGTTCATGCTGCTTGTCATTGTGTAAAGCAAACTGATTTCTTCATATGAGTCTGCAAGTTCTTGCCCGACTGAATCAACTGTTTGCTGGCTTTTAAGTTCAGACGCATGTGCTTCCCATGCAAATTGAAAGAATGAACTGAGCTTCTTCACATCTTGTTTTGACGCTGGCGGTAAATCCCGCATCAATTGCGACACAATCATTCTGTCCGCATCACTTGCTTGGCAAAGTGCGTACAAATATTCACTTGCAAAGAGTTCATCCGTCACAATCACGCCAATGGTGTAGCCATCATGACGTGCGCCGCTTGTTGATTGGACTGGCACAAACCATATACCTGCGACTGCTTCAACAGGCGAGAAATCTTGCGTCGAGTTCCAAGTCATGCAATGTGTTCGCAGTGACGCTCGAACCATTGGTGAACTCACAAGCAAATCTGTAAGCCAGTGGCTATGTTCATCTTTTGACAGCATGCCATGGGCATCGCAATGAAGCATGACCATTCCTGCATTCTCAACAAGTGTTTTAAATGATGCTGACACAGTGTGTTTTGGTTTTGAAACTCGGTACATCATGATCGTTACGCGGCCTCTCTTGACGCAGTGCGTTCTGACTGTGGCGTATCCTGAAGCAGTGACCCAACGAGTTCTGCAATGCCTCGTGGACTAAATGGTTTGCTTAAGACTTTCTTTACATTCTCAATCTTGGTGTCACATGCTGAAAGCGTGTGACCGCGTGCAGTAAGCACCACGACTGGAATATGTGAAGTCTTTTTGTTTCCAAGTAGTGATACGGCTAACTCAAGACCATTCATGTATGGCATTTGAATGTCCGTGATGACTAAATCAGGCGCTTGATTGAGCGCTGTATGAAGCGCATCTTCTCCATCAACTGCAGTGATGACTTCATAGCCACAGTGCCTCAACTTCAGTGAGAGCACCTTTAGGATGTGGGCTTCATCATCTACAACTAGAATTCGGTGTGTCATTGCGTCCTTTCCGTCATGCAGCTTTTTGCGCTGCACGGCCTCCTATTGGAATTGAGAACCAGAACTTTGAACCCATGCCAAGGTCTGATTCCAAACCAATCTGTCCACTGTGTAATGTTTCAATGATGTGCTGGCAAAGGTTTAAACCAAGGCCAGTCCCCTTCGCAACACGTTTGTAGTTCTCTACACGATAGAACTTGTCGAATACTTTTTCGACTTGATCTGGTGCAATACCAAGACCAGTGTCTGTGACTGAGAAGTGCAAACTTCGTGTGAGGTTGTCTGAATCTGCAGATAGCGTGATGCGACCGCCCTCTGGAGTGTACTTGATTGCGTTTGACAACAAGTTCACGATGACTTGATACAACATGTCGCTGTCGCCATTGACTGACAAATCGACTGCGGAAAGTTGCGTATGAATCTCAAGTGATTTCTCGCTTGCTTGTGGCGACATGTTTGTTACTGCTCTGTCAACTAGCATTTTGAAATCGCATGTTTCTCGGTCGATGTGCATCAACCCAGCTTCAATGCGTGAAATGTTGAGCAAGTTATCAATCATGCGGCGCAATCGTTCTGTTTCAGTTGAAATGACTTCGTAAAACTCTTTTTGCTCCTCTTCGTTTGTCGCGTCACCATCAATGAGCATTTCGACGTATGCAGCGATTGACGAAAGCGGCGTGCGGAGTTCATGACTCGCTTTAGAAACAAAGTCGCTTTTCAATCGCGCAATTTCACGCTCTTGACTGAGGTCTCTTAACACTGTCACAACTGCGTGGTGCGCGTCATCAATGCTCCCAACTGATTGCAGTTGCACTTCATATGCAACTTTGGAGTCACCGACCGAGATTTCCTGTTCGTACATTCTGCCTTCACGAGGCAAGCCAGTATGTGCATCCTTGATGGTTGCGAGCAACTGATGATCACTAATGACCTCGTCGATTGGTTTTCCAGCTGCTTGTTTCGGCGTGCAGCTCAACACGGAACTTGCAACTTCATTTGTGTGAAGCACTTCTCCGTGGGCATCAATCACGATGACTGCGTCTTTCAAGACTTCGAACACTGCTTCGACTTGTCTTCGGCGAGTTCTGTCAATACACCCGTGAATCTTTGCGGATTCAAGTTCATTGATTGTGAGTTCTGTCGACGCATGGTGTTGCGCTAATGCGTGCTCAGCTTCAAGCTTGTATTTTTTCCACTTCAACGCAAACACGACTGCAACAACGATGGATGCCATCGTCGAGAGAAGTAGGATGATAGTGAGAGGTTGAATCGACACGATACGTCTGCCTTGGGTAGCTCTACCCAAGCAGATGCACGCGTTTCTACGGGGTAAGAGGAGTTAACTGTTCAACATTCACGATTTCACGAGTTCCACTCGATTCATCGATTTGTTGTTCAGTGTCACTCTCGGCAGTTTTGGAAGCCATATTCTGTTGAATTGCGGTTTCTGCGTTAGTTTTTGAATATTTATCACGCCCAAACGCAATTAATGGCTCAATATCGAGGTTTTCGTTATAGGACTTTGCTGTTGCAAGTTCTCGTGCAGCTCGCTCAATTTCACCGTTATGAAGTGCCGAAATGCCTGTAAATAGTGATGATTCAGGAAGTTGCGCGTTTATCTTCTGAAGCGCTTCCCCGCAGTCCCTAAGACGCTCATAATCGCCCATTTCCCAAGCAATGTAACCCAAGTCGATCCAAGCACCGGCGTCATTTGGCGTTTCGCGGGTGATTTCTAAGCAAAGGTCTCTGCCCTTGATGACCTGACCAGTTGCAACCAAACATTTCCCTTTCGTTCGAGTGAGAAGCGGCGACAAAGAACCAAAAGCAGTTTCATATTGTTTGATGGTCATCAGACAATCTGCGTAATGCCCTGCGTGGAACTGCGCAATAATCAGCGTCATCGAGGTTTCTGCATCGTTGTTCCCTAAGAGAATTGAATCTGCAAGGTACGAAGCGCCCGATGCGTCGTCTCCCTTTTGAAGGTAAAGATGACCCGTTAATGATGCCACCGCAGGATGGTGTTGAAAATTCTTCGCTGAAGTTTCAAGAAGCGAAATCGCATCGTCATGTTGTCCTAATGCAGAAAGTGTTTCTGCAGCAGCCATGACATATTGAGGATGTTCATCATCACACTCCATTGCGTTTTTGTAACACTGCAATGCTTCAACATCTTCGCCCCACCGCTGATGAAGAATCCCAAGAAAATAGTTTGCTTCTGGAGAGTTGCTCTCTAACTCGTGCACTGTTGTAAACGACTGGTGTGCTAAATCTAGTTGATGTCTTTCAAGGAGTATCCGACCTTTTAACAAATGATACTCGGCGTGTTTTGGATAGCGATTGATTGCGTTTTCAATGGTGACAATTGCGTCGTCGAATTGACCCACTTCAAATTGTTGCATGGCTTGCTGCGCAGCTAAGTCCGCATTCACAATATCCATTCGTTCATGTGCATTCGCTCTCGCCTCAAGCCCTGCTTTGCTTGGCCCAGCACATCCAACTGCACATGTTGCAAGCAATAAAACACTCAGTTTTAACACACTCAATCCTCCTGAGCCATCGATACTTGATTGCTCTCTTTCAATAGTAGTTCTCTCAATAAGTCACGTTCCCAGACCGATTCTCGTTCGCCAGTGATTTGGTCTCGAAGCCGTATCATCTCTGGTTGTTTTGTTGAGTTTCGAAGGGATAAGTTTGACCAATACAACGCTTGTTCTAAATCACCATGTCTGTATGCGTTGAGCGCATCACGGTTGTAGTTTGCAGTAATTTGTTCGTGACTAAAGGGAAGAAGACCTGCACGAGCCCCGACTCGGATTGACTCAACGATCTCTAGTGAATCTCTGCCAGCTTCCCACAGATGCTCATCAGATACGATTGATGGTGTTAACAGGAAGATAATCTCTTCCTTGTCTAGTTGGTCATCTTGACCACGAAATGCCTGACCAATGATTGGAATATCGCCTAACAATGGCACTTGATTGCGGCTCACTGTCGTTGATTCTCTAAACAATCCACCGAGAATAATTGTTTCACCATCTCGACAGCGAACATTTGTCATGAGTTGTTGCGTGATCTCGTCAGGCACTGATTGACCTGCGTCAGTTCTGAGCGTTGCAGACGAGACGTTTGGTTGTAATTCAAGTCGAATCATGCCATCTGGTGAAATGAATGGACGGAAGACAAGTTGAATTCCTGTGTCTAAAAACTCCACCGTTTGTGTTGTGCTTGTATCTGTTTGGGTTGATGACAAGTACCCAACGCGCGTACCAATAAGGACTTCCGCTCTTTGTCTGTTCAGACATGTGATACGAGGTCGCGCAAGCACTGTTGTATCAACAACTTGGTCGAGTACTTTTAAAAACGTACCGACGTGATCTGTGATGATGCCCGCTTTGAGACCGCCGGAAACTGGATTTGCAGCGCCACCGACGTCAGATGTCACACCTTGAATTGTCGTATCACCAAATGCTCCACTGATGATGTTTGACGCTGCCGCCATTGGACCGCCATCAATGCCACCAATCTGAATGTTTGAGAGTGCTGTGAAGTCAACGCCAAACTCATTGTCTTCAGTGACGCGAGTTTGAACGATTGTCGCTTCAACGACCACTTGTGAGGGTGCCGTATCAAGCTCTGACAATAACGCTGCAATTGCATCTAGGTTTTCTTCATAGTCGTTCACGACGAGTTTGCTTGCCCACGCGTAACTGTCACCGCCACCATCAGTGAGTGATGGCTGATAGCCCGCGTTGACGTCGCCCCTAAACGCTGATTCGCCATCATCACTGAGAAGTGGTGTGACGAATGCGTCTGCATCTGTTGCGGACAAATATTGAAGTTCAAAAATTCTACTTTGTGTTTGACGCCGAGCTGCTTCAATCGTTTGAAGTTCATCGAGCGTATACACGTAGACGAAGTTCCCCTCTTCGATGTAGGCAAAACCGTTTACGCGAAGAATCGCATCAAGGGCTTCATGGAACGTGAGGTCGTAGAGATTCGCAGAGACTGTTCCTGTAACGCTGTTACTTGCGATGATGTTCTTTTCAGATTGAATCGAAAGCATCTGAAGCACTTGCGTGACTTCAGTTTCATCGAGGACCAAATCAAATGTCCCAAAATCATCGCTGACGATGTCTGCGGTATCAGATTCTACATCTTGCCCGAACGCTACAGCACTTGAAACAAAGAGTATGACGAACGTTAATCTAAAGATAAATGTGTTCACGGTTGTGTCTCCATCACACGCCCGTCAACCATTAGAACTTAGGGCGTTATCGTTAGTTCATATCGGTAGTTACCCGCCGAAATGATGACTGAACGGCCTCCAATGCTCGTAATTGTCAGCGGCACATGAGATGATGCTCCAGCAAGAACGTCACCTATTCTGCACACTCGTCCATTAATCATCGCTATTTCGCCCATGACCGCCTCTAATTCAAACCCTTCAAGCGAGTGGTTAAAGGGCTCATCTTCAGTTTCGCCGCTTTCATTAACGATGTTATCGGTCGAACTTCCTGCGACAGGAAACACGGACTGGTGCACAACAAATGGGTTCCGAGTGATTTCTTGATCAAGCAGCACGTACACATTTTCTTTATCGGACGACTCTACCGCTTCGACAATCGATGTCGTCACTGGATTTGCGACGGCTGTCTTTGGCGGCCGCTCAATCACGATGATTCGTGCCCATAACAGGAGAGCAACAAAGCAAAGCGTGCAAAACAAACCAAACTGTCTTCGATCAGCTGTGAGCCGGTGCCAAATTCTGTTCAATTGTGTTTTCATGGCTGTACCTCCATCGAGTCGTACATTGCGTGTATTCCGATTGCCGCATCAAGCGTAGGCGCTGTCACACTCGCTTCTTTTTCACTTCTTGAGATTCGCAGTGATGAGATTTTGATAAATCGATTCATCGTTTCAACGTTGTGAATGATGTTGTAAATCGAATCGAAATCTGACTGCATTGTGACTGCAAGGGGCTGCATTAAAAAATTATCTTCGTCTTGCTGTTTAGGTGCAACGCCAGCCGTAAACGATTGGTCGATGACGCTGTGTCCATCGATATCTAACGATAGAGTTTTGATAATCGTTGACATGTCTGGCGACGAAGGAACAAACTTACATTCGTTTTGAACATAAGACTCGAGCTGAATGATTTCATTCCGAAGCTCTTGGACCTCTGCCTGTCGCCTTTCAAGTTGCAAGACGCTTTCTTCTAACCCCTTCGCTTCTTCGCTTGAGCGATTTGCTTCTTGGTAGTTAGGCCAGATAAAAAACGCAATAAACAACACTGCGAGAACGAACGTCGAAAACAACATCCACTTTTCTTTTGAAGCACTCATCAATTGTCCTCCACGATTGCGAACTGGTTTGACACCGTCCATCGTTGTTTCAAATCAATAAAGAAACTGATTTTAAATCCGCGAGCTTGCTGCTCTCGAACAGTTCTCGACTTGCTGAAGTCCATGCGGACTGCGGAGAATGGCTCACGCTCTTGTAAACTCGTGACAACTTCAGCAATGACTTCGTCGCTTTTCGCGAACCCCGCCATGCGTCCGCTGATGCCTTTTCCATTTGAAGATTCAACAACATCAAGGGCCAACTCTTCAAGTGTCAGCGATTCAGGGAGCAAGTTCGTAATTGTAGAAAGCAAGTGTCCCATTTCAAACACGACTTCTTCCGCCTTGTACTGTTTGATAAAGGCGTTGAGATCATCTTTATCTTGCTTTAACGATGTCGCGTCAACTTCTAGTTCGATTGCTGCATTGGCTCTTGCTTGACCAATCGTGAGACGCTTCGATGCAGTATTCACTGCAATGCGCGAATGTGTTGCAAATGCAACGATTGTGCCAAGCGCTAGCATGACGAGAACGGCAACGCGGCTACTTCGCGTTCTGCTCTTCGTTCGCTCTACATATTTGTTAGGCAACAGATTCATGCGGCCTCCTTCGATTGAATATCTTCTCCACGCCTTGCGGGCTTACCGCTAAGCATTGCTAAACTTGCGCCAAACACAGCATGCCAACCAGAAATTGAAAGTGATTCAAACCCAAGCTGACTGATGTGTGGTGCTTCCAAATCAACAAAAACTTCTTGATTACATGCTGTTGAGAGCAGTTCGCCTAAGAACTGATTCCAACCACCTTTGCCTGTGATATAAATACAAGACGATAGTGGCCCCCTGTTTGTGACTCCATAATGTCGCAAACATTTCATAATGTCAGTTGTGATTTCTTCATGGATTGAACGGGTTGCATCACGCACCGCTTTGCAAATGGTTGGTTCGCCACCAGCAAAACGAGCATCTTCAATCATGCTCTTTGCCTGGGTTTGGCTGACACCAGTGTGCGATTCAATTGCAGTCAACAAGTCTGATTGTTTGTGTTGCAGTTGTTTGTAGAAGACCATCGAATCGCCATCAAGAATGATGAATGATGAATCATGCAACCCAAAGTTAAAGATTGAGCGCACTTTGCCTTGGTCAGACTGTCTTCGATGAAGCATGCTAAATGTGCGACTGATTGAAACGCACTGCGCTTCCACTTTGGTTGGTCTGAGTCCAGCAGCGTAGATTGGCTCAAGGATGCATTCAAGTTCATCTAGTTCAATCGCAAGCGCAAGTACATCGCCCCCAGAACCAATCCGAAGCGCTTCTGATTGCAACTTGTTTCGGTCGATGCCAAACCGTTCAGACATTTCCCAAGAAGCCGCTTCTTTGATTTCGACGTCGTTCATCTCTGGAAGTCTTAACACTTGATGATGAATCATTGATGGCGGCAACGTCACGACGCAATCTGAACCAGCGAGTCCTGCGTTGTGTACTGCACTACGCCAATCGTCTGACGTAAGCTCTCGTGGGTTTTGTTCAAGTCGATGGAGTTTGGCGTGTGTGTATAGTCCCTTTGACCATGAACATTGTCCAAGGGTGACGCCATTGTCAATACACGCAATGCCAATAAGGCCCTTTGTCTTTTTGTTGAGCGAGAACATGGTTAGGGCGCTCCTCCAGTTGATTGCACTGAAATTTTTCCAGTGAGAGGAGCGAGTGAAATCTCCCAAGCGTGTTCTCCGCTATGCAACGTAAAACTTCCACCTGTGCTTGGTGAACCATCACTCGCGACGATTCCACCAGCAGGGTCGAAGATGATGCTTTCGCTTCCACCATCAAAAGAAACATTATCAATTGAAATGTCTGCAAACCTTCTGTCTGTCGTGAAGTCCATGATGGCAAAACCATCTTGGCCTTGGGATTCTGTTTTGAGTTCTGCAAAGTTTGCGGTCGCTGCATCGAATGGAATTGCAAGATTGCCTTGTTCCACGATCTCAACACACCAACCACTACCGTTTGGATAAAAATAGATTCGCCTGTATCCCTGCTCTGCAATGGCGTCCATTTGAGCAGTTAGCATGTGGCTGACAGATAAACGGCTTGCAGATTGGCCAGCGGACGCATCGCCCATCGTTGCGTATGGAACCAGAATCCAAGATGCAATCACGAGAATTGCAATGGTCACGATGAGTTCAATGAGCGTGTACCCCCGACGAATCGGTGACTGTTTCACTGTATTGTTGTTGAATCTATTCATGGCTAGCACCTCACACCATCGACTAAAAAAAGTGGCTTCAATACTCAGAATTGGGATTTGGGGACGCATTCTGGATCGTATTTTCGTTATCGGACTACGCTTCTTATCCATAAGATGAATGAAACAGCCGTGCTCACGACCTCCATCATGAGCACGGCTGGAATGTTCTGCCCGAGGTGGCAGGGAGAGTTTATTCGTCGAACGCAGAACCGTCAGCAGCGACTGCTGTGAGCACCATCGACGTGCTTGCACCAGCTTTTTCTGCCCAGACCCAGCCAACACCATCCGCTGCTGCACCTGCAACTGTTGATGAATCTTGGAGTGAGTTTGTTGGTGCAGCCATGAGGTAATCACCATCAATCATGTCTGTCCAACCATCTGCGACAAGGTCTGGATATTCGCCATTTTGAGCGTAGTACAGTTCAATTTGACCTCGGAGGGTTTGGAGTTGACTTCGAACTGCCGCATCGTTTGCGTCATCAGCAGCATCGGTGAATTGTGGCACGACGATGGCTGCGAGAATACCGAGAATCACTACGACGATAAGAATTTCAATCAGTGTGAATGCTCGGCGAATTGGTTTGAGTGTTTTGTTTGTTGGAATCATTTGTAGCTCCCATTGCTGTGTCGCACCATGCGACCATCAAAGTAGTTGACTTCAAGATCACGCTGATCTTGAACCTCGGGGGTAACGCTGCCCTCCTGGCTACGTTTGCAGCATTGCTGCCCACCACTCATCGGAAATAGAATGAGTGAAGTGAACTGAATTTCGTTCAACGAGGGAGACAAGGAAGTACAATCCGTTTTTCTTTCCCAAATTCCCAAAAATAGACTTTTTTCAACCTTATGACACATATACAAATCCGTCCATTTCGTGCAGTTTCCCCAACTCCTAGTGATGCCTCACGCGTTGCGTCCGTCCCGTACGACGTTGTAAACCGAGATGAAGCAAAAATGCATGCGTCAAAAAATGAAGAGAGTTTTATGCGAGTCGTCCGCTCTGAAGTTGATTTTGAGGATGACCACTCCCCTTATGACGACGCAGTTTATGCGAAAGCACGTGCCAATTACGAAACTTTGCTTGAAAGCGGCGCGATGCAGAAGGATGGAGAAGCGGGGCTTTATCTTTACCGGCAATGCATGGGCGAACACCAACAGGTTGGACTGGTCGCATGTTGCCACGTTGATGATTACAACAACAACCTCATCAAGAAACATGAACACACGCGAAAAGTAAAAGAAGATGACCGCACACGACACGTGCTGGAACTCAATGCGAATGCTGGACCCGTCTTTTTGACATACCGAGGTCAAGAACGCATAGACGACCTCATCACTGAAGAAATGATTAAGCGCCCAATGTTTCATTTTGTTGCTGAAGATGGTGTGACACACACTGGATGGCGAGTTGTCAATGAATCAGCTTTGCTCGACGCATGCCAGTCGATTGATGTTGCATATGTTGCGGATGGTCACCATCGAAGCGCGAGTGCCGCGCGAGCTGCAAACGAACGAAAGGAAGCAAATTCTAATCACAGCGGTGATGAGGAATACAATTGGTTCCTTGCTGTTCTCTTTCCATCTACACAGCTCGACATTCTGCCGTACAACCGAGTTGTTAAAGATTTAAATGGGCTAACGCCTGACGCGCTGTTAGAAGCGATGCAAAGTGTTGGCAGTGTAGAGAAAACCAGCATGCCTTCTCCTGAACACGAAGGGCAATGCTGCGTCTACCTTGGAAAAGAGCACGGCTGGCACCTCCTTACATTTGACCCAAGTTCCATAGATAAGAGCGACCCAGTCGCATCACTAGATGTTGAACTCTTGCAAACGCGTGTTCTCACACCAATGCTTGGAGTCGGAGATCCTCGCAGTGACACAAGAATTGATTTTGTCGGTGGCATTCGCGGAACTGATGAGCTCGAAGGGCGAGTCGATAGCGGAGCGTGCGCAGTTGCATTTTCGATGTATCACACAACGATTGACCAACTACTTGATGTTGCTGATGCCGGTCTCATCATGCCCCCAAAATCTACTTGGTTTGAACCAAAGCTTCGCTCAGGATTGTTTGTTCACGATTTAGATTAATGTGATTGTGCGAAAGCGTTGATAAACTCAGCAAAACGCTTGCAACCATCTTCAGGGAACGCGTTGTAAATCGATGCTCTGAGGCCACCTAAATCTCGGTGCCCTTTAAGCCCTGACATTCCATTGAGTGCTGCTTCTTTGAGGAACGCTTCATTGTTCGCATCATCAACATTGGTAAACGAAATGTTCATGAGCGATCGGCTTCCTTCTTTTGCAAAGATGCGATAACTATCGCTATTCGCTTCGAGCGCTTCGTAAATGTAACTTGCCTTGCGTAGGTTTCGCTCATGCATTGCGGAGACGCCGCCCTCACTGAGAATCCATTTAAAAACCTGACCCATCAAGTAAATACCAAATGCCGGTGGCGTGTTTAACCGAGAACCCTTCTTTGCAATTGCGTTGTAATTGAGCATCGATGGCAATGTGTCTGGGCACGTTTCAAGCAAATCCTTGCGAGCAATGACGAGCACTGTTCCTGAAGGCCCGAGATTCTTTTGAGCCCCTGCGTACACCATGTCAAACGAATTCCAATCGATTGGTTTTGAGAAAATATCAGAGCTCATGTCACAGATGACGCGACCGGTGTCACTCAACGTGTGGTTGAATTGAGTTCCATAAATGGTGTTGTTTGAACAGTAGTGAAGGTACGAAGCATCTGCTGCACAGTTCAGTTCCTCTTGCGAAGGACAGTGGTCAAATTTGTCTTGCTGTCCATCATATGCAACGTGCACGTTCCCAAGTTTCATGGCTTCTTTTTGTGCTTTCGTTGTCCAAACTCCAGTATTGACATAATTTGCAGTTGAACCCTCACTCAAAAAGTTCATGGGAACCATCGCAAACTGCATCGTTGCTCCACCTTGTAAAAACAAGATGTCAAATTCTTCCGGAATCTGACCAACAGTCCGGCAGTCAGCAACTGCTTCAGCAAGCACTTCATCAAACACCGGGCCCCTGTGACTATGTTCACAGATGCCGATACCACTTTCCCGAATGTTCCAAATGTCAGCGCGAGCTTGCTCAAGAACGGGCTCAGGGAGTGTTGCTGGTCCAGCTGAGAAGTTTAGAATTCGGTCTGTCGTTGTCGTCATGATTTGTCTCTATGAAAGTGGGGTAAGGGTGATTGAAAGAACGTGTTCGTGAGCACGAATCGCTTCAAGTTGATTGTTGTTTGGTTCTTCACTGAGTTGAATTCTCGCGCATGCCGCATGCGAGCCCGCATACATAATGTTTTCCATCTCTTCAACATTGACGCCTGCGTGACTCAGCAACTCGAAGACGTGCGAGAGGACGCCCGGTAGATTTTGATGCCTCACCGAAAGCAGTGCTTTTGCTGGTGTAACAACTGCGCGATTGACGCAATTGAGAACTTCGCCATGGTCGACATAGTGTTTGACGATTCGCACTGCTTCATCAGCGATGGCTGCTTGGGCTTGCGCAGTTGAAGCGCCAACATGATGCGTGCCAAACACATTTTCAAACTCGGCAATTGCTGGAGCAAACTTTGCACTACCACTACTTGGCTCCTGATCAAAAACATCTAAGCCAACGATTAAATTTTTCTTTTTGACCGCAGTGCAAAGCGCCTCTTCATCAATCAATGCCCCCCTACTTGTGTTGATGAGGATTGCTTCATCTTGCATTGATTGCAAGAACTCCGCGTTGATGATGTGTTTTGTTTCTGGAGTTGAAGCAGCGTGAATTGACACGACGTCTGAAGTGCGTGCGATGTCTAGAACATCGTCAGACCAGCGAATGCCAAGGGCGTCTGCTTTCTCTTGATTCATGCTTCGTGACCATGCAATCACATCCATTCCAAATGCTTTTGCTCTCGATACAACTTCTTTTCCAATGCCACCTAAGCCGATGACACCAAGTGTTCTGCCGTAGAGTCCTTGCGTTTTAGAGAACGCTTTCTTCTCCCACCGGCCATCACGAAGAAGACTCGTCTGATTCGGAATGCGCCGGTCACATGAAAGGATGAGACCCCATGTCAGTTCCGCAACTGCGATTGAGTTTTTTCCAGGACAGTTTGCGACGAAGACACCTTGCTTTGATGCTGTTGCGACATCGATGGTGTCGTAACCAGCACCCGCTCTCACGACTAGTGCAAGTGAATCTGCTGATTCAATCATTTCAGCACTTACCTTCGTTGAACGAACAATGAGCACTGTGGGATTACACGCTTTGATTGCATCAAGCAATGAGGATTCTTTCAACGACGCATCACATTGCACGTCGCACCCAATTGCTTGGAGTTGCGCAACCCCCGCCTCATCAAAGGCGTCAGCGATTAACACACAGATTGGCGAAGTTTCAGCCATCTCCGTATTTTAACAAACACTCACGTGAGTTTGTTCAGGAGTCTCTGAACAGCGTCATGAATCAGGTCTACAACAAAGATAAAGCCCTCTTCCCCTCCATAATATGGATCTGGAACGTCGACCAATGTTTCGTGGTCCACGAAGGGAAGTAGTTTATGGGTGTGTTCTGGAGAAGCACCCATTTGAATCAGATTGTCATAGTTATCATCATCCATACAGAAAATCCAATCGAAGTGCTCAAAATCGCGACTGCATACTTGTCGTGCTGAGCCAGAGATTGAAAGGTCTTGTTCCCGTGCTGCTGCTTGCATTCGTTCATCTGGCGGTGCCCCCTTGTGCCACCCCCCTGTTCCTGCAGAGTCAATTTCAAATTCCGTTGCCAGTCCTGCTCGTTCTACTGCCAACCGAAAAAAAGATTCCGCAGCAGGACTTCTGCATATGTTTCCCATGCACACGAACAAGACCGAAGTTCTAGCCATGTTCATGTTTCCGTGCAGCGTTTAGGGCGATAAGACTGATGCCGCCAAACAACACTGCTGCAACACTGTAAATCACATACGCTCTGAATTGCCCAGTGGTATGCCCCCAAGCCATTGAATACCCCAGCACGCAAAACAACATTGAAAGCGCGTAAAGAATAAGGACGGTCTTCTTTACACTTTTATATTTCCGTTTCAATATGTGATGAATATGGTTTGAGTCTGGTTCAGATATTGGCTTACCCGCCATTTTTCTTCGAATGATGGCAAGGAGTGTGTCAAGTATGGGTAGCGCAAACACAATAAGACCTGCGATGACGATATGTGTTTGCCCTCGTTCGCCGAGCATCAACACCATCGCAATACAGACATATCCAAGGAGTAAACTCCCAGTGTCACCAAGAAAGATTGACGCTGGATTAAAGTTGAACACAAGGAAGCCGAGCACCGCGCCAAGGACAGACAATCCAAGAACGATGTTTGCGCCCGTTAACGTTAACCCATCCCCTCTCGTGTTTAACCAATCGGGAGGCAACGTGTCGCGGATGTGAATGAGCTGCTCGGGCGTAAGCGACGTCGCAATAAATGCACTGATGAGGACCAACCCCGCTACTGTGATTGCAACAACACCTGAAAGTAATCCATCGAGTCCATCGATAAGATTTGCAGCATTACACGCACCGAGCACAAATGCTGCAATGATTGCAGTTCCAACCCAGTATGTGATGCTTACGTAGTAACCGCCTATGAAGAAACCAATATCACTTTGACCAAAGACGCTGTTGAAAAAACCTGCAGCAACATTGACTCCAACTTCCGCAACTGAGAGAGACGCGGCTGCAACAAGTTGTCCTGCAGTTTTGTACCAAGGGTCCCACCCAAAAGCATCATCTGCTAGTCCTGTAAATGCAATTGCACCCATGCCGACAAGTACGGCAACTGGAACGTGCCTAAAAATCTCTGGTGAATGAATCAGTGAAGTGTGACTGACTAAAATCCCTGCGAAAATTGCAATGAGTACCGCGATGCCGCCAAGGTATGCAGTCGTTTTCGTATGGACTTTGCGGGATTCGTCGGGCTTATCAACAACACCTGTTTTATGCGCAATCGTTCGGCAGATTGGGGTTGCGATACACGAGACCACAAACGCAACAACAAGTACTGGCCAATATCCAATTAACAACTCGACCCAACCTATGTTCAAATATGGTTCTTGAGTCTCGCTCACTTGCATTGAGTATTATTCGTCTTCGTCTTGCTCTGCGTAAGAAACCATTGCTAAGTAATTCTTGCGGAAGTAACCGCCAACTGTACCGACTGCGGCATTCACGATGACGCCGAGCATTTCTGCCCTGCTGTCTGAAAGTTCACGCAAGACGCGAGCGACGAGTCCACGGTCATCTCGATCACTGTGTACGACAAGTGAAACAGAATCTACGAGATTTGCAATGAGCACCGCGTCGCCAGCAACAATCGAAGGAGGTGCATCAATCAGAATGACATCGTATTTATCTCTCAATTGGGCAAAGATACTTTTCATCCGTTCGCTGCCAAGTCGTTGTGAAAGTCTGTTCGCTGGTGAGCCAGCTGCAATGACGTCAACACCTGCATCGGTATGCACGATGACTTCATCTAACGTTTTTCCGTCCGCAAGAACGTCGGCTATGCCAAAGTTACCATCATCTATTTCAAACATGCCCGCAACATGTGGTCTTCTGAAATTGCAATCGAGGACCACAGTTCTGCTTCCTGCTGTCTGAGCGGCACATGCAAAGTTACCAATGATTGTGGTAGTTCCTGCTTCTGGAGCAGCTGCCAAAACAAGTAGTGACTGGTGAGCAGATTGTTGCATTGACCGTGCGATGCCAGTCCAAGCTTGCCTGCACGATTCCGCAAAGACGCCTTCACTGCTATGCACAAGTGCAAGCTCTGGAGTTTCAAGACCTGCAGGGTCTTCATGAATGTCTGGCAAGACGCCGGCAACTTTTGCACCTGGAATAATGAGCACGTCGGAAGCAGAACGGATTTTTTGGTCTGTCATCTCTCGCAAGAAGACAATGCCTAGATACGCTGCGACGCCAAGAAAAATTCCTGCGGGCAACATAATCTCAATCTTTGGAAACGATTTTTGACGTGGCTCAAGCGCTGGCGTCGCTTGTCTAACGCGTGAAGCATCCGCACGCATTTGCATCAATCGTAAAGATGAAATGAGGCGCGTGTTCTCATCGCGTTGCAATTCAAGTTGTTTACGTGAAGATTCCAAGTGTTCAAACACTGATTGGTTTGAAGCAAGCTCACGCAGTTCAGCATCTTTGTTTTCGATGTCAGACTCAGTTCGCTCAAGACTCACTGCGAGCTGATCTCTCGTCGTGATGAGTTCCCGCAACTGAGCGTTCAAGTTTCGTTCAATAATAGAATCAATTTTGGATTCAATCTGGTCCTTAGTTGCACGTACAGAAATCTCCATGTCACGCACCTGAGGATGTGTTGGCTCTAAGCGATCTCTTAAAGCTCGCAATTGAGATTCGAGCGCTTCTAAACTCTGCTGTTGACGCAAAATGATTGGGTCTCGCTCAGCAAGCAATCGGTCTTCCATTGTTGGTTCGAGCGTGCCATCAAGTTTAGCAGCTACACGCAAGTAATCTTGCTGCGTTGCAGTTAACCCAGCTTTAGTCACTGTTAACTGCTCGGTGAGTTTCTGCAACTCATACATTGCTGCAGAGAATCGTGAGTCATCAAGCGTTGTAATCCCTTTCGCTTGAATAAACCCTTGGAGTTCATCATTCAGGTCTCTCAGTGCTAACTTGATTCGGCGACCTTCTTCTTCAAACAGGTCAGCGTTTGAACGGAAACTTTCATCATCGAGCGATTCTGTTCGCCTCATGTATGCATCTGCGACAGCGTTCAAGATAATCGGAACATCTGAGGGAACGTGGCCAGACCAACGGATGCCATACAAGTTTGTGCCACGCTGGATTGGTGTTGCAAGTTCTTCTTCGAGTTCATCGACTGCGAGATCAACGAGCAGTACTTGCGTTGCTGGCTCAACAAATTGTTGAATCCACGTTGTTTCACGCATGTTTCGATTGGAAACAGCTTCAGTAAGAATTGCTCTATCTTTGATAAGGAATGTTTGCGTCGCAGCAACACGTTCAATCATTTTGTCATTCGTTGTTTCCATGGTGCCGATCTCGGTTGCTTCACCAAGACCTGGACGCACTTCGAACATGATGTCGCCTGTATAGAGCGGATAAATTCTAGAGAAAAGGAAAAATGCACCAGCTCCAACGATTGCACCAACAATGCCCCAAACTGGAATACCTTTCCAATACCGCCTTAAAACGCGGACGGGATCAATCGCTCTGCCTTTTGGCATAGAGCGTTGCGGAGGTCCTGATTGTCGTTGCGGTTGTGCTGCCATCGATAGTTACATACCTTGTTAAGAGCCGGATTCAGTTTGCTTCTTGCGAATATCGTCTTTCACGGCCCCTATTCTCTTCCTTGAATATGTATCTTGTGCTAATTCTTCTGCAATTCTAAGTTCACCAAGTGCTTTTTCATACTTGCCCTTGTCCATAAGTACTTGCGCTATATGCAGATACGCTGATGCTGAGTCGCCGCGTTTGGTTGAGAGTTGAAGAAACTCTTCGCCCTTTGCATCTCGTCCCGCCCGATAATAACTCCAACCGAGCGCGTCGAGCACTTCTGGTGAGCGGGGATTCTGACTTCTCGCTCTCTCAGCAAAGACGATTGCTCTGTCTGGATCGCCAAGTTCATCCGCATAGAGCAACGCTAACTTCGTCATTGCTTTGACATTAGCCGGCTCTACTTGAAGAAGATAGGCGTATGTTTCGGCTGCTTTTTGTGGTTCACCGATGTGCATATGGAGCGTGGCGACAGTGTCAATGATCGCTGGAATACGAGGCGCTTTCTTTGCTGCTTCCTTAGCAATGGCGATGCCGTCTTCTGGTCTATTGAGATACACACCAACTACATAAGCAAGGTTATTGAGAATGAGTGGCGAATCTTGTTCTTCAGAGAGCTTCTTAAACGCAACTTCACTTTCTTCATATCGTTGACTTGAAACTAAGAAACTGCCAAGCAACATTAAAGCCCTTGCTCGTTCGGGTGATTTGGGTGTACTTGTAGCAACAACGCTTTCAAGGAGTTCGATTGCCTTTGTTTCATACCCTCCACCAAACGATTGATAAAATGTTGCGAGTCCTATCTCGTCGTTCAACGTAGGGTTTTTTCGTAAGGTATTGAAAAATGCTTCACCTGCTTCCGGTGCATCTTTAAATAGCTCTTTTAGATTGAGAAACCAATTCGCGTTTGAGTTTGGCGTGAGCCAACCATTTTGAATTGCACTATCGAAGGCCTGCCATGATTTGTTCATTGCAAGTAATGCATCTCTTCTACGATCGAGATTGTTCATTGCTTTCGCTTCGATTGCGCCAATAATGGGGTGGGATCGCGACAGCACACCTTGCGTCATTGCAATAATTTGCCTGTCTGGCATAAGCTGATCCGTTCTTGTCATCTCATCGAGTTTGAGCAACTTGCTTACATTCGGATCACGTTGCAACGCCTCCAAATACATTTTGACTGCTGAGGTCGCATCGTCATTTGCACGCAAATGCAAGTCGCCGAGTCGTTGATACCACGTTGGATTTGAAGGATCATAATCAATGCCTGCTTGCGCGATTAAGATTGCTTTATCTTCTTCTTCGGTATCAAGATAAGCTTCTATGAGACGTTGGCGAACAATGTCCGCTTCAGGGTTTTCAGACAAGTGCCTTGAGAGATGGTCGATTGCTCTATGAATCTGACCATCCGCTTGCAAGACGTCTGTTCGAACGACTGCAAATTCCTCCGAATTCACATTCAAACGCTCACCGTCTTCAGCAACTTGAATGGCTTCTTCAAGCAAAGTGTTATCTTGAGTTAAACGATATTCATTTAAGAGCGTCTTGCAAAGAAACATATAGGGTGTTGGGTTTAATGTACCCGTATTTATAGCTTCGTTTAATGCATTTCGATATTTAACGAGTTCAGCACGCCCATTTTGCAAGTCACCTTGCGCGAGCAATTGCGAACTTTTCACTCGACAAATCATTGCCTTTAACATCGCTTGGCTATACCCGTTGTTTGAAGAGTCGAGTTTTCCGACTGCTTGTTCTGCCTTAGCAAATTCACCCGCATACACGTACGCTTCAATGAGTCTGCTCAGTGCTGTAGGTTCATCAGATTCCACGACTGCGAGTTCAAGCAATTCAATCGCATGTTCATATTTACCAGCAAGATAGTAAAGAGAACCTAGCGCCGATTGAAGTTCTACATTTGATGGTTCGTTTTCATACGCTTTCACTAACAAACCGATAGCTTGTTCGAACCGCTTGGACAATTGTAAGAAGTTTGCGCCTGCAATAGCACTCTCAATATAAGTGTCCTTGCCAATCTCACTCTCAATGAATTCATCCCACAACTCAGATGCTCGATCCAATTGTCCAAGGTCTCTTGCAATTGAAGCGTGAATATGAGTTAAACGTGCATTGGTCAATTCAAGATTGTTGGCATTATCAAGCACTTCTGACACAAGCTCGTTCCATTGATTCTGGAGCGCATTTAGATAATTTTGTTTTTCATCCGCGCTTAACTGATTCCATGCACGTGCAGTAAATTTTCGCTTTAACTCTTTATCAAAAATCAAATCAAATCGAGGAGTGGAATTTACTAACAAATGTGCAAGCGATAATGCATTTATCATTTCCTCTGGTTTTTGCTCCAGTGTTTGCAATCGATGCTGAAGCACTTTGCTGAGCTCGCCATGTTGAGCTTCAACTTCTAGCCACATCTCCACAAATTGTTGTTGAAATGGGAATTGCTCTTTTGCCACCCGTGCGACCCTTAGTAATCTCTGGGGATCATCATCCGCTCTGAATAAGCTAGAGAGAAACTGCTGAGTGTTTTTCATGTTCGTCGGGTCAATCCGATATGCTTCTCCGTAAGCAGAAATCGCTTCACTTTGAAGACCTAACTCTTGATAAACTATCCCGAGCACTCTCCAGCCAGAATCAGCGTATGGGGTATCCTCGGTCAGTTGAATTGCTTGAGAAAGCGCTGTGTCAATCTCTTTTTGATAGGCGCCCAACTCCCCATTCTCCTTAGCAAGTAGTGCGCTTCCTAACGTAAGGCGTATTTGAGTAATCATCAGATTTAACTCATCACTTGATACCTCTGAGAGCTCGTCGAACAAGCGTTTTGCTTCGGACATGTTTTTGTCAACCAACGCTTGTTCAAACTGAACCGATTTGAGCGTTGTCAAATCGCCACCAATATCAGCGAGCTTTTGTTGATATTCTTGACTTGTTTGTTCAGCGAGATTTGCGAGTTCTCTTGCTTGTTCAGCCCGATGTGTAAAGCCAGCAGTTTCAAGAGCGTTTGCTTGGAGAAAGTTGTTTCTAGCAACGTTAAAACAGAAGACTGTAATCTGACTGTACAACTCTTCTTCCGATAGCTCTCTTCCTTTGAGGTACGCAATGTGTGCTTCGACGGGATTTGATGTCTTAAGCACTGCTAATCGTTGAGCAATGATGTCCGAATCAGGATTCAACTCCAGTGCTTGCTCTAACAATGCGATGCCATCTTCTAGTTTTTCTTGTGCAATGAAGATGTTTGATTTTGCCGCGTACAATCTCCAGTCATCTGGCAATTGTGCGATTGCAGAGTCTACCAACGACGTTGCTTGTGCATATTCTTCATTGTCAATGAGCGAGTCTAACTCTCGGATGAGACGCAACACTTCATCAGTGATATCGAGGGCGTTATCATTGATGTTTATCGCAATGATGTTTAGGAGTTCTGCGACCTCTGGTCTAGAACGTGCCTCTGGTGATAACACAGACAAGGTTTCGGCTGCGGCAAGATAGTCTTTCGTTTTCAATTCAAGCTGGGCTTTGATGAGGTAGTTTGACAAGACAGTTGGCTGTTGCTGGATCACTGTTGCCATACGTTCAATTGCAATGCCTGTAGACCCAGATTCTTCTAATGCAATTGCTGCCTCTCTGTAAATTTGAGCTGATGAGTTTGGACTTTTACTTATGACCATTTCAAGCAACTGAGCTGCTCTTTGATAATCTTCTTCAGCGAGTGCAATAGCCCCGTCCGCGTAATTAATCATCGGATGGTTTTCGTTGTTAGAAAGATAATCTAACAATACTTCCCTGTACTCCCTCGCTTGCACAATGTAAGCATCACGTTCTTCTTCACTTTCGCTCTCAGAAGCAAGGCCTACAGAGGACTGAACGAGTACTCTTGCTAACACTGGTTTTGTAAAAAACTGCTCAATCGCTCGAAGCCCTGTTGTATGTGGCTCTACTTCAAGGGCAATTGTTGCTTCTTCAATTGCTTCATCATGTTCGCCGCTCTCATTGAGTAACACCGCAAGAATGTGTCGCCGAACCATGTCATTTGGTCGTTCACTGAGGTACGCTCTTAACACCTCTTTTGCACTCTCTTGTCCTTCGGGCCCAACACTCAAAAAGAGGGTCACCAACTCAGACACTCGGGGCTCATGCCGTTCAACATTAAACGCATCAACTAGTTTTAAATGTGTGTCGATCACTGCAGCATGCGCTGCTTCCAATTCTTCTTCAGTAACCGAGTCTGGCTCCGCTAAAAACTGTTGTTGTAAAACATTTTCCCTAAGCAACATCTCTCTCAGGTACGTCATGTTCACTTCAAATGAATCGCCCGCTACAGCAAGCGCTTGATTCATTGTTTCATCAGCAAACACTTTGTTACGAGCTGCTTGTTGCGTCCGGCCTTCATTCAGCATGCGATAGTAAATCGCCATCCTCCCGTGGGCAAGTGTTGCCCAAGCGAGCACATTTCCTGGATCGTGTTCAAGGACTGCTTTGATATCAATTTCACCGGGGAACATCGCGTTCCCGTTTTCATCATACGTTTCAGAGACGTTCGCATCTTCTAACTGCAGTGAAGACAAGCCCTTATAGAGCAACAGTTCGTGTCGTCTTGGGTCGTCTGGATGAATGCGGTCTAAACCAAGTTGTGCTGATTCACGGAGCCGCTGCCAATACTGATTAGAACTTGTTGCATATGCTGCGTCATACATCGCATATACGATTTCTAGTTGTACATCGATGTCATCTGGGCTATACCGTGCCTTATGCATCATTGTTCCAATGTATTCATCGTAAAGAGCGCGAGACTCTTCCTCAGTGACTGGCGTGATGTTTAATATTGCCTCCTGCAATTTGTTGACATATTCAATATTGTTTGGCTCTTTTGTTATTGCCCTGCCAAACTGCTTTCTTGCTTCATTGAACTTACCTTGTGCAATAAGTGATTCGCCTGCTGAAGCGTTTCTGCCTGCACTTCGATATTCAACGAAGAACCAAAGACCACCTAAACCAAAGAGAACTATTGCAGCTGACACACCGAGAATAGTCAACAACTTTGTGTTGGTTCGTTTGCCTCTGACGTGCTTTTTCCCACGTGTTTTCTTGCTATACTTTTTAGCCATTTTGAGTATTGCTCCTACTCTTCACTTGGTTCTTGGTTTGGTTCACTGGTTACTTCTGCCCAATCTGGCAGACACTTCATTATCTCAGGCAATACCTCACTGGTAAATGCCGAGACAACTTCTCTGAAATTTTCTGTATCAAATGAACGTGATGCAACCGTTGTAAACTGAATCTTGCAGTAAAACGCATGCTTTTGAGACGGGTCAAAAGCAATGAGTCGAATACGCTCAGGGAATGCGGTCGTCTTGCCATTTGCGACAAAGAAATAGCCCGCATAAATTTGTTCATTTTGGTGTCTCGGATGTGAGAACTGAGTAGTTCTGAGTTGGAAATCACCGAGCGGCATACGAGTCATTTCAGCCTCTTGGGTTACGGCGTGTTTGCCCCACACAATTGGGTACGGCGTTCCATTCAGTGTTTGATCTTCATCAAGTTCCCAAGACGATTGATCTACATCTAAATCAAGCGTGAGCGGCTCTGGTGTAAGGGGAATGTACCCACCTGCAACCATGCACCTGTCTGGTACATGGGGAATGGCATCGACTTGACCTGTGTAGTACGCAAGGTGAAGTTGAACACTTGGAATTTCTGAGTCCCTGTTCCTGTACGTCCTGCTTAGATAGACGTCAGTTCCGAGCGCTTCGACGCCAGCCGCATCAAATCGAATGTCTTCGCCAACAGTAGTCCAATCGCCAAACCGAGTCGGGATGACAGAAAAATCTTTCCTTGGATGAACTGCATCCTTGTGCAAGTACACGTTGAGTTGTCCTACTGCAACTTGTAAACCAACTGCTGAAACACCCAGAATGACGACTGCGATGATAAATCCGCCCTTCATTGACCCTTGATATGTCATCACGCTTGCACTCGGTTCATCATCTTCCTCTTCATCTTCAATAATGATGTTCTTAAGAATCCAGACGATGCCGAGATAAATGAAAAACGCTGGGAGAAGCCAAAGCGTTCCAACGAATGTATGGAAGTTCCCCGCGGCAAATCCAGAATCAGCAAGACTCAGAAGTCCGAGCGTCATGACACGCAAAATGTTCACAAAGACTGCTGTTGGTACTGCAAAGAGAACGAGCATCGTACGTTGCCACATGTATGGCAGAGACGTGTACGCCATCGCAACACCAAGTGCGAGAAACGCCATCAGCATTCTCATTCCAGAACATGCTTCAGCAATGTTCAGTGGGTGGGAGACATTGTTGTACAAAATCTCAAGCGTGTTTCCTGCCCGAGTGACATCGAATCCCATGAAGGAAAGTCCGTAGTACGAACCAATCGATGCAATATCTTGCAACTTAAATGTGACCACTTCCATCAACCGATCGGAGATTGTTTGTCCAAAGACGAACATGAACACGAGTGGGAAGATGAGGTATCGCATCGCTTGCCACCCAAAAATAAAGAGGGTGATGCCTGTAAATGTCATTGCAACACCCATGCCCATGAGATTGTGATGATGCCACGCACTTGGTCCAAGTGCACAAACCATGTACACGAGTAGACCGATAAGCATCAACGCGAGCCCCGTCCATGAACGCTTAAATGGCTGAGCGAGAAGTTTGCCTCGGCACATCCATACGAAATACCCTGCGATAAAAGGAATAACGAGGGTATGTCCCCAATCTGCCTGTTTTTCAATTGCGAACCGGAATTGCCTGTGAAGAAAGTCCCAGAATATCCAACCAAATGAGACCAAAACCACTGTCGACCATAGCAACAGTGATTGCATAGAGACTTCGTGAGCCGCTTGCTTGTCTAACTTGGAATCCATTGATTCTCTCGTTCGGTCATGAAGAACACCCTCTCAAGTGCGATTTCGCCTTTTATTGATAAAAGACGCCGCAGTTTTACGGCTTGACCAACACTCGGGTTCGCTCGTTCCGAAAGAAAAGAGGTTGCCAAATCATTACCTTGGTGGCGCGCCAAAGACATCGTTTCCAAAGTTACGATCGAGCAAGAATCCAAAACCATACGTTGATCGGAATCCGTTTCGAATAATAGCCATCGGAGTTGCGCCCCAAGACGTTCCAACACTGACGTGGTCACTTGGCTTGAGATAGATGTCTGGCTCAGTTTTTTGCAAAATCGCTGCGAAGTTGAGTGTGACAGTAGCTTCTAAATTATCCGACAACCTTCGTGTAATGCTCACCTTTTCTGGAACAGCAATTGGGCTTAAATCGCCAGCAGCAGTGATGAACTGTGAAAGCGTGATTCTGTCCTTCGAGATTGGGTAATCGAACACGCCGGGTCTTGCGACTTCACCACGAATGTACAAGTTACCAATAGGTGGCGGCTCTACGTAAATTCGGTCATCAGGTCTGACCACGATGTTGTATGCACTATCGCCTTTACTTAATCTGTCCCATGGAATCACGATGATTCGTTCAAGCATGCCCGGTGTTTCTCTTGGTTCATCGTCTTGCGAACCACGGTTCGTGATGCGCGAAGATTGATTCGTACTCACAGGAACCCAAGAGTCGGTCTCTTGGACATAAATGAATGTTGACTCTGGGGTCATTGGCGTGGCGTGGTCACCTTGTGTGACGTCATCAACATCAACTGGCGCTGAAGAATATGTTGACGGTGGCACTAAGTCATCAACATCAACAAGTTGGCCAGAACCAGTTTGAATGATGCCGGGCGATACTGAGGGGGCCTCAGTTGGCGGCGCGACTTCTTCAATGAGTTCTTCAACGTCAATGTCATTAACTTCTGGAAGTACTGGCTCTTCAACATCAACTGGTGATGAAGTTGGTGTTCCGGGGGGTCCGATGTCAAGTTGATTGATGAGGTCTTCAATGTTTGAAGAGTTGTTGTTAACTGGCGCAGTTGGTGTAACAAAAGTTGGTGTTTTGGGCGCTTCGACTGCTTCGCTCTCAGGTCTGTTCCACACTGGCAACACATCATCACTCACGGGCAGTTGCCGGATGACGTAAATATTCTTGACTGTTTGCGGAATGCCGCCAGCTTGAGAGAGTGCTTCAACGAGAAGTAGGTTTGGATCGCGGAGTGTAAAGACGCCCCATCTCGCTAGCCCGCCATACACCGTATACGTAAAACCTGTCTGGTCTAAGACGTTGACCTGCACACTTGGATGTGACATGACTTTCTGAGAAAGCTCTGCACTGATAATGTCTTCTGCTGCTTGAGGTGTCAGACCTGCGACAAGCACATCACCAATTTCAGGCACCCTGAAGTGCCCGCCTTGGTCAACTCTTCGTTGTACTGGAAAATGTTGGCCAGGCGCATACAAACCATAGATTGAAACATCGAGAACATCACCCGGTGCAATCTTGTACGTTAAATCTGATGGCATCAAGTCTGCTGCTGAAACATCAGAGAGTTGCGGCCAGTCGTTTTGTTCTTCAATGATGTCGATACGGTCAAGAATTGGAATGGTCGTTGGCGTTGGTTTGTAATACCCCGTCGCACGCGGGTCGCCCATCCAACCATTTGCGTTACAACCAGAAAGAACCATACACGCCGTTGTCAATAAGGCGATGTTTATGAGTAACAGTTTGACCTTGTGGAATGTCATCTACTTCCAATCATTACATGAGAAAACGCCAGAAGGGCGTAAAACCTAAAGCAATGACGTCTCATTGCCCTTTTGTATCGGACTTCATCGACAACTTGAGAGTCTAAAGTTGAACCTTCATCACCTTAAAGTCTGGTAAAATCTCAGGTTCTGTGACTCAAACCCACCCAGCTCAGCGCCACCCCAGACCACTTGGTGGTGATACGGCTCGTCAAACACAAAAGAATTCTGTGTTCGATTTGAGTTCGCGTGTCTTAAACAATGACACGCAACGACTTACGCAACCTCGCAAACCATCTTGGATTCGCGCACAAATCCCTGGCGGCAAAGCGTACGAGGACATGCGGGCAAACATGGAGAAGCACCAATTGCACACCGTTTGCCAAGAGGCCTCTTGTCCCAATATCGCTGATTGTTGGTCACGGGGCACTGCGACCATCATGATTCTGGGTGATACATGCACTCGCTCATGCGGATTCTGCAATGTCAAGACTGGCCGCCCTGCTCCACCCGATTTCGATGAGCCGGAAAATGTCGGTAAATCCGTAGCTCTCATGAACTTAACGCACATCGTGATTACATGCGTAGACCGAGATGACCTCGCAGATGGCGGCGCTTCCCATTGGGCTGAGACCATCAAAGCTGTGAACACCCATGCCCCTCAAACCTCAGTAGAGACGCTGATTGGTGATTTTCAGGGTGACTCAGAGGCACTTCAAGTCGTCATTGATGCTGAACCCCATATTCTTGCCCATAACATGGAAACAGTAAAGCGAATGCATCCAGCAGTTCGCCCGCAAGCGCGATATGACCGTTCAATGAAGGTCCTTCGCGAGATTCAGGAATCTGGACTCGTCAGTAAAACCGGCATCATGGTTGGAATTGGCGAAACAGATGATGAAGTGATTGAGCTCTTGACTGACATTCGGGAAACAGCCAACACCGAAATCATCACGATTGGGCAATACTTACAACCCACGCGAAACCACCTTCCAGTCGATCGTTGGGTCCATCCTGACCAATTTGAGCAATATAAAGAAATCGGCCTTTCTCTTGGGTTTAGAGTTGTTGAATCAGGCCCGCTTGTACGCTCTTCATTCCACGCTGAAGAACAAGTGCGGGCGTGGGAAAAAACGAAAAAATAACCTAACTATTTGCATATTCGATGCTTAAGTCGCCCTATTTGTCGTCCGATGAATGGGCGTATGATCCATAATCAAGCATTTTCAACTCAATCGAATCGAAGAAACAAGACGCGCACTTCGTATGAAGGCGAGGCCGTACTGCGTTGGAGCCACGATTTTGACACGCCTGTCAGGTATCAAGTCGTTGATCGAAGCAGTGGCGGCATGCGAATCGTTTCGCAGT
>JAERSY010000098.1 GCA_016845245.1 Phycisphaerae bacterium
GTACTATGTTGGTCAATCGTGACACATTCATTTTCAAAGACTGCATCATGGAACACACCAAGAAGGGGACCAGATGATTCAAGCATCTGAGGTGTGCCGATTTTAGGAGTGACAATTGCAGAGGGATGTCCTGCGCCACAATACGTTAGTTCATGCGTGTGAATGTTGTAGATTGCATAAAACGCAGTTAAAAAACGTGCAGCATCACCCGACTTTTCGCAGAGTGCGTCATTTAGGGCATAAAGAACTTGTGCTGGTGAGTTAACTTTTCCGTCAACCTCTCTGTTTGCAGATAACGTTCGGATAGCCATCATGCCTAGTAGAGCAGCAGATACACCATGACCAATTGAATCTCCAATAAAGATCGAAATCTCAGATTCATTTAACTGTCTGATGTCATAGACATCACCACTGACGACATTACACGGCTTCCAAACCGTGTCAATGTGGACTCCCCCAATGTTTGGGATTGTGGATGACATAAACGCTTGCTGAACTTCAGCAGCTTTGACAAGTTCATCTTGTAAACACACGATGTCTTGTTTTAACGTTTCATTCAATTGCTTTAACAACGCCACTTGGCTTCGAGCGAATGAAAGTTCTACTTCATGGTCTGGAATGCCCATATTCGCTTTTCGGGTGAAAAATAAGTGATATACAGTCGGAAGATGGCTTTAGAGGGAAAAAACGGCGACCAGCATGGTGAGGATAGAAATTATCGGGCTAACGATTTGAGGAAGGGTAAATCGAGATTCAATTTGTCATTCACCTTAAAGCCAAGCGCTTCATTAGTGCCTTCTTTAAACTCCATCGCAAAGCGAGCAGGGCCGTTAGACCAGTAATGGTTCAATCTGTCTTCGTATGCAAAATCTGACTCGGCTTCACTCTGTGGATCTTCGACTTTCATTGAGTGAACAGCTGTGATTGTGCCGCGGGAATCTAAAAAGATAAGATCGATGTTAAACAAACAGTTTTTCATCCAGAACGAACGCTCAGAAGCATCAGGAAAAACAAACAGCATCCCCTCGCCATCTTCCAACTTCTCGCGATGCATCAAACCAACTCGACGTGATTGAAAATCAAGTGCTAAATCAAAGATGTAAGTTTCACCTTTGACATCCATGGTGACATGATTCGTTTGTTGTTTTGAAGAACAGCAACTTGCGAAGAGTAAAACAATTATTGTGAGCAGTCGTTGAGCCATGTTAAATCGTCTGAACTACACATGATTTCACCATGTGGAATTGTTTCTACGTTGAATACAGATTGTAATTCATCTAGTGTAAGTAATGTGCGTTCGGATACGAAGTCATACCAATACGCCACAAGGCCATAGATAGCTTGAACAGGTACGCCAAGTTCTTTATACGAGCGAACAGTTGTATCGCCATGACGTTTCCCTAGCTTTCGACCGTCTGGCCCGCAAATGAGTGGCAAATGCCACCATCTTGGCAACGGTAACTGAAGTTGTTGCAAGATTTGAATTTGCCATGCTGTTGAAGGGATTAAGTCACTGCCTCTAACAACATCTGTGACGCCATCAAGAACGTCATCAATGACAACTGCTATCTGATATGACGGAGTGTTGTCATTTGTCCATATGGCAAAATCAGGTGTCTCTTCACAAGTGCATTGACCTCTAATCTCATCATGAAAAGTGACCGGTTCATTGATGGTGACAAATCGCCAATTGTGTGCTGAGATAGTCGCACCTGCATTATGTTTCTTCACATCACTTGGTCTAATGTTGGCTGATGGATGCTCGCCGATTGCAGGCGCTGATTGCGCTTCGATGATCTCTTTTCTAGATAGGTCACAGTGATATGCTGCATCTAGATCTACGAGTTGTTCAAAGTAAGCAAGGTGCCTTTTCAAACATTCACTTTGTACCTTAACTTCGCCCGACCAAGACAACCCGAGCCATTTCATAAGTTCTATCGTTTCTATTGTGACTTCTGGTTTCTTTCGAGGCCCGCATATGTCTTCTAAGCGAAAAACCATCTCCCAGTTCATTTGGCTTGCGATGAGATGATTGACTATGAAGGTAGACGCATTTCCTAGGTGGAGCGACCCTGTCGGCGATGGTGCGTATCTGCTTCGTAAACTGCTCATAGATGAAGCAGTTCTCTAATCAACTCACAACGCACCTTGGGGATGTCTGTTTCAGGCAACTGGCTATCAGAGTGCCACTTCACATGTGCTGGCTGAATATTGATAAATGATTGATTGACTAAGTTGATATCAATATCGTTGATGCGATTTGTTGCGATGCCTAGGCGAATATGACCAAGACACTGCATTGCTTCTTCAAGAGAAAGAAGTCGCGCAGTCTTAATTGTTCCAATTGCTCGGTAGATTCTGTCATCTAACTCTGCAGCATTCGTTTCAATGATATGCATGCGTGCCTTGCGTTCCCAATCAATCACAGGTGGTAGAAACTGATCTGCAATCAGTGACAGTAATTCTTCCTCTGTATAACCAAGCGTTACTTGATTACTTACTTGATAAATATCACCAAGCGCTTTTGAACCCTCGCCTTGAAACCCTCTAATTGCAAGCGACATTGCTTTGCACGCATTTTGAATGCGGCCGAGATCTTTAACAATTTTTAAACCCGGTAAATGGACCATGACGCTAAACCGAGCGCCAGTACCAAGGTTAGTGGGGCACGCTGTGAGATACCCTAAGTCTTTATGAAAAGCATACGAAATCGATTCATTGAGTCGTTTGTCTAAGTCGTAGACATCATCAAACACAGCTGAAAGTTGAAGTCCGGGTCGAATGCATTGAATGCGAATATGGTCTTCCTCATTAACCATCACGCTCCGTATCAATTCTTTACCAATCGCAACTGCTCGGGGATACTGGTTGTTAATCAGTTTTGAAGAGACGAGGTGCCTTTCAACAAAGAGTTGAGCTCTCAGTTCATCTAATTCATCAATAGGAATCCAATCAAGTGAGATTCCATCTTCAACTTCGATTGATGCTTTCCTGAGTAGCTCGGTCACTTCAGCACAATCATCACCACTCGATTTGTTTACAAATGGGAAGCCGTCCAAATTCCTTGCAAGTCGAGCGCGACTGCTAAGAACAACATCTCCAAAGGGAGCTTCCGCACTGCTAAAAAGTTGATTATGGGTTGGGTCAATCATCTTTTTGTTCGTGCAGCGTTTTTATCTGATCCCTAATAACTGCAGCTTTCTCATACGCCTCCGTTTGCACAGCTTCATTGAGTTCTTTAAGGAGATTTCTAATCAGTAGTTCACGTTGTGTTGATTCCCCAAGTTGATTTGGGCAACTGCCAATGTGTTCTGATTTATTATTTTGAACCCGTTTAATAACACCGTCTAACTCACCAGAGAAAGTTTCGTAGCATGTTGGACAACCTAACAACGTTGCCTTCTTGTAATCAGGAATTGTCATTCCGCAATCAGGGCATGATTTGATTGGCGACTTCGATTGTTCTTGAATCTTAAGAACAACAGAAAAATCACTTTGCGCGATATCAATGCCTGCTTCAATTGCATGTTCTTTACAAAGATGAACGGTGTTTGGCACATTGTTCACAATTCGTACGTCATGGTAAATCGCAGGTTTATCACACAAGTCGCATGTTGTCATGCCGTTGTACCTGAGTTGGAATGTAGCGTTTCGTGTATAGCAGCACACTCGGTGATGATCGATTCCATCTTATCCAAGGGCTGCATCGTGCTTGCATCTGAGTGTCCCTGTTCTGGAGTTGGATGGCACTCAATAAATAGTGCGTGGACGCCTGCTGCTGTTGCAGCACGCGCAAGTAGTGGGGCTCTGTCCGGCCTCCCAGCAGTTTGGTTTTTGCCAGCGCCTGGTAACTGCGTCGAATGTGTTACATCAAAACAGACTGGATGTCCGAACTCAATCAAATCACCAACACCAATAAAATCATTGACGAGGCGTGAATATCCAAAAAACGTTCCACGCTCAGTGAGAATGATGTCATCACAATTTGCTTCTTTAAGTTTCGTGATGACGTGAGACATTTCATTGGGGGAGAGGAATTGTCCCTTTTTAACATTGACAATTTTTCCAGTTTCCGCTGCACTTACGAGCAAGTCGGTTTGCCTGCAAAGGAATGCTGGGATTTGGATGATGTCAACTACGTTTCCGATTTCGCCTGCCTGACTCGGCTCATGGATATCCGTTGTGACAGGTACATTAAGCGATGATTGAATATCGCTGAGGATTGCTAAGCCGGCGTCGGCGCCTGGACCTCGTTTTGAAGTGATTGATGTTCGGTTTGCTTTGTCAAATGAACCCTTAAAAACAAAATTGACATTTGCTTGATCACAAATCGATTTTAAGGTGCCAGCAATCTCCTCACAGAGTGTTTTCGACTCAAGTACACATGGACCAGCAATGATTGAAAGGGGGGCATTTGAGCTAATATCAGCGTTTTGTAGTTTGATTGTGTGTGTCATGATTGACTCATTCTTTTAATCATCGAACGACTCTAGCCATGAAGAACGTCCGATATCTGTTTCTAATTAAGGAAGCGTGTATCCAATGTTTATTTTACACTTCAGATGTCAATTCAACATGTCGATGTCTAGCAATGTTGGGGGGATTATTGGACTTCAAGACATGACACATATGCCAAGAGAACCAGAAGCATTCAGCGAACAAGTTGTACAAATCTTGCGTCGCCACTTTCCAGATGCAGAAGTTCAACTTGTCGGCCCTATGGACTTGTACGTCGATGGTCGCCATTTGGGCCTAGACAACTTGTACAGACTTGTATTGTCTGATGCATCACGGGGTGTTGAAATCGTTGAAGATTTCCTTGATCAACTTCTTGAAGGGGATGAGCTTGCCAAGGTTCCTCTTCCATTTTCTTTGGCGAAAGCAAAGATCATGCCTCGAATTCAACCCAACTCTATTTTTGAACATTTAGAGAACGAACTTGTCGCGCATATGCCTTATGTCAATGACACATCAATTATGTATGTTCTTGACATGCCTAGAATGACCGTCAGCATTACAACTGAACAGATGTTGAAGTGGGGTCTTGACGTCGATGATTTAGATCGGATTGCTCGCACCAATCTCGCTTCGTATAACTCAAACCTTAAACTCCAAATTGTTGAATCTGATGATGGCGGAAGAGCAGCCATTTTCAATGTGCAAGATGGTTACGACGCAGCGCGATTATTGCTTGGCTCACTTTGGCAACGACTTGCTCCAGAGTTTAAAGGGAACTTTTACGTCGCAACACCTGCAAGAGATTTATTTTTAGCAATTTCATGTGGCCCAAACAATTTTGTTGAAAAGTTGCAAGAGCGAATTGTTGAAGATTACAAACGGTTGCCGTATCCAATCAGCAAGGACTTGTTCTTAGTGACGCAAGATGGTGTCGCAGGAACGAAAGCCGCATAAACCCAATCCAACCTGTATACTCGTCAACGTGTTAGTCATTATTGATAATTACGACTCGTTTACGTACAACCTTGTCCAGCGAATTGGCGAACATGACGTTCAACATGGCATAAGCCGTGACGTTCGCGTTGTGCGAAATGATGAGTTAACGCTTGATGAGATTCATCAGTTAAATATTGACCATCTCATCATTTCTCCCGGCCCATGCACTCCAAACGATAGTGGAATAAGCATGCCAGTGATTAAACACTATGCTGGGCATATTCCTATTCTCGGCGTTTGCTTAGGTCACCAATCCATTGCATCAGTTTTTGGACTATCAGTGATGCAGTACCAAAAGCCCATGCACGGAAAGACATCTTCTATATTCCATCATGGAACTGGCCTGTTTAAAGATGTTCCTAATCCAATGACAGCTACGAGATACCATTCCCTTATCGTTGAAGATGATGCAATAGAAGACCACTTTCAAGTTACTGCATGGACTGAAGATGGCGTTTGTATGGGAATTGAGTGGAAGGGGGAAGGCAAGCCACTTCTTGGGGTTCAGTTTCACCCAGAGAGTTTTTTGACTCCAGAAGGCCCACAACTCATCCATAACTTTTTAATAATGAATTAATGCCAATACTTGCGACTATTTTCCTTCTTCTCACAAGTCTTGCACAACCAAGTGCGGAGGTCTCTAACCAGATTACGCTCATGAGGGATGTTGCATACACAACACCATCGTTGAATTCGTTTCATAAACCACTCACAATGGATGTTGCATTTCCAAACAGTGGAGATGAACCATTGCCTGTCATCATCTATCTCCATGGTGGTGGTTGGGATGGCGGGAGCAAGAATGAAGGCGAACGGTTCTTGTCACTCATGGCACATGGCGGTTATTTTGCTACTTCAATTGAGTTTAGAGGGACTAAAGAAGGGGGCTTTAAGAACACGCTCAGTGATATCTATTCAGCAATAAACTTCATAGTTAAATATAAGTCTGAGTTAAACATCGATCCTGATCTCATCGGTATCGTTGGATATTCTTCAGGAGGACACCTCGCGGTCCTTTCTGCTTGCTCACAAAACAACCAAAAAATGAAGTCATTACTCGATGAACAATCTTTAGCATCATCGCTGAAATGCGCCGCATCAATTAATGGTGCTGTTGTTCCTAAATATCTTCCGTCTCAACATAAGAGCGCCTTCTTCAAGTGGTCTGGTGCTGAAAAAGAACGCGAAATGGACTTTGCATACCCTTCTACATATATTGACAAGAATGATGCTCCAATCTATTTGCTCTCAGGTAAAGAAGACAAGGTAGTACCTAATCGACTCGCTAGACAATTTTCAAATGAGTTGAAGAGAAAAAATGTTGATCATGAGTTTGTCACAATCCAAAAGACAGGTCACGTCATCACAGAACCATCGCATTATTTAGGGATGTTGTCATTCATTGATTCACATCTGAAGGGTAACGCGCACGCTACTCTTCTTAAAGTGATTCAAGAAGATACTGGCTCTATGGAATGAAGCATTTCATAGAGCGGTTCTCGGTGTATCTCTACAGTGTCTGTTGGGCCTAAAATTTTGAGAAAGACCCGCTTGTTCTTCTGCTCAAAGATAACCACAATCATTGTTTGATCTGGTTTGTGCCACGCTGCTCCAGCCCCCATGTACTCACCCCTGAATGAAACCTGAGTTGCTTTTAGTCCTGCGACGGAAATGTTTTCAATCACTGGCCGCACAGGACCCCCTTCAAAATCTCTAAACTGGCTGTTCCACCGAGCGATGTTATCTTCCAGATTTCCACCCTCTTCTAAATCAAATTCAGTGATTGCAAGCAATGCTGGCTCACTGGATTCAACTGCTGGCAAGATGTAATTCGCAGTTGAGAAAGCTGAGCGAGGCGGCGTCCAAATCCAACTTGCTGGCTTAGCTGCTCGCACATCGGTCAATTCAATGACTGATTCATCTTTTGGAGGCACAATCGTATATTTGGACGTGTAATCCTTGCCCGATTCTTCTTCGTCAAGAAAACTAGTTGTATCGCTTGAATCACCAGATTCACTTTGGACATCTTCCTGTTCCGACCTTGTTGCATGACTCGTTTCAGACTCTTGCTCTGAATTGCATGCTGTGAGCAGAATAAGGACCGTGAATTGTGCAAGTAAATGTTTCAAGAAAAGTACCTCAGAAGAGTATTCCTCTTTAGGTTATCGTCTGTTGAAGAGCGTGTCACTTAAAATTGTTCGTGTTCATTCAAAATAGAGACTTAAATTTCTTTCTATTTTTTATACGATATCCCTCAGATGAGTAACGAACTAACACACATCAATTCAGAAGGCGACCTTGAAATGGTTGATGTTTCAAGCAAAGAGATTCAACATCGGGTTGCAACAGCAAGTGCGACATTCTCAGCTTCTGAATCCACCATCACACGTATTT
>JAERSY010000099.1 GCA_016845245.1 Phycisphaerae bacterium
GGTCTTGGCTCTGCAACTTCCGCTCAAAATGTGCGGCTCTCATCAAACCTCACTGAGCAAAAGATTCCTTTCAACCACCATGGAGGAATTGACATGTACACAGAACTTGCTGAAGTCACACTTTCCCTTGACGAGCAAACAGCACTCGTCACAATTCACCCGACAACTGGTTGGGTTGAATAAGAACGTTACTTAATCCCGTACTCTTTAAGTTTTCGATAGAGCGTTCGCTCGCCGATGCCGAGCATTTTTGCTGTCTGCTCTCGATTCCCACCAGTAAGTGCAAGCGTTTGACGAATCGCCTCTTTTTCGAGCCGGTCTAATCCGATTCCAGCAAGACTACCAACTTCATGCGTGTCTTCGCTTTCGGTTGCTTTAATCTCATCAGGCACATGCGAAATGTCAATGGTGTTGTTCTCTGCCATAACAGCCATACGCTGAACGACATTGAGAAGTTCACGAACGTTTCCGGGCCAATCATAACTGACCAATCTCAACACAGCTGGATCCGTAATGTCTGGTCTGGCGCAATCCATATCAGCAGCATACTTGCCTAATGCAAACTGTATCAACGTGGGAATGTCTTCTCGTCGTTCACGAAGGGGCGGAACATGGATTTCTGCACCTTTGATTCTGAAAAACAAATCTTCTCTAAACTCACCTGACTCACATCGTTCTTGCAAATTGCGATTCGTTGCAGAGACAAACCGAACATCTACGGTTCGTTCACTATTCTGACCAAGCCGAACGACATCACCTGTTTCCAAAACGCGAAGCAACTTTGCTTGCATCGATAAGGGCATATCACCAATCTCATCGAGAAAGAGTGTTCCACTGTTTGCAAACTCAAACACACCCTCACGGTCTCGGTCGGCTCCTGTGAAGGCGCCGCGAACATGACCAAACAGTTGGTCTTCTAAAAGCGATTCGCTTTGACCCGCACAGTTAAACGCAACATATTTTTTACCAGCTCGCTTTGATTGATTATGAATCGCTTGTGCGACAAGTTCTTTGCCCGTCCCTGAATCTCCAGTGATTAACACTGGCAAGTTGCTCGGCGCAACCCTTTTAATCATCTCAACAACTTTCCGGATTGCTGGCGAATCACCGATGATGCCTTCAAATCCGAACGCTGCATCAACCTGCCCTTTCAGCGCTTCATTCTGTTGACGAAGCAAAACAGATTCTGCAGCTCGATTGACGAGGTTTCTAAAGACGTCAAGGTCAAGTGGCTTTTCGATAAAGTCATACGCACCACCCTGAAGCGCTGCTTTTGCTGTTGGGATATCCCCATGTGCTGTGACGACAATCGTTGCAGCATCGGCTTGGTGTTCATTTGCAAGTTTCAACACCTCAAGACCAGATTGCTCCTCTTCCATGACCATATCAGTCACAATGACATCAAAGGAACCCATTAGCAATTCATCTTTTGCTTTCTCAAAGCCCTCAACGACTGTACATACATGCCCAAGTCTCCACAGAGATTCAGCCATAACCTCTGCGTGATCAGGTTCGTCATCAACTATAAGAATTTGGGCGTGTATATCTGACATGTTTTGTGTATTGTACAGTCCTCTGAGCAAGTGGCTCACTTTCAAGATTTAGAACCCTACACCACGATAGAAAGAGTAGATGACACCAACCAAACCACTTCCGTTTTCAGCAGATGCAATTCATGGCAAGACCTTTCACTTCATCGGAATCGGCGGATGTGGAATGAGCGGACTTGCACAAATCATTAATCGTCTAGGGGGAAAAGTTCAAGGAACTGACGCAGTTGCATCCACGGTCACTGAAAAGCTCATCAATCTAGGGATCCCAGTTACATTCGAACAGGATGGAAGCGAGATTACAAATGATATTGACGTCGTTGTGCATTCCGCTGCCATACCAGACGACCATCCTGAAATCTTAGCCAGTGATCGATGTGGCATTCCTTTAGTGACATACTCAAAAATGCTCGGAATTGTGCAAACTCGGCATACTGGGGTTTGCATTGCTGGCACACATGGAAAATCGACGACAGTTTCAATGCTCAGCGCAATACTGTTATCAGCAGGCATCGATCCCAGTTTTATAGTCGGTGCGAATTGTGAACAAATCGGTGGCTCTTGCAGAGTGGGCGCGGCGGAAGTACCAGTTGGACGACTGAAGGGTTCAAAGGGCATGCTCATCAGTGAATCATGTGAGTTCAACCGCTCTTTTCACGACCATGACCCAACACTCGCGCTGATTCACAATTTAGAAGAAGACCATCTTGATTACTATCAATCATTAGATGCAATCATCGAAGCGTTCAAAGGTTTCGCATTGAGCGTTCCACATGAAAATCAGGGTGGGTACCTTCTCATTGCCCACGACGGCGCACATAGACAACTCATTACTCCTGGCCTTCAATGTAAAGTTGAAACATTTGGATTCCATCCCGAAGCTGACTACCAAGTGTTCTTTGACCCTGCAGTGAAAAGAGTTGGCATTCTCAGAGAGGGAATCTGGATTATCCAATGGACGAATGCCATGCTTGGCTCCCACAACGCACTCAATGCAGTTGCGGCAGCAATTCTTGCAGCACAATTGGGCGTTGACTGGGATGACATTGTTGAGCCACTAGAAACATTCCAAGGCGTCGATCGCCGGCTTCAGAAAGTTTGCACACTCGCATGCAAAGATGGTGGAACAGCCACCGTTTATGATGATTACGGACATCATCCAACTGAAATTGAAATGACATTGCGAGCAATTCGCGCATCTGAATTGCCGAAACGATTGATTTGCATTTTCCAACCACATCAACACAGCAGAACACGCTTCCTGCTCGACCAGTTTGCTCAAAGTTTTTCAAGTGCAGATGAGGTCATCGTCCCGCACATATATTTTGTCAGAGACTCTGAAGCAGAGAAGCAGCGAGTGTCTGCGCAAGACTTAGTCGACAAACTCATTGCGAAGGGCTCAGTAGCGAAACATTATGAAACCTTTGAGGAGATTGTGGCATACGTACGGTCACACGCGAGAGATGGAGATTTGATTACTGTGATGGGTGCTGGACCTGTGACTTCAATCGCCCACGATCTCTGCTCAACACCTGAACTGAACTACAACCCGTAATCAACCAACGATGGCTCAAAAGTTCCAATCAACATTCTTTGGTGGGTTAGATGTTGACTTTGAGCATGACGCTCAAGTTGGAGCGATGACAAACTTTGCTATTGGCGGCAGAGCAGATGTTCTTGTGACCCCTCGTTCAACAGATGCACTATCTTTACTCATGCGGCGATGCCACAACTCAGGCACACCTATTCACATCCTTGGAAAAGGTCAGAATCTGCTTGTCGATGACATTGGCGTTGAGGGAGTTGTTGTAAAACTTGAAGCACCATGTTTTAAGTCACACACGTACAAGCGCATCGATCAATGTGACACCATGCATGCGATGGCAGGCGCAGATTTAGCAACGGTTCTTATGGACTCAGCTCGCCATGGCTTAGAGGGTCTCACATCAATGGCGGGAATCCCTGCAACAATTGGTGGTGCAATCCGGATGAACGCTGGTGGAAAGTATGGTGAAATCAGTGACCGCCTGCAAACTGTGACGTGCCTCACATCAAATGGTGATCTTGTGACGTACAACGCCAAGGAACTCGAGTTCGATTACCGTAAGTCTTCAATTCCCGCGCCTGTCGTTCTTTCTGCAACATTTGAGTTAGAGGAATCTGATCCAGTTGAAGTAAGGAAGCGAGTGAAAGAAATCTTTAAATGGAAAAAGACGCGTCAACCACTTGCTGAATCATCTGCTGGTTGTGCGTTTAAAAATCCATTGAACGATTCTGGCGAGCGTGTGTCTGCTGGTCTTCTCATTGACCAATCAGGACTAAAAGGGTTTACTGTTGGCGGCGCAAGTGTGAGTGAGCACCACGCAAATTTCATCGTGACGTCGCCATCTGCGACAGCGAGACATGTCATCGAACTTATGGAAGAGATTCAAGATCGAGTGCTTGATGCCACGGGCATTCAACTCCACAATGAAGTTGTCGTCTGGTCGCGGGATGAGGCGGTTTCTCGATGAGCAAGCCAACCGTAGCAGTATTGATGGGCGGACCTGACGCTGAACAAGTCATCTCAATTCGCTCAGGTAAAGCCGTAGCAAGTGCACTTGATCAATCAACAGAGTTTGAAGTAAAGCGTTTCGTCATTAACAAGACGACTATTGAACATCTTAAACATATGGACGCTGACGCGTTCTTCCCTGTGTTGCACGGACCATACGGCGAAGGAGGTCCCCTTCAAGAACTCTTAGAAGAATGTGGCATCCCCTTTGTAGGTTCAACAAGTGAACCCGCTCGAATTGCGATGGACAAACACCTTACGAAAGATGTTGCAGTTAAAACAGGAGTCAAGACGCCTCATTGGATGCCTATTGTAAACGGAAGTAATGTGACGATTGAGTTGCCCTTCGTCTTAAAGCCAACAGACGAGGGCTCAAGTGTTGGGCTCGCGATTTGTAAGTCTCAAGAAGACGCATCAACTGCAATCAACAATCTCATTGGCGACAAACCCTACATTGCAGAAGAGTTTGTAACAGGGCATGAAATCACCATTTCTATACTTGATGGCGAGCCACTCTCAGTCATTGAAATTGTTCCACCTGAAGATATTGGCACATACGATTTTGAAGCGAAGTACCAGCGAGGCGATACTTCATACCTTTTAAATCCAGAGATTCCGCTCCACGAGAGCGTCGCTAGTGCATTAAAGATGTATGAAGCCCTCGGTCTTCGGGATTTAGCTCGTATTGATTTCATCGTGAACGAGAATGAATCCATGTTCTTAGAAGCGAACACGATGCCCGGCTTCACTGATTCATCACTCTTTCCGATGGCAGCGAAGGATTGCGGATTCTCGATGGTTGAGTTGTGCGAGAAACTCGTGCAACTCGCTCTTGCTAGAGGGTGATAAAAGGGCGCTAACCCGCTTTACTGCACCGTTTCACTCATTTCGCACCCTACAACTCATCAAGTAAAAGCACTTGATTTGTCGATGTCTCGTAGGCATGGCACGTAAACGAAAGAGAAGTTTTTCCGATGTATTCCAATCGATTAGTGGTGGTCTGCTTGAGTTAATCAAGAGGCCCATTGTGTTTGCATGGCTCTTTACCGTGTGCGGGCTTACGGTCTTGACTGCGCTGAGCGTGCCAAAACTCCGAGCTGCACACCCTGCACCATCAGACATCTGGGTTTCTTTCACCCAAGTACCTGAATGGCTCGATGATTCACTCGTCAATGAGTTAACAGATCTTGCACGCGGTCACCTTGCGAATGAACCCATCGCCAGAGATGGTTTGATTGCTACATCTACAGCACTTGCTCAGTCGGGCTGGTTTGAAGAGATCCGCCAAGTACGATGGACTTCAGACAACCACGCAGAAATCGACGCGCAATTCATGATTCCATACGCAAAAGTGAACGACGGAAATCGAACGTACTTTATCGATATGTATGGGAAACTTGTTCCTTCTAGAGTTGGCCAGACAGTCAAAGACAATTACCACTTCATCGCCCTTGAACAGTTGGCACACCCTGCACCACCAAGACCCGGCATGCAATGGGATGGTAAAGATGTGATTGCAAGTTTACAACTGCTTCACCTGTTTTACGATTACGAATGGGGCAAGCAGATTAAGACCATAAACTTGTCAAGGTTTAGTGGAAACAAGACTATTCAATTCACGACTACAACGCCTAGCGTTTTCGTGTGGGGTTCTCCTCCAAACGAAGAGAGAGCACTTGAAGCGCTCGCCATTCAAAAACTAGAACGTCTATCTAAAGCACACGAATCGTTTGGAGCGATTGACCAAAATGATTCAGGGCAGTTTGATTTAACTGACCCTCATTCATTTATACGAAAATGATTCGAAATGTTGGTACAGTGAGTCAAGTAGATGTTTGACATTCCCCTTCCACTCATCCTTTTTCTTGGCGAACTCCTCCTTAAGGTTTGCATGATTTCAGTTGTTTTGCTTCAGCGGAGCAAGAACTCTTCAGCGAAACTCGCTTGGATTCTCATTATTCTCATTATTCCGTTTGCGGGCACATGCTTGTATTTATTGGTTGGTACAACGAATTTGGGCGCATTCAGAAAACGCCGAAACAAAAAAATTCTCAAATTGATTCCTCAAAATTTGTTTGCGCATATCTCAAACATCAAGCAAGCAGACGTCTCATTAGATGGTGCT
>JAERSY010000100.1 GCA_016845245.1 Phycisphaerae bacterium
GCTTGTTTCATCGAGCGGTATGTTGAGCCAACTCTGAGATGGTCAAAATAATCAGCGATTGCACCTTGGGGATTTGCAATGCTCATGCCGTTATCGTTAAGCACAACCAAAAATTGTCTTTTCAATGTGCCAGCATTATTGAGGCCTTCCATCGCAACACCATTGACAATGCTCGCATCACCAACAAGTGCCACAACTCTTCTGCCATCAGGATTGTGGTCTGGGTCATACCCATCATTCAGAAGCGAGTCGCCTCTTGCCATGCCAACCGCGGTTGAAATTGCTGTTCCAGCATGACCAACTTGGAACAAGTCGTAGGGTGATTCATCCGGATTTGGAAAGCCAGACATGCCGCCACGTTGGCGTAACTTGTCTAGCAAGTGTTGTCTGCCTGTGAGTAATTTGTGTGGGTAGCACTGGTGCCCAACGTCAAACAACAATCTGTCGTGTGAGAAATCAAACACGTAATGGAGTGCAATGGTCAGTTCTACGACTCCGAGGTTTGGAGCAAGATGACCGCCACTTTTTTGGACTTGATTACAAATTGCCTCTCGCATTTCAGTCGCTAAAACAGGCAGCTTTTCTACAGGAATAGCGCGTAAATCTGCGGGCGTTTGAATTGTCGAAAGGATGGTGTCTGACATTGAGTTCACTATTGTATGCTTATCGGGTCCGCTGAGCCAACCAAAGATTGAAAGAACGCAGACAATCTGCAGCGGTTCCGAGTGGTTCTAAAGCACGTTCTGCTTCGTTTTTGAGGTGGTCGATGATGTTTTTTGATTCTTCCGCTCCTAACACACTTGGGTAAGTGAGTTTTCCTGCCTCAGAATCCTTACGTGTTGCTTTGCCAACATGTTCTTGGCAGCCATGCAAATCAATTAAATCATCAACAATCTGAAACATTAAACCAATGTGCGTCCCGAATTTCGTAATCGCTTCAACGTGGCTCTTCTCTTGTTCGCCGCACATTCCGCCAAAGACGCATGCGCAACGAATGAGGGCGCCTGTTTTGTTTTCATGCACGAGTTTCACTTGGTCTTCAGGAGTTAAAGATGATGGCAAGTTCCCAAGCGTGTCATAGACTTGACCAACGACCATATTTTTTGTCGATTCAGCAAGTTCTTTTGACATCAGCATCTTTTTATGATCATCGAACGAAGAATGCGCAATCTGTAAAAAAGCGAGCGTCAGTAGATTGTCCCCAGCTAAAATTGCCATGGCTTCGTTTGTTTTAATGTGCAACGTTGGTAGGCCGCGGCGTAAATGGTCATCATCTAGGGCTGGTAAATCATCATGAATGAGACTAAAACAGTGTACAAGTTCAACTGCGACAGCTGCTTGGATTGCGAGTTCTTCGGAGCCATTGACAGCTTCTGCACATAACATTGTGAGAGCTGGTCTTACTCGTTTTCCGCCATTCATCACAGCATAAAGCGTTGCTTCCTCTAAGTCTTTTGGAAGTTGAAATGAGTGAATCTGGGATTGAAGCGCCTCTTCGATGAGTGGAATCTGGCTCATGACAATTTGAGGGGGTTCAGCTGATGATGGTGCAGTCATCCACAGATTGTACGCTGAACAATTACAATCTAGGGATGCTTGCAAGTGTAATGGAACATCTTTTAATGCTCATCGAAAAGGGCGGCTTTGTCATGTTGCCCTTGTTCATGTTGAGCGTGATTAGTCTAACGCTCATTCTTGAACGCTTTTGGTTTTGGAGTTTTGGTGGCGGTCAAATCAGTGCGGCGAAAATTTCAAGATACAACGAAGCACTGCGAACAGAACAAACTGAGGCAATTGCATCAGAGATCAAACGTAAACGAACGATTTATACTTCAGTCATTCAAGCGCTTCTAAAAGATGGAAGCAGTGATGCAGTTGCAATTGCAGTAATCGAAGAACAGCGACCTCGATTTGAGCGGTATATGATTGCACTATCAACAATCATCACAGCATCGCCACTACTTGGCATTCTTGGAACAGTCATTGGAATCATTGATTCGTTTCAACTTCTTGGAAATCAATCAATGTTGACAGATCCCGCTGACGTTGCTGGCGGTATCGCTTCGGCATTGCTCACGACAGCAGCAGGACTCATCATTGCACTTGTGACGCTGTTCCCATACATGCTTTTCAGGGGCTGGGCTTCACAAGCAATCAGTCAGTTAGAGTCACTTGTTGCATCAGCGCAACATGGCAAGGAGATGAAGTAATGTTTGAATTCATTGCGATGTATATGAGTCTTGTGATGCAAGAAGCACCTCAAGCGGTTGCAGAAGCGCCAGAAACGCCATCTTGGATTCGAAAGCAAAGTGATGAGGGAAAACTTTCGTTAGACATTGCGTCACGAAAATACAGCGCTGAAGGGAAGCCAGACTTGTGGCTCATTGGCGTCTCCCATGTTGCAGACGAATCGTTTTATGCTCAAATTGAGTTACTACTCGATGAGTTAGATGTCGTGCTCTATGAATCAGTGAGGCCAGATGGTGCGAGACCACCTGTAAACACATCACCCGAGCACGCAGTGAAATCAACAAAAGCTTCGATGGAGTTTGTTGCGAACTTGGGCGTTAAAGTCGCTGAAGAATTCGGAACGATTCCTGAAAGCATTGATGACATCATCATTGACGCATCGCTCATCGACCGAAGATTTGGTGGTTGGGTTGATGATGCTTCTATTGATGCATGGAATAGACCCTTCGCGTTGCAAGCATTTCCTGAGGAGTCTGCCTTTGGGGTGTGGAGTTATGGAAGCGATGGGGCAATTGGGGGCGAGGGCTCTGCTGCTGATTTGTTTGTCAAACGAACGGTCAACATCAAAGATGTGTTTGCAGATGGGGTCATTCAAATCGAAGAAGATGAGAATGTAAACATGCAAGCAGCTTTTGCTGAAATGCTAGAACTTGAGTTTCAACTTGATGCGCTTCCATATGAAGAACCAAATTGGTTCTGCAGTGACTTAACAATTGGAGAAGTCAACGAGTTACTTCATAAAAAGGGCGCGGATACGACAGTGATTGATTCACTGTCTGGTGAATCGCTCACTGCAAAACTGTCAGCAGATTTGATGAAACTTGTGCCGATGCTTGACTCGCTTGCAGGTGGCGGTGTAGTTGAAACAGTAAAACTATTGATGATTGAGTTGCTCTCAATGGAAGACAGCATGGAGTTATCAAGTGATATGCAACCAGAGCTCATGGAAGTCATCATTGTCGATCGGAATACAGAGGTGCTCAAAGATATTGGTGTCACCATCGACATCGTGGAAGATCTCAACACCATTGGCGTGTTGTATGGCGCAGGGCACATGGATGATTTTCATAAACGACTTGAGGTGATGTTTGATTACAAGCCAACAGAAGAAAAATGGTTTACATCAATGCGTGTGAATCCGGAGCAGTCGCTTCTCGACGAGAAAGAGTTTAGACGTCTTAAAATGATGCTCCGGTATCAAATGCATAAGGCGAAGCAAGCCAATGAAGCTAAAAAATCAAATCAAGGTGAATGACTAAACTTTGAAGCGGGTATTCCATTTACTTCACGGGCTTTTGGAATCCACATTTTTTGATTTAACAGCAAGTGTATCTCTACATTGCTGACATGACCGTCA
>JAERSY010000101.1 GCA_016845245.1 Phycisphaerae bacterium
CCATACAACTTCACCGTCATATCCAACAGCGTTTGCAATCACATTCGTCAACTCAGAAATCGAAGTCTCAATGCCAGTGCCAAGGTTCATTGGCTCACTAGACACATCAGTTTCAGCTGCAAGCGCAATTGCTTCAGCAGCATCTTTCACATGAAGAAACTCTCTTGTTGGTGTTCCTGTACCCCAATTAGACACTTCAGTCACACCACTTTCTTTGGCTTCGACATATCTGCGAATGATTGCAGGAATCACGTGGCTCTTCTCTTCTTCAAAATGATCTTCTGGGCCGTAAAGATTAGCTGGAACAAGAACAACGCAAGGCAAGTCATATTGTCTTCCATAGGTTTCGCATGCTTCATGTAGCAATCGTTTTGCCATGCCGTAGGGACCAGTTGCGCCAACTGGCTTGCCTGTCCAGATATCATCTTCATGTAGTGGAAGCGGCGCATCTTTTGGATACGAACACGTCGTACTGATTAGCACAAACTTACCTAAATCGTGATGCCGACCTTCCTCTAAAAGCATGAGCCCCATCACAGCATTCTCATACAAAAAACGAGCAGGATTTTCGACATTTGCACCGATGCCACCACACGCCGCTGCAAGATGGACAACGATGTTTGGCTTCAGTTCCTCGTACATTCTTCGAACATCAGATTGTTCGATGAGGTTGTAATCCTTACTTCCAATTGCGACGACGCGAGCACCCTTCGCTTCAAGCGCTCTGCACACAAATCCGCCGAGGAAGCCCTTGCCTCCAGTGACAACAACTGTTTTGTCTGAAAGCGACATCAGGCGTTTGCTTTTGTTGTGTGATACTCGACGTACCACTGAACGCAACGATTCACTGCTTCTTCAAAACTGTACTTTGGTGCGTATCCAAGTTCACTCAGTTTAGCAATCGAAGGACAACGTCTTGATGTTCCGCCCTTGCGAAGTTCACCAGGCACGACATTGACTTTCACGCCGCACGCATTGCCAATCGTTTCGACAAGGTGTTTAATCGTGACTTCAGTTTCAGTACCGATGTGGTAAATGTTGCCGTTTTTGCCTTTTTCACCAGCAAGAAATGCCCCCCGAGCACCATCTGTGACATCACAGAATGAACGCGTCTCAGAACCATCGCCCTGGATCTCTAAATCGATTTCACTTTTCGTGAGTCCGTCGGATGCAGCAATGATTTTTCCTGTAATTTCAGGAATAACATGCTCAAAGCCCATGTCTGGACCAATGAAGTTGTGTGGTCTAAAGATTACAGTTTCAAGCCCGCGGAATCCGCCAACATGAAGTGTCAGTAGTTCGCATGCAATTTTTCCACCACCATAACTAAACCGTGGGTTTGTGACGTCTGGAATCATGAGTCGCTCACTCTCCGTCGTTGGAACGTGAGTTGGCTCGTTATAGGTTTCACTTGTGCTAGCGAGTACGTATCGTTTCACTCCAGCGTCAAGTGCTGCCTTAATTGTGTTTTGTGTGCCTTCGATGCCAACTTCGAGCACCATGTCTGGCTTCTCATAGAAATAGCGAGTGCCATTGATGTATGCAAGGTGCCACACGACTTCGCATCCCTCGGTTGCAGCGCGGACTGCGTCGTAATCACGCACATCACCATCAACAAGTTGGACGGTGTCGCCGAACTGCTCTAAGCGAGCTGGCTTGCCTCTTGAATGGTCGTCTAGGACGACAACTTCGTGGCCTGCTTGCAACAACTCATTACAGAGTTCGCATCCTAAGAATCCGCTACCACCTGTGAGTAAAACTTTCATTGAGTCACCTTCTCTCCAGCAAGAATTCCTGCTTGGTAATAAATTTGATCTGTTCCGCCGACATTCCAAATGTCAGCCACCCATGCCTCAGGGTGCTTCTTCCCTAACTCAACTAATACGTCCTTATAACCCGTATGGTTCGTTGCAACGAAGACGCAATCGACGCCATCAAGTGCATCACTCACAGCCCAGTTTTTAATGGGCTCTGCTGCGGACGGTTCAATGATTGGATCTGGCAGATGATGGTCTGTGACTCTGAGTTCCATTGGAAGTTGTCTTTCAATGTAGCGGCAGAGTTTTGGAACAAGACTGTCCCTAATGTCATCTGTATCTTGTTTAAATGTGAATCCAAGCACTGCGACTTTACTGTCATGAATCTTCGTTCGTTTCATGAGCTGGTCAACAAGCATTGCTGGCGTAAACTCATTCATTTTCCATGCTGAAAGAAGCATGTCTGGATATGGACTCCATTCGTTAATCATGCCAAAGTCTTTTCGAAGACATGTGCCAGCAGTAAAGCCCGGCATCGCTAGATTACAACGCGGGTAATCATGATTCGCAAGTCGCCTTGTTTCATAGATGTTTGCACCAAAGTTATCTGCAATGAGCGCAAACTGGTTTGCGACAGCAAAGTTGATGTAGCGAGAAATATTGTTGAAGAGTTTGACAAGTTCAGCAGTAATGAAATTTGTTTTCATTATTTCAGGTGCTAAATTCGCGAACAATTCACCAGCCATATCGCGGCTTGTATCATCTTCGGCACCACAAATCTGTGGGAGTGAACGTAGTTCAGAGTACGCAACACCTTCAGCGATTCGCTCAGGACAGAATGAAAGGTATAAATCTTTACCAATTGTGAAATCTGTGTTTCGCTCTATCCACTTCTTCACGTAAGAAGTTGTACCCGGTGCAACTGTCGATCTCAAAATGATGAGTTGTCCCTTTCTAAAGTGCTCACCAAGACCTGCGAGGACTCGCTGAATCTGAGAAAGGTCAGTCTCGATGTGGTTATGAAGCGGCGTACCAACAGTCACAATGACTGCTGCACTGTTTGGCACCGCATCGTCTGGTTTTGGCTGAATCTCAAGCTGTTTACTTGCAACAAGTTCGTCGTAGCCGGGTTCATGGAATGGCATCTTCCCGCCATTGACACTGTTTCGTAAATTTTCATCTAAGTCTACGCCAGTAACCTTCAGTCCTGACTCAATCAGAGAGAGGGCAAGCGGCAATCCGACTCGACCGGTGCCAACTATACATACATCGTATTCAAACATTGAGCTATATCCGTACTCTTCTTCAAAAGGGTGTAAAAGTGGAGAAACTAGAATGATACCAATCGGCTAATCACCTGTGGAGATTACGAAAAGATTCAATATTTTGAATTTGATTTATTGCTCTTTAATCGGACCATAAAATTTCGCTTTTTCTAAAAAAGCCCGTATTTTCCTGAGTGAATGACTTGTTATAGGATGCTAGTGAATGTACATTCCCTTGTTGTGCGTGTCTTTTGAGTCGCCAGTGTTGGCGGGGAGAACGCAAAGTAGAGTTGGACCAATGAAAGGATTCGAATTCCATGGCCAAGAAAAAGAAAACCACAAAGAAGGCAAAAACTACAGAAGTTAAGCCAAGAACAAAGACACAAATCCTCGGTGATATCTCCGCGGACACAGGTCTCACACGCAAGGAAGTTGCATCAGTATTTGAATGCATGTCAAAAATGATCAAAAAGGATCTTGGCAACCGTGGCCCAGGCGTATTCACTGTTCCTGGTCTCATGAAAGTTAAGAAGAAAGTCATTCCACGACGTCCAGCACGTAAAAATGTCTTCCTCCCACTACTTGGCGAAACTAGAGACATCCCTGCGAAGCCAGCACGCAAAGCAGTGAAGGTCACACCTCTCAAAGCCCTCAAAGACATGGTCTAATCTCTTTGTAAGATTGAATTCAAAGCACCACCCTTTTGGGTGGTGCTTTTTTTTTCATCGGTTTCCTTTAGTAGAATAGAAATTATGGAACAAGACCGAGGTCATCTCGCAACAGAGCAAAGACATCCCGACACATCGAATCTCGACGCGTTATCAACCATTGAGTGTGTTGAATTGCTTGCAACTGACCACCTCGATGCTGTTCACGCAGTAAAGCGAGCGTCAACTTCAATCGCATCATTCATCGAAGAACTTTCTAGTCGCTCCGGACGACTCATTTACATTGGATGTGGAACGTCAGGTCGCCTTGGTGTGCTTGATGCTGCGGAATGCCCCCCTACATTTCAAGCAAGTCATGAGAAGATTATTGGAATCATTGCGGGCGGTGATGCATCGCTTAGAGAATCGTCTGAAGCAAAAGAAGATGTGTTTGAAGGCGCGCATGATGAGCTTGGGAAACTCCAACTTACGAATCAAGATGTCGTCTTGGGTATCGCTGCTGGCGGAACAACGCCATGGGTGCTTGGCGGACTGGAGTTTGCAAAAAGCATAGGCGCTTACACTGGATTTCTCACGTGCGCAGATGTTGATTGCGTATGTGACCAACTCATCAAACTTGATACTGGCCCTGAACCCCTCACTGGTTCAACGAGACTCAAAGCAGGGACTGCGACGAAGCTGACGCTCAATATCATTACAACGACCTACTTCACCAAACTTGGGAAGGTTTACAACAATTATATGGTTGACCTCAAAGCAACCAATGACAAACTCATGGATAGAGGCATACGAATCATTGAAGCGATTTGTAACGTCAATCGCGATACGGCTAGAACACTTCTCATGGATGGTGGGAAAGATGTCAAAACTGCAATCGTCATGCATCAAAAATCACTTTCAAAAGAAGAAGCCGCTCACTTGATCAATGAAGCCGGCGGGCGATTGCGGCAATTACTATAATGCCAACCCTATGCCACTACTCGTAACAGGAACAATCGGAATCGATACTGTCTATACACCGAGCGCTTCAGCTGAAGGCGTATCAGGCGGTTCGTGTGCGTACTTTGCAGCTGCTGCTGCATTTCATCATTCACCCATTCGCATCGTCGGCGCAGTCGGCGGCGACTGGCCAGCAGAGCACAAATCGATTTTGCAATCGATTGATGGACTCTGCCTTGAAGGCCTTGAGGAACGCGCCGATTCTAAAACATTTGCGTGGGGCGGCAAGTACTTTGACAACATGAATGAGCGGGAGACGCTATTCACTGAACTTGGCGTACTTGAAGAAGCACCCCCTTCAATTCCGGATTCATATAACGACAGCCGCGTCATTTTCCTCGCAAACTCACATCCAAGCATTCAACTTGACTTGCTGAACAACTTTCCAGATAGACAACTCGCTGTTGCGGACACTATGGATTTATGGATTAACATCGCAAACGACGAACTTCATGATTTGTTTAAACACATTGATGGTTTAGTCATCAACGATTCAGAAGCGCAACAACTCACTGATATTGAAGACCCAATTGAGGCCGCAAAAGAACTCATTTCAAGGGGGCCATCATTTGTCATTGTGAA
>JAERSY010000102.1 GCA_016845245.1 Phycisphaerae bacterium
GTGCTTCGATAAGACGGGTTAACCAGAGCACTTCTTCGGGGGCGTCATGTTCTTGGAAGAAGAGGTCATCAATCACTTGGATTGGGTACCACCTTCCAGTTGGCACATCACAGATTGAGTGAACACCAAATGGCAACGAACCAAACAATCGCATGAGATTTGTAAAGTGCGTCAGGGGATCTGCTGGATGAAGTTTCGTCTGCATGGCGAGCAATGAGCCAGATGCGACTTGTTGTTGTGACTTCACCTCTTCAGAAAGTTCTTCACTCCAAAGGATGATGTCGGTCGGCAAGGAAGGCACACGAACGCGAAGCGCCCATGGTGATTCTTCAATCCACTCAACGTCAATTGGCTCCCCCGCAACATTCGCAACTTCTTTTGCAAGTGATTCGGGCGTATCAAATTGTTCTGTGAGAATGATTCTAAACTCAGTTTCACTTGGTTCATCAAGAATCCAAGATGAATCACCTGAGAGTCCAGCAAATGAAAGAATGTCGAATTCGTAGTCCATTAGTTCGCAACAATATTGACGATTTGTTTAGGGACAACAATTATTTTTCGAATTGTCTTACCCTCTAGAAGTGACGCAATGTGTTCATCTTGTGTGGCAATCTTTTCGATTTCTTCATCGGACGCATCTGCATTAACTTCAATTTTGCCACGCACCTTACCCATGATTTGGACAGGCATTTCAATGACATCACTTACAAGAAGTGATTCATCAAACGCAGGCCACTGCGCGAAGGCAATGCTGCTTTCATGACCAAGCTTGTGATGGAGTTCTTCTGCGATATGTGGCGCGAACGGTGCCAATACACATGCAAAGCGAGAGAGTTGACACTTCGTCACTGAGCCCTCAGATGTAGCAGTGTTTACAAACTCAATCATTGATGCAATGGCGGTGTTGTATCTCAACGCCGGGATATCATCAGTGACCTTTGCAATCGTTGCGTGAAGTGCTCTTTCGACAGAATCACTAGGTTCATTCGCTAGATCACTTCGAATCTCGCCGGTGTTCTCATCAATCGCAAGCCGCCACACTCGCTGTAAAAAGCGGTGAACACCAACAATATCGCGTGTGTTCCAAGGCGCAGATGCTTCTAGCGGCCCCATGTACATTTCATAAAGACGAAGCGTGTCAGCGCCATACTCCTCGATGACGTCGTCAGGATTCACAACATTGCGAAGTGATTTACTCATCTTTGCAATGACGCGTTGAACTTCTTCTCCCGTTTCAGAATCGATAAACGAATCGCCGCGTTCTTCTACTTGATGAACTGGGACAAGTGACTTGTTTGCGCGTTGGAATGCGTAGCTTGTCAAAAGGCCTTGGTGGAACAATTTTGTAAATGGTTCTTTACAGGAAACTTCACCCAAGTCAAACAGAAGTTTGTGCCAGAATCGAGCGTAAAGCAAGTGCAACACAGCATGCTCTGCACCACCGATGTAAAGGTCAACACCATTACCCATCCAATATTTTTCAGCGACCTCGTTCACAAAACGAGCGTTGTCATTTGGGCTGCAAAATCTAATTTCATACCAACATGAGCCAGCCCAGCCCGGCATGGTGTTTGCTTCTCTTGTGACGGGTGTATCTGGAGGAAGTAATGCGGGATCAACGCCTGCTTCACCTGCAGTTGTGTGAATCCAATCTTCTGCTTTTGCTAAGAGTGGCAGTGGGTCTTCTGATTCAATTGGCTGGTAATCAGAAATGCTCGGAAGTTCTACTGGAAGAGCGCTTTCGCTCACTGGATAGTGATTTCCATCTTCATCAAAGACAATAGGGAATGGTTCTCCCCAATATCGTTGGCGAGAAAACAGCCAATCTCTTAATCGGTAGTTTGTTTTTTCTGAACCCGCGCCTTGCGATTCAAGCCAATCGATAATGGATTGCTTTGCTTCGTCTGTTTCCTGACCATCGATTGAAATGGCATCGCTTGATGAATTGATTGCGACGCCTTTTCCTGCGAAACACTCATCATCTGAAGGCGTCAGTGGTTTGACGACTTCTCTGACAGGAAGATTGAATGCATGTGCGAATTCAAAATCTCGCTGGTCGTGAGCGGGAACAGCCATGACTGCACCATGCCCATATCCCATGAGTACATAATCAGCTACCCAAATCGGCATTCGCTCTTTTGTTGCTGGATTGATTGCATAAAGCCCAGTAAAGAAACCACTCTTATCTTTTGAGTCTGCCATTCGGTCAACGTCTGAACGATTCTTCGCACTCTCTACATATGTGCGGATGGCATCAACATCACAATCACTTGTCGGGTTGTCAAGAACGTCTTGGATGAGTTCATGTTCTGGCGCAACCACCATGAATGTCGCACCGAAGATGGTGTCTGGCCTCGTTGAGTAAACGAGAAGCGTTTGTTCACTTCCATCGATATTGAAAAAGATGTCTGCGCCTTCACTCCGGCCAATCCACTCTCGCTGCATTCGCAGTGTCGATGAAGGCCAGTCGAGACCATCTAAATCGTGTAACAAACGGTCCGCATATGCAGTGATTCTAAACATCCACTGTTTCAGCGGTCTTCTTACAACAGGGTGATTGCCACGCTCACTTAAACCGTCAATGACTTCTTCGTTTGCGAGGACTGTTCCGAGTTTTGGACACCAATTGACAACTTGTGTTCCAAGATA
>JAERSY010000103.1 GCA_016845245.1 Phycisphaerae bacterium
TTCTTTACGCGAACATTACCGAACGTGCCGCGCGTCATGACAAGATCATTGCCGCGGCGAGAACCAAAACTGTTGAATAGCGAAACTGGAACGCCCTTGCTTTGCAAGAACTGACCTGCTGGCGAATCAACGCCAATTGAACCTGCGGGCGAAATGTGGTCTGTTGTAACTGAATCACCCAGTTTGCAAAGCACTCTTGCTGAGTCAATTGCATTTATGCCGGGAGCGTCAAGCGTCATGTCTTGGAAAAACGGCGGCTGATGGATGTACGTCGATTCGTCTGACCATGCAAAGAGTTGGCCTGAACCAGATTCAATGGATTGCCAATCTGAACTTCCTGCAAACACATCAGCATACTGTTTCTCAAAGTCATTTCTTCCAAGTGATGATGAAATCGTCTGTGCGACCTCTTCATTTGAGGGCCAGATGTCTTTCAGGTAGATGTCTTTCCCATCAACTGTGCCAATTGGTTCATTCTGCAAATCGATGTCAACTGTTCCTGCGAGTGCATACGCAACAACAAGTGGTGGCGACGCAAGGTAGTTTGCTTTGATATCTGGACCAATGCGACCTTCAAAGTTTCTGTTTCCGGAAAGAACGCTGCATGCAATGAGGTCATGTTCATTCACCGCTTCGCTGATTGGCTCAGGCAAAGGACCTGAGTTGCCAATGCAAGTCGTACAACCATATCCAACGACGTAAAAACCAAGTGCTTCTAAATCATCGAGCAATCCTGCTTGTTGCAGGTATTCAGTGACGACTGTACTTCCGGGAGCGAGCGATGTTTTAACCCACGGCTTTCGTGTTAGTCCATGATCATGGGCTTTCTTTGCAACGAGTCCTGCTGCTATCATCACACTTGGATTACTCGTATTTGTGCAACTTGTAATTGCTGCAATCGCGACGTTGCCATCCCGCATTTCGAACGTTTCATTGTCATATGTCACAGGTGCACTCTTTGGTTCAACGTGCGCAAATGTGTTCGCCCTTGCATCTTCCCAAGCCGATTTCATCTCAGAAAGACGAATTCGGTCTTGCGGACGTTTTGGACCTGCAAGTGCCGGTTCAACGGTTGACATGTCAAGTTCAACAACACTTGAATACTTAATGTTGCGATCGTCATCACGCCAAAGTCCTTGGAGCTTGCAATATTGTTCGACAGTTTCAATAAGCGCTTCATCTCTACCTGAAAGGTGCAGATACGTTGTCGTTTGTTCGTCAACTGGGAAAAATCCCATTGTTGCACCATACTCAGGAGCCATGTTTGCAATTGTTGCGCGCGTTGCAAGCGACATTGTTTCTAATGCGGGGCCGAAGAACTCAACAAACTTCCCGACAACACCGTGCTCGCGAAGTAGTTCCGTTACTCTGAGAACGAGGTCCGTTGCTGTCACGCCTTCATTGAGCTGCCCTGTTAACTTCATACCGACGACTTCAGGAATCAGCATGTAAATGGGCTGACCAAGCATGACCGCTTCCGCTTCAATGCCGCCTACACCCCAACCAAGTACGCCGAGACCATTAATCATTGTGGTATGTGAGTCTGTTCCGACGAGTGAATCAGGATAAAGCACACCATCGTTGTCCCACGTGACTTTCGCAAGGTACTCAAGGTTTACTTGGTGCACAATGCCAGTTGCTGGCGGCACAACTCTAAAGTTGTCAAAAGAATCCTGCCCCCATTTAAGGAATTGATACCGTTCATTGTTTCGTTCAAATTCTTTTTCACCATTAATCGTCAAGGCGTTTGAACTATTAAACGCATCGACTTGAACGGAGTGATCAATCACGAGGTCGCAAGGCACAAGCGGGTTGACTTTTGTTGCTGCGCTTTCATCACCCGTCATATCCACAATTGCTGAACGCATTGCAGCCAAATCAACAACAGCTGGCACGCCCGTAAAATCTTGTAGCACAACTCGACCGGGCGTAAATGGAATCTCCACTTCACCGACGTTTGTAGCGTCATATCCTGCGAGTGCATTGACATCATCTTCAGTGACGATGCCATTTCCACAATGTCTCAAACAAGATTCAAGGAGAACTCGAATTGAGTATGGCATTGAATCAAGCGAACCGAGAGAATCAAGTCTGTAAACGGTTCGGTCGCCAAGTGGTGTTGTAATGGTGTCTTTTCGTGTCGTCATAGACTGCGTATTTTAGCAGAATCACATCTCTTCACGATTTTCATTGAGACGCACAGCTGCTTTTGGTCCTCTGACCGTGTGGCCTGCGTCGACCGAACGCATGAGAAAAACGCCGCCTGCAACAACGCAATTGTCGCCAATCACGGTATCGCCACCGAGTATGGTTGCGCCAGCGTAGACAGTCACGTTGTCGCCAAGCGTTGGATGTCTTTTTGTTCCACGTTTGAGTTCGCCCCGTTCATCGCGTTCGAAACTTTTTGCACCAAGCGTGACGCCTTGATACACCTTGCAATGATGTCCAATTACTGTAGTTTCACCGATGACAACTCCAGTGCCATGATCAATAAAGAATGAGTCGCCAATTGTTGCACCAGGATGAATGTCAATCCCAGTAAGTTCATGCGCGTGTTCAGCAATCATGCGTGGGATGAGTGGCACTTGCAAGTTAAACAGCGCATGCGCAACTCGGTGCATCCAGAGTGCGCGAACGCCCGGATAACAGAATACCGTTTCGTCAGTGTGGCGTGCTGCGGGATCACCGTCGAACGCAGCTTGCACATCGAGTGACAACTTACTTCGCAGACTTGGAACTTCCTGCACGAACAAATCAACAACTTCTCTTGCGCGTTCATCGCAGTCAGGACAATGCTCATCGAAAGCGACAACGCCTGTTTCTTCGGCGTATCGTAGTGCTCCAGCGATTTGATGAAACAACGGCCCCGCAATATTCGCAATGATTGTGCGAACATGTTCTTCGATTGATTCTTCGCCGACAGTCCGTGGACCCATGAATCCGGGAAAGAGAATCCAACTGAGTCGCTCTAACACGCCAATCACTTCTCTTCGACTTGGAAGATAACTTGTCGTGAGATGTCGCGTTCGTGTTTCATCTTGAATAGACGATGCAATCGCTTTTGAAAGAACATCGAGTCGCGCTCCTGAGAGAGGCGACTCGATGCTTGGTTGATTATGTGGGATTTCTGGAGACATACTCCCGAGTATCCTACCTTTTTCCTTGTGTTATGGTGAGGTTGCACCCCACGCTGAGATAATTGCAAGAAGGTCAGTCACGCCGACAACGCCATCGCCGTCAACATCCTCTGGCAGACCACCATCATCTCCACCACCTGATTCAGGAATCCAAAGCATGCCTAAACCTGCAAGGTCTATTTCATGAAAGCCAGCAGGGACATTCACTGTGCCTTCAGTTCCGCTAGAAGGAAGTGTGAGTGTAGGACTTGTCACGTCACCAAGAACGCCGAGCACCATGTCTCCTTCGCCAGCAAGTATGAGTGTACCTGTGCCAGAAGAAACATCGAATGCGAAACTATCTCCTGAAGAGCGAACGGAGCCAATGCCTGACATTTGCAAACCACTCATGTTTGGATTTTCGCCATCATGAGTTTCTTCAGGGAACGTAATGAGGAACTCTAAAGTGCTTTTTCCTTCGGTCATGCCATGGAACAAATAGCGTTCGCCATTTTCAAGTGTGTGTGTGCCTGAAGTTAGTACAGTTTCTGTACCAGATGCAGGGTGCAATAGATATGCGCTTTCTGAACCCGATGTCACAATATGTACGTCTACATCAGCTTCTTCGATCTCAACACCAATTGAATATGACGAGCCCATACTACCATTACACAGAATGTCAATCACAGCTGTTTCAGTCGTTTCGTCTTCTGTGTATTCGAGATTCTCTGGATTGTTCATCGCAATGATACCAATGACCATTCTGCCTTGCGGATGCTCAACATTGATGACGCCAGTCATGCCCATCAAACAGTGAGGGTCACAATAAAAAGGAACTTCTGCAGGTGCATCTTCAGGCACAACCCACTCAACATAGTCACCGGGGCCACTGAGAGAACCCTCAAACAAGCCGTCTGGGGTGCAGTCACTCCCTGATGTTGCTGTGTGAGGATAACCAGTCACATATTCAAACCGAACAGTGTCTCCTGGCACTACATTGACGACATCTGGTACAAATGTTGTTGAGTATGCTTCAATCACATGCGTTTCAGCATGAACCAGTGACGCACATACAAAACACATTGGAATAGCGAACAATTTCATAACTTTCTCTCCTATATATAGGTGTTTCAACTATACCTTAGATGACGCTGAAAACCAAAAAAAAAACAGCAATTTGTGCCTTTACGAACGGACAGGGAGGGATTCGAACCCTCGATACACCGAAATGTATACTAGTTTTCGAGACTAGCGCATTCAACCGCTCTGCCACCTGTCCTAGGGGCTGAGCAGTATACCTTTATTCGCAATCGCCCCACAAACCAATCAAGACAAGCAAATCATCTACACTCGTCGTGCCATCGCCATTCAAATCACCATTTGGTGTGCCCCACGCACCGATGACGACGAGTAAATCATCAACGCCAACTGTACCGTCATCTGTAAAGTCACCTTCGCATGATGCACTATCTGGAATGGAACGCACATCAATATCAGAAACAACGCCAGCGAATCCGCTTGATTCGACAACCGAAACTAGTTCATCTGCGGCATCGCCATCCATTTCACCGCTACCGACGAGAATAGGATTGCGCCCCTCATCAAGGATTTGCTCTAGCGCAAATGCGAGTTCGCCAGTCTGGTTCAATGAAGTGTCATTTCGATAAAGAGAGATTGCCTTCTCGCCGGAGTAAACGTCAGCAATCACTGCAATGTCTAAGTCGCCATCACCATCGTAGTCAAGAAGATCTAGACTAATGGGATTGTTGCCAACTTCAATCACAAGTTCTTCGCCAAACATGTTGTTCGATTCAAGTTTAAACAATGAGAGCGTGTCGGTACCTCTGTTCGCAACAACTAAATCGTCGTCGCCGTCACCATCTAAATCACCCATCTGCAAATCAAATGGTTGGGAGCCAACATTTACTTCTTGAACGACTTCCCAGTTGAACCCTCGAAGACCGCCAACGTTTCTCATTCTCGCGGCTTTACTTGCGGCGCCAAGTGAAACGGACAGGTCTAAATCCTTGTCGTTGTTAACATCGCCGGGATCTAATCTGCCTGGTTTTTCAAGTGGAATTGCGCCAGCGAAGTTCAATCCGAGTGCAAGATTCGTATCCACCTCGTAGAAACGAATTTCTCCTGCAACTGTACCGTCGGGCAATACATCTTCTTCACCATTGCAAGAGACGACGACTTCGTTTTCGCTGTCTACATCTGTGTTCATGATGAGCAAGTCAATTGGGAAGTCACCTGTCGATATTGGAGATTGCTGCGTTAAGTTCGAAACATTGCCACCATCGTTTGTGAATATCGTGACTGAGTCATCAATCGCGTTCGTCACAATAATGTCATTGGTGTGATCGGTATCGAGTTTGCCAACAGCGACACTTGAAGGTCCATTCCCGACTGTATACGTAATCTGTGAACCGACTCCACCTTGGCCGTCGCTGATAAAGACTAGCATTGAACCGGGAGTGCCGCCGACTGATAAAACTAAGTCGGAGTACCCATCCATAGGTCCTGCAGGCGAACCGACATCTTTAACTTCTAAATCAGTGGCTCGACCCGAAACAGAAACTGAATCCGTATCTTCCAAATCATACAGTCCTGCGATCTCTGCAACTGTTGCTGTAAGCGCGTAGCCATTTGAAGTTTCTTGGTACTCCAAATCAAAGTATTTGCTGTATGAAATACCAGGCATAATGACAACATCAAATCGGCGTTCATTTTCTGACGGCAATGTTTCAGATTCAATAAGCGTCCACGATGACCCAATCGCAGGGTCGAACTCAGAACTGCTGGGTTTAACAATGAGTGAACCATTCAAAACGACAACACCGTCTCCGATTTGGATTGGCGTCACCTGATTCGAACCAAGTTCGATGTGAATTTGTGAGTTTTTAAGTAGCGTAAAGTGACCTTCAACGTCAATACTCGCGTCACTTGCGATTGAAAGTGCACCTGGTCTGTAAGTGCTGCCAATGACTACATCTCCGGGGACTGTTAGCTCACCATTCTCTAACTCTAAATCACCTGTGATGTGTTGAGTTCCCATGACAGAAAGTCCACTCTCTATTGAGTTACCTAGGGTTACTGATTGTCCTTGCATATTGAGCGTTGGCTTACTTGGACCGACATTCAATCTTGAAAACGGAAGTGAACTAGATACATTCATTTCAAATGAGGCAGGTACTGCAACTGACACAGTATCGCCAACTGACGGCATTGACGGAGACCAGTTGTTACTGTGATGTATTGAACCACCATCAGAGTCTATCCATTCATATGCATCGAGTTGTGCAATCTGCACCCCGTAAAGAATCTCACTATCAAAGTTGATATACTCGGTTCGCCAACTGCCAACGACTGAAACACCATTTGTTGCAACATTGAATCCAAACCGCATTTGGGGTAAACCATTTGAAGGCAACACCTTGTTTGCGTATGTCCAATCATTATCGACTCGTCTAAAAACTGAAACGATGCCGCCATCCATGATCGCTGAGTCGTTTTTTCGACCTGCAACACAAGCGACATTCCCATCGATTGAAACGCTTAAACCGTAGTCATCATCTGGATGGGTATCAAGTGGGATTAAAAAGGCCTCAAATGTCCATTGATTGTTCACTTTCTTGAAGATTCTAGCTTGCGCAACGCTCGGCGAACCGGGATATGTGTCTGCGGTTTCTCCAACGATAAACCTGCCATTATCAACAGCGATATCATGTTGACCGCCTTGAAGGGAAATGTACCCACTCTCTTCTTGCCATGCTCCGTTTTGGTAGTTGAAAGTGACGATCGAATAATATGTCATGACGACAAGGTCATCCCCATCGACAACCGCTTTTTGGATAGACGGACCAGCAGCAATCGACACTGGTTCTTGCTCGTTCCACGTCGTGCCCACTCGCTTAAAGAAGAACAACTCGTCGGAGAAAAAATAATTTGTTGCAATGAGTTTGTCTCCAGAAACAGAGACTGAACCAATTGTTACCGACGCATCCAACTCTATCGATTGCTCAAGAACAAATGTTTTGCCATTGTCCATGTATATACGAATATGATTTTCAAATGCCATGACTGCGCGCTGCCCATCTGTAGTAATGAGTGGAGGTTGATATGCGTTACTGTTGGCGACATAAACTGATTGGGCGAAAGTCCTTCCTTGATCCCTGTAAATGTTCATTGCTTTCACATCTTGACCATTGGACACGAGTTTTGCATCTAGTAAAGCGACTAAAACAATATCACCCTCTGCAGCTACGGCTGCACCGGAATTGCTCACCATAGTCGATTCATCTGATGGCATTTCAGACGCAATTGACTGAGGAACTAAGAAGAAACTGCAATCAACATCGACGCATGACTCTCCACCACCTAAGAATGTGCCACCTTGTTCCACGCAAATTTCAACACCAATATCGCCAACACAATCGTTGCCAACACAACATGCTCCACTGCAGACGCCTACACAATCTCCTGAGTCACACGCCAATTCCAAACAACCTAGGTTGAGTTGATAAGCAAATGCACCATCACCGTTTTCTGGATACCAGTGTCCTTCATGACAAATGCCATCATTCATGTAGTAGATTGGAAAGCAGTTGCCGTTGCAATCTGCCATTTGTCCTGGAGGGCATTGACACGTTTCTTCTAAGCACGCCGTATGCTCGCCAAGGAACTGTCCATTCACGTTGATGCAACCTGCGTATGTTACTTCTTCACATATTCTGGCATCACAAGAATCTAAATCGCCAATGCAACACGCCCCAGCACTCACTGGCAATTCTGCTGGAGGCGTACAATCTCCCCCATCATACCCAAACTCTTCACAGTCTAGATAAATGTTATTGGTGTCCCATTGATACTGACCACTGTCGCACTCACCGTCACCAATCCAAGAGACTGGAACACAGTGGCCATAACAATCAAGGACTTCGCCCGGACTACAATCGCCCCCACAATTTGTTTCGCACTGAACTTGATCACAGGTTACGCCGGGATACCACACACCGCCGAACACTCCACATGTCACTTGATTCATTGTGTCGTAACACACTCCGCCATTTAAACAACATGAACCATTGGGGAAGGCAGATTGCCCGCACCAACTGAGTATACAAAATGTAAGTATCAATCTCCCAAACATGAATTCGAAATCCGTACATCTCATTCTAGAACGAGAATGAAAAATAACGAAGTAAAAGGTTCGTTTTCTTACGATGAAACTGAAAAACTCGTGTTTTATAGGGCTTAGCGAATGGAATCAATAGCTTTTTTTAATGCGTCCGGTTCGTCTGTTCCAATGCGAAACTTACGGCTACTTTGTAAATGCACTTGAACTGCACCTAATCCGCTGACGTTGTATAGCCAACCGTGTGGTGTTAATCGAATACCCCATCCATAAATCCAAAGATTCTTAACGACTGTGACGTCTTCTATCTCATGTACTAAGTACGTCTTTCTCCAGAAACCGGGCCCAAAATAATGTCGTAGTTCTTCACCATCAACTTCGACTGTGAGAGAACCAAAGATCCAAGCGAGAACAAGAAACATGAGCCCGATTCCGTAGACTGCGCTTTTTGCCAAAACTGGCATTCCGCCGGCTGTTGACGCAATGACCACACACAGAATAACCGCAGCAAGCAAGCTGATTTTCGTCACGTACCCTTGTTGTGTATGCGAATACTGCATCTTCCCGCATACTTTAGCACAGGGTCTGACCCGGGGTCAGGTCCGGGGTCAGGTCCGGGGTCTGACCCTCAAATATATGCGTAAAAAAACCGGCCCGCCAAATGGCGAGCCGGCTCGTTTGAACTTTAGTTCAGCTGAACTTACGTCCAGTTTGCGATGACTACGAGAAGATCATCAATACCAACGTCGCCGTTGTTATCAAAGTCTGCAGCACAACCATCACATGGTCCCCATGATGAAATGACGATGAGGAGATCGTCAATGTTCACAACTGAGTCACCATTTAGGTCACCAAGAACTGGCGGATCGATGATGATGATGTCTTCTTCACCAACAATCGTACCTTGGTTGTCATAGTCAGCAACGTAGATGATGTGACCATTCGTATCAAGTGTTGCACCAGCTTCAACGACGAGCATTTCAGCATACATCACTTCAGCCAAGTCGCCTTCGCAATCGTTATCACGATTGTCAACAAGAACGACATGTGCGCCACTTCGCACATTGACAATTCCAATTGGGAATGTACAACCGTAAGAAGGATCAAGCGCTTCTTCAATACCGCCGTAATCAGCACCAAGTACTTCTACAGTTTGCTCTTCATGACCACTTAAGTTCAGTGTCGCTTCATTCATGATGAAATTAGCACTGTCATTGATTGCAACATCGAAGTTACCACCTACTGAAATGTTCCAGTAAGGATGAGGCATGATGATGCTTGCATCTTCACCAACTGTGTAGTTGCCAACGATGTTCATACCATCGCCATCTTCAGGGCCATTACCGCCTCGAAGACCTGGTCCACCATCAACTTCGCCAAGAATAACGCCGTTGTTTGTGAGATTACCAAGAACGTAAAGCGTTCCACGATGAATTGCAACTGTGTTCCAGTTGGTCAAATCATTACTCACAAGAACATCATCAGTTGCTCTGAGCGTTCCATTGTTTTCCATTGAACCAAACAAATCAAAGGTGCCAGTTGCATCTCCATTTGAAGTCAAGTTATCACAATAGATTGTTGAACCAGCACTGCAAGTAACAGGGCCTTCAACAAAGACGTCAGGAGCGTCGAGTGACAACTCACTATTCATGCGAGCGCTAATTTCACCGAGCATCATGTGTCCACCTTCAAGGTTGAGCGCTGCACCTCGTGCAACATGAACGCTTGATGAGTGAAGGTGCATGTCTGATGAAACAGTCGCAGTACCATCATTATCTGATGAAATGCCCGCTAAATCTGACATTAATCCAACATGAAGTGATGAGCCAGCTGCCATTTGAACGTTTGCACTTGGTGAACCACCACCAAGAATCTCAACGTCAACTTCAGCGCCTCTGAAATCGATGTCAGCAAGCATTTCAGCATAACCACCATCAACCCAAATGAGATCATCATCATCTGAATCTAAAAGTGCTGCATCTAAACTTGTGTAACCCGTATCGCTTGAGACGTTGTAAGCAACAAGTCCTTCACATGAGTCTGGAACACCATTGCCATCCCAGTCTTGAAGATCTTCACATTCGTCCGGAACGCCGTTTTCATTACAGTCACTAAATGATTCGCATTCGTCTGGAATACCGTTTTCATTACAGTCGTCAAATGTTTCGCATGCATCGTGAATGCCATTGTCATTACAGTCATTTCCATCAAGTTCACATTCGTCTGGAATACCGTTTCCATCGCAGTCAGTTGACGTGCCGTCAGCAATATCAATGTCATCTGGAATGCCGTTGTCATTACAGTCGATGATTCCTGGCTGTTCAATATCGATTTCAGCAAAGGTTGGACCCCAAGTTAAACCCATTGAATCTTTACCTTGGAAAATTGCACCCATATGAATGGCTGAATCATTACCAAACACTGTGACTTGAGCAACTAACGTTCCGTAAAGCGAATCACCATTTTGGTTTGTGAATGGCATTGCTTCACCTTGCGCATCTTTAGGAGTGACAAACCAAGTTCCGTTATCCGTCGCAAGGTCTCCACCACTTTCAAAATCAGTCCAATCGATTCCGATGTTACTGAGCGCATTACCAACATTATCTTCTAAACCGATAGTCACCCAACTGTCATATACAAGACTTGGAAATGGACCATACAAGCTAGGGTTAATGTCTGCTGATGTTGGACCGCCAAATCCGTTTTGGTAAAACGAACCGGTCGTTGTCAATGTTTTGTTATTTGTCTCATCGCCTGCAACAGCATCGAGTCGTTCGCCTTCATCTAAGACTGCATAGATTCGAACTGTCCAGTTTGATTCACCATCAACACCATCATTTGCTGTGATCGCGTAATCAAGTCCATAGAAGTCAGCCATTGCGACGCCACTGAAAATCAGTGAACTCGCAATGCCTAGTCCTAACGCATGTTGAGTTTTCATACTCTATTCTCTCCTCATTGTCCCACCAAAAATTGCGGTGTACTTCGCGCTTCGCGCACCGCGCGCAAAACGCAATCCTCTTTCTCAAACTCCTACTGTAAAGGAAGTTGTAGATTTCTGTCCATCAAAAACAGGTGGAAAACATGTGTTTTTTGCTCATTATCGAGATTGAATCAAAAATCACCCTCAAATTGAAAAGGCCCCATCCTTTCGGATGGGGCCATGATATAAAAAGACAGCCCCGCAACCTTTCGGTTGCGGGGCTGAAAAAGCTGGCAATAACCTACTTTCCCGCTGAGCAGTATCATCGGCTGTCAAGACTTAACTTCTGAGTTCGGGATGGGATCAGGTGTATCCCTTGACATATATTCACCAACAAAGCCAATCGCCTTCGTTAAAAGACGAGTGACGCAAAAATCGTTCACCGCCGCTAAGCGATGAACGACAAATCTTTGTCGTTCATGTGTAGTAACAATGGCATTCACCATACAGTCGAACAAACTTCCGTTTGTTCGAGGTACTTATTATTTGAGTGCGCGATCTGTCAATAACGAAAAATCGTTTGACCAGACTTTCGTTCAACATAAGTTGAAACAAAGTCGGCATGACAAGACCTTTGACCGTTAGTACTGCTTTGCTAAACATATTTCTATGCGTACACATGCAGCCTATTAACCCGGTAGTCTTCCGGGGGTCTCTCATTCTAAAGAACATGCATTACTCATCTTTAGGGGGGCTTCCCGCTTAGATGCTTTCAGCGGTTATCCCTGCCTCACTTAGCTACCCAGCGATGGACCGAGCGGTCCAACTGGCACACCAGGGGTGAGTCCTTTCCAATCCTCTCGTACTAGGAAAAGATCCTTTCAATAATGCAACGCCCACAGCAGATAGGGACCGACCTGGCTCACGCCGGTCTGAACCCAGCTCGCGTACCGCTTTAATGGGCGAACAGCCCAACCCTTGGGACCACCTTCAGCCCCAGGATGCGATGAGCCGACATCGAGGTGCCAAACCGCTCCGCCGCTATGGACGCTCGGGAGCGATAAGCCTGTTATCCCCGGGGTACCTTTTATCCGTTGAGCTACAACCCTTCCACACGGGATTGCAGGATCACTAGAGCCCTCTTTCGAGACTGTTTGTCCTGTATGACTCACAGTAAAGCTGGCTTGTACTCTTACATTCAACACGCGGTTTCCATCCGCGCTGAACCAACCATTGCGCTCCTCCGTTACCTTTTAGGAGGAGACCGCCCCAGTCAAACCGCCCAGCATACATGGTCCCCCGCCCAGCTTCATGGGAATCGGGGTTAGGCCACAAACTAGCACAGGGTGGTATTTCAAGAATGGCTCCACCAAGTCCGAAAACTCAGCTTCAAAGCCTCCCACCTATCCTACGCAGTACAGGTACGTGACCAATATATGCCTGCAGTAAAGGTCCACGGGGTCTTTCCGTCTTGCTGCGGGTAGGCGGCATCTTCACCGCCACTACTATTTCACCGAGTCTGTCGTGGAGACAGTGCTCCAGTCGTTACGCCATTCATGCACGTCGGAACTTACCCGACAAGGAATTTCGCTACCTTAGGACCGTCATAGTTACGGCCGCTGTTTACCGGTGCTTCAGTCATGAGCTTCGCCGAAGCTAACCCACTTCCTTAACATTCCGGCACCGAGCAGGCGTCACACTGTATACGTCCACTTGCGTGTTCGCACAGTGCTGTGTTTTTGATAAACAGTCGCCAGAGCCTTTTCTCTGCGCCCTCTCTTACGAGTAGGGCCCCCTTATCGCGAACTTACGGGGTCAATTTGCCTAGTTCCTTCACAACAGTTCTCTCGAGCGCCTGAGGCTTTTCGCCACACCTACCTGTGTCAGTTTTAGTACGGGCATCATGGTCGTCACCAGACGGCTTTTCTTGGAACCTATCCACCCAACACCGGCCTCAAGGGCCTGGACGCTTCACTGTCCCGTTGAACTTCAAGATCCGTCACGCTGGATCCACCTTCCATGATGGGGCAGGAATATTAACCTGCTGTCCATCGACTACGCCTTTCGGCCTCGCCTTAGGT
>JAERSY010000104.1 GCA_016845245.1 Phycisphaerae bacterium
CTGTATTTTGCACGATGGTAGATGAGCGTATGGTGCTTGTTCCCCAATATGGCGAATCAATTGCTCCTGACATTGAGTCAGCGTGATTGCCAGCTATGAGGCAGTTTTGAATCTGTAACTCTCCCCAAGAAAGTATCGCGCCACCACGAATTTGTGCGTTATTGTGAGTAATGACACAGAACGTCATTGAAAGTGCGGCACTGTCTGTGACATAGACGCCAGCTCCGTACTTCGCAGCGTTCAATTCAATTTTACACCGATCAACAATTGGTCTTGTCGAAACATCAGTGTCAACATTGTCAACTAAGATGCCACCGCCATTTGGATCGATGTCAGCATTGCCAGCGGAGATAACGAAACCATCGAGAATCGTTCTTCCACTGCCGACAAGGTTTTGAAATCGAACGACGTGATACGCATTGTCACTAGTATCGCCATCTTCATCATTGCCATACAAGTCACCTGTGAGCAGGGTGATATGCGCCTCAGGATTTCGCTCATTTAAGTTTTCTTCGTTTCCTAGAAAACCGCCATACATGCTGACGCCACCAACCATCCTAAATGAGGACTCACGTGGATCATTTGATTGTTCATAATCGTTAGCTTTGTACGTGCCTCGTGCAACCCAAATCTGTTCACCGCTTGAAACTACATCAAGTGCATCTTGAGGGTGATTAAATGCATCTTCCCAAGTTTTGCCGTCGCCCTGACCAGATGCATCTTCATTGACGTACCAAATGTAGTTGTCATTTCCGCCACCCATGTTTGTGATGGTGAGCGTGCCAGTGCCAAATGCGTTGTCATAACCGCCGATGCGAATGTAGTAATCTTCACCCTGAGTTAAGGTTGTTTCTATTCTTGAGTAGTATGCTTGGCAACTTTTATCTTGAGTTTCACTGTCACCATTACATGCAATTTGATTATTCTCGTCGCAACCGCCCATATACAAAACGATCGACGTATCAAAACTAGAGGCATCACAAGTAGAAATCTCATAGACGCCGGTGTACATGGGTGAAAACACCATCCACACATCTTGGGTGTTCGTAGTCCAGTTTAGATAAGTGCCTTGGCACAAGGTGTCACTTGGAACAGGTGAACTTGCTGTCGCTGTACTTGTGTCGAAACTGTTAGGTCCCTCAAATGCTGCCATTGCATCTGTACATTCATCTCCCGGCCACTGGGCATAGGCATAGGATGACATCAACATGACAATAATCAAACTTAAGTATCGAAACATTTAGGGACCCTCACGTTTTTTCAGGATACGTTAACACCTTAATATGACATACAAAGGGGGGCTATGTCGAGGATAAAATCACACATTTATATAAGAGGGGGCTCTACGACCGGAGTTTATGGTCCGAGAATCGTTTTAAGCAGAAAAAAAAGTTGTTCAAATTGGTCACTTGTATATGGTCTTTGACCATAGACAAAAAGTCACTCGTCTTCGAGTGACTTTAACCGGTTTAGACTTTGTCTAAATCGGGGTGACAGGATTTGAACCTGCGACCTCTTGTTCCCAAAACAAGCGCTCTGCCAAGCTGAGCTACACCCCGCAAATGCGAGATTGAGGATTTTACCTGAAAAGTGCTCTTTAGTCCCAGTCGAAGACGCCCTTTTTCCAAGCATAAATATAAGCAACAATGCTAGTGCCAAGGAAAAAGAGAATGCGTCCGAGGAATAGGGTGGCTTCAGAACTGCCTTGAGCGAGTTGGGTGAAATCAACTGCCCATGGATATAGGAAGATAATTTCGATATCAAAGACAAGGAATGTCATTGCAAGAATGTAAAAACGGATGTTAAACCGCTTTCTCGCAGTTCCAATTGGATTCATACCCGACTCATATGTCGAATCTTTGACTTCACCACTTCGCTTAGGACCAAGGAGCCCTGAAGCAAGTAGATTCACAACACCAAAGACGACTGCCATGATGATGATAAGTAACACGGGTAGGTAATTTGTGAAGTCCATCGTGAGAGGTAGTGTATCCGATTTGAGGGCTCCTTAGAATGTGCCCCAAATGAAAAACCCCCCAAGATGGTGGTGGGTCCATCTCGGGGGGGAGGGAAGAGAAGAAGGTGTCTCGCAAACGAGACGCTCTTCAAGTTTGGGCCAATAGATCATCCATGTCTATGGCATATGTTCACAATTGAGGTACTCCAATCTTCTATGCGTGCTGACGTCGCAGGTGCTCCGCCGTGAAGAGTGCATCGTTCCATCGAGCCGCTCTTCAAGCAATGGGTTCCTTCCTTTTGCTTTACACACATAGTCATCCGTGTCTGGAATACATCAACTCCCATCCAGTTCTCTCCTAGTTAAGAACAACCAAGTGATTCGCCGCAGTTCACGCACTTGTAGCACGTGCCGTTGCGAATCGTAATTTGGCCGCATTTAGGACAAGCGGGTGCGTCACCCTGCATCTGAGCAGTCGATTGACTCAACGATGATTGAACTTTGACTTCTTGTGTTTCGAGCGTGGTTGCTCCACTCTCGGTCGAAGTCACACTCACGCTGCGAGAGAGAAGTGCTGTCGCAGTTTCTGTCTTCGCCTTTGCGGCATCGACCTTCGGTGTGATTCCACCAAGTGATGTGGTCGAGGAATCTCGGGGTGTCGAGCCAGCGTTTGAATCGTTTGACCATCGTTTGTCCTCCTTGACTGTTGTGGTCCTCGTGGTGTCGCTTGTTTGCGTTGAAGGCCTGTTTGGAAGGTTCGCTTCTCTGTACCCTTCGATGAATTGCATCCCCATCCATTGGAAGATGTAATCCACAAGACTTTTCGCAAACGGTATGTCTCTGTTTGTTGTGATTCCTTGTGGTTCAAATCGTTGGTATGCGAATTTGCTTACAAGACTTTCAATTGGAACGCCATATTGAAGCGCTACACTGATTGCGGTGCCTAAGCTGTCCATTAAACCACCGATGGTGGAGCCCTCTTTAGACATCGTAATGAAGAGTTCGCCGGGTTGACCGTTTGCGTACATGCCGACCGTGAGGTAGCCCTCATGCCCCGCCACGTTGAAGTGGTGTGTGATACTACTTCTGGTATCAGGCAATCGTTTACGCATTGGCCGTTCGATGATTTTCTCGACAATCTTTTCGATGATTTGAGGTTGACCCTCTTTCGCAAATTCAGCTGCCGTGAGCACGTCTGTTGCAACCTCTTGATGTGCAGCTTGAAGTTCAGTTTCATCTTCATCATCTTCAAGAGTGGTGTCAGAAGTGGCATTCAATGGCTGACTTAACTTGCAACCATCGCGGTACAACGCATTTGCTTTCAGGCCAAGTTCCCAACTGAGCCAATATGAACTGGCGATATCTTCAGTGGTTGCTTCATTTGGAAGGTTAATCGTTTTGGAAATCGCTCCAGTAATAAATGGTTGGCATGCAGCCATCATTCTGATGTGGCCTTCAGGCGCGATGTATCGCGTACCTGTATCACCACAGCGATTTGCACAGTCGAACACAGCAAGGTGTTCTTCCTTCAATTCAGGTGCACCTTCAATGGTGCCAGTGCCACAGACGCGCCTGTTGATGCATGTGATTTCATCAGCAGTGAGTCCGAGCATTTTGAGACCATTGAATGAGGAGTCTGCTGTTGCATCGTCGCGGGTGAGTCCGTGATTTTCAAGAACAGACTCAGGAAGCGACCATGCAGAAAATGCAAAGCCGAGTTCAAACACAGTTGGCAACGAGTCCTCGATGGCATCGAGATCTTCGTTTGTGAATCCCTTCTCACGAAGGAAATCGTCGAACATCACGACTTCGTCATTGTCAGAGATTGCTTCGTGCATTGGAGTGTTCAGTGACAACGTTCCCATGACGTATCGCATCATGCTGTCTACTTCATTAGCAGCATATCCGAGTGAAATGAGCGCTGGTTTCAATGATTGATTTGCAATCTTGAAGTAGCCACCGCCAGCGAGTTTCTTGAACTTCGTAAGTGCAAAGTCTGGTTCGACACCGGTTGTGTCGCAATCCATGAGCAATCCGATGGTGCCGGTTGGTGCGATGACTGTGACTTGAGCGTTGCGATAGCCATGACGCTCACCAAGGTCGTACGCTTCATCCCATGACTGGACTGCTCGTCCAAGAAGGTCACCTGCGTTTGCAATATTTATTTCATCATCGAGGAAGAGTTGATGATTGATTGGCACAGGAGGGATGCGTAGTTTTTCGTATGAACCACTGTCTCTTGCTTCGCCATGTGCGGCGTGTCTGTGATTTCGAATGACGCGTAACATGTTGTCAGCGTTGTCTGCGAAACCATCAAACGGTCCGAGTTCAGCGGCCATTTCAGCACTGACTGCGTATGAACGACCAGTTAGAATCGATGTGATTGCACCGCAAACTGCACGGCCAGCGTCGCTGTCATATGCGATGCCCGCTTGCATGAGCATTGCGCCTAAGTTTGCAAAGCCCAAACCAAGTGTTCGATATCGCCAACTCTTATGAGCGATTGCCTCAGAGGGGAATGCTGCCATAAGGACTGAGATTTCGAGGACAATCGTCCAGAGACGGATTGCGTGTTCGAAGGAATCGACATCGAATGTTCGTGTTTTATTGTTGTAGAACTTGATGAGGTTTAATGATGCAAGGTTGCATGCGGTGTCATCAAGGAACATGTATTCACTACATGGATTTGAAGCATTGATACGGCCGCTGTTTGGACACGTGTGCCAATCATTGATAGCGGTGTCAAACTGAACGCCAGGATCTGCACAATGCCAAGCAGCATCACAAATTTGGTTCCAAAGCCCGCGAGCAGGGATGGAGCGCATGACTTCGTTATCTGTTCGGCTGACAAGATCCCAATTCTCTTCTCTGTCGACTGCTTCAAAAAAGTCATGTGAAAGTCGAACGGAGTTGTTTGAATTTTGACCAGAAACGGTTTGGTAGGCCTCACCGTTAAAATCGTAATCAAGCGTCAGGCCAAGGTCTGCAGCTCGTTCTTGTTGTTCAGGTGAAAGTGTTTTAAGGCCTTCAACAAGTGCAGCGACTTTGATTTCTTCGCGGACTTTCCAATTGACGAATTCTTCAATGTCTGGGTGGTCTACGTCGAGGCACACCATTTTTGCTGCGCGACGAGTCGTGCCACCAGATTTAATCGCGCCCGCTGCACGGTCGCCGATTTTGAGGAAGCTCATTAAACCACTGGATTTGCCACCACCTGAGAGGGGTTCGTCATTGCCACGCAATGATGAGAAGTTGGAACCAGTGCCAGAACCATATTTAAAGAGGCGTGCTTCACGCATCCAAAGGTCCATGATGCCGCCGTCGTTGACGAGGTCGTCGTCTACGGATTGGATGAAGCAAGCATGTGGTTGTGGGTGCGTGTATGCGTCGCCAGCAAGCGTGACTTCACCAGTTTCAGGGTCTGGGACGAAGTGTCCTTGTGATGGCCCAGAAATGCCATACGCCCAGTTCAATCCTGTGTTAAACCACTGCGGACTGTTTGGTGCAGAAACTTGGTTGAGCATCATCCAACAGAGTTCGTCATAAAACGCTTCCGCGTCGTCGGTTGAATCAAAGTAACCGTGGGATTCGCCCCAGCTGCGCCAGCAACCAACAAGACGATGAATCACTTGTCGCGCTGAGCGTTCTGGTCCTGTGACTGGTTGACCCTCTGAATCGAGTTCAGGAGTTCCGTCTTCATTAAACTGGGGTACTCCAGCTTTGCGGAAATATTTGCTGACCATGATGTCAGTTGCAAGTTGACTCCAACTTGCTGGAACAGTTGCGTTTTCCATTTCAAAGACGAGGGAGCCGTCCGCATTCGTAATTTTGGTCGAACGCACCGCCCACTCAACTGTATCCCAAACATTTTCACCCGCTGTTGTAAATCGTCTATCAATTTTCATTCTGTCTATCTACTTCCGTGCCTATTTTGTTGTCTTCCTGTTCCTACCACGCATGCAATGCAAGAGTTGCAGCAATCGGGGGGTGGCGCGGGGGGTAGCGTTGTCGCGCCAGTTCCTTTTTACTGCGATGCTAAACTTTTGATTCATCTGATTACTCAGCCCTCTTTCATTGCCCTTGGTTTTGTTCAAAACCAGTATCCAAAGCGAGCATTTGCTGTTTTTTACTGTGTAAAAGACCGTTTACACCTGCATTTCAAACAGACCTACTCACTAATGTCTATCGTACTACTACATCTTGGGTCTGCAATGGGGATAACCGCAAAATCTAGTGGTTTGTGTAAAATGTTTTTAAATGCTGATAATATCGGCACTTACCTACACTTTGAGCTTTGTTCGGCTTGTGGATAGGTTGTCAGATGTTGTTTTTTGGGTTCAAATCCCACACTTTTAACCTGCATTTTCGAAAGGTATTCATTGAATTTAGAACACGCACATTACACTGATGAAATGGAGCAAAATTCAGTCGTTCAATCGTCGCTTACAGAAGCCCAAGTAAAAGTTGTGAACCACCAACACGGTCCACTTCTTGTGCTTGCAGGTCCTGGTTCAGGTAAGACGACGGTTGTTACAAAACGTATCGCAAAACTAATCGAGAACGGTGTTGCACCATGGCAAATTCTTGCGCTCACATTTACAAACAAAGCAGCAACAGAAATGAAAGACCGTGTGCATGCGCAATTGAATTATGATCCGCAAAAAGTTCGCGGGCTTACCGTCGCAACGTTCCATTCGTTTTGCGCAAGATTGTTACGTCAGTGGGGAGACAGAATCATCGGAACGACGTCGTATTCAATTTACGATTCAGCAGACCAAAAGAGTGCGGTTAAAGAAGCCATTAAACGATGTGAATTAAACACATCAAATTGGAAACCAGCATCAGCGTTAGCTGCAATCAGTAATGCAAAAAATGCGCTCATCGATTGCGAAACATTTGCAAGAGAAGCGTCTGATTTTTACGCGAGAAATGTTGCAAAAATTTATACCGCATATCAGTCAATCCTGAATGAAAATGACGCTGTAGATTTTGATGACTTATTGATGTTGACGGCATTGCTGTTACAACAAGATGATGAAGTTAGAGAAAGCGTCCAAGAGCGATTCCAGTATCTCATGGTTGATGAATATCAGGATACAAACCATACGCAGTTTGTGATTGCAAATTTGATTGCGAAAAACCATCGCAATTTTTGTGTTGTTGGTGATCCCGACCAATCTATATATGCATGGCGTGGCGCAGACATTTCCAACATCCTTGAGTTTGAAGAACAGTTTTCAGACTGTGCAGTCATTCCGCTCGGTCAAAACTTTCGAAGCACTCAACACATCGTTGACGCTGCAGCTTCGTTAATTTCACACAATAAGAACAGGAAAGAGAAGCGAATCTATTCGGAGCTCGAAGTCGGTGAACGACCTGTTGTAAAAACGCTCATGGATGAATACGAAGAAGCAGAGACAATCGTTTCGGAGGCAACCAAGTTGATTGGGAAGGGCGTGCCTCAAAAAGAAATGGCAGTGCTCTATAGAGTCAACGCATTGAGCCGCGTTTTGGAAGACGCGTTCAGGCGAGCAGGTGTGCCTTATTCCGTCGCGCGAGGCACTGCTTTTTATGACAGAAAAGAAGTCAAGCATGCACTTGCATACCTTACGCTCATACTCAACCCGAAAGATAACTTAGCGTGTGAACGCGTCATCAATGTACCCACAAGAGGAATCGGGGCGACCTCATTGCAGCGTTTGAAACTGTACGCCCACCAGCATCAAATGAGTCTTCTTCAGGCCGCCTTATCGGTGTGTAAAGAAGATGGTTTTTCAAAGCGTGCACTCAATGCAATGGTGGAGTTTGCAAATACGTGTTTGAAATGGCGAGAAGATGCGCATTCTGAAGATTCAATGACTGCAGCAGCATCGCTTGCCGATGTTGTTGAGCGTGTTGTTCGTGAGTCTGGTTTAGAAAAGTTGTATTCAACAAATCCAACTGAGGAAGATTATGAACGACTTCAAAACCTTGAAGAGTTAGTTTCTGCTTCAACTGAGTTTGAACAGCGATTTATGGAGTCGCAGGACACGCCTCAAACACCACTTGTATTACTTAGCGAGTTTATCCAGCAAGTCGCTCTTGTTAGCGATGCTGATGCAATCGATCCGGAACAGGGTGCTGTGACGCTCATGACCTTGCATGCGTCAAAAGGTTTAGAGTTTGATTTCATCACTATTGCTGGATTAGAAGAATCGATGCTGCCACATCAGCGTGCCCAGTTTGACGATGACCAGTTAGAAGAAGAGCGCCGGTTATGTTTTGTCGGCATGACACGTGCCCGCAAGCATTTATTGTTGACGAACGCAAAGCGAAGGATGCATCGAGGTTTGACAGAACGCACAATGGCAAGTCGTTTCCTTTCTGAACTTGATGAAGAACATGTCGACTTTGGTGACGTTGCTGTCATCAACAAGCAAGTTCCAATGCCTGCTGAAACAAAACCTTCAAGTGAAATTCAACTTGGTTCAGTTGTTCGGCATGCGAGATTTGGTATTGGCAAAGTCCAACGAATCATGAGAAGACCTCGGGGTTCTACGGTGACCGTTCAATTTTCAACGACCGTCAAGCATCTAGTACTCGAATATGCAAATTTAGAACTCGTCGATGAGTTTGAAGTTAATGACTACACGCCCGAGTATTAACGCATGAGTGTGTTGTCGAGCGAGTACATCCACCAACTTTGCAAAGAAGAAGGTTTTGCCTCTTCTGGCATTTCACCAGTTAAACAAAGTCGCTATGAGCAACACTTTCTCGATTGGATTGATGAGGGGAAGCAAGGTGAGATGGATTGGCTTCGAAAAAACGTTAATGTTCGCATGAACGCAGCGCATTTGCTTGAAGGTGCGCGATCGGTCATCTGTGTCCTTGATCGCTACAACAATGCGAGTGCGTATAATCATGAGGGAAGAGGAGGATGGATTGCTCGGTATGCGCAGGGCAAGGATTATCACAAGCAACTGAAGAAACGCCTGCATCGGATTTGTGATGCTCTTACAGAATGTTCAACTGAATCATTTCGTGCCTGTGTTGATACTGCACCGCTTCTTGAACGAGAAGTAGCATCAGAAGCAGGACTTGGCGCAATTGGTAAGAACACGCTGCTCATTGAGCAGGGCATTGGAAGTTGGTTCTTCGTTGGCGCAATCGTGACGACTGCGAAACTATTGCCAAGCGAGCCCAATCAACAAAATCCATGTCAATCATGTACAAAATGTATCGATGCGTGTCCCACAGATGCCATTACACCATTTAGTGTTGACGCGACTAAATGCATTAGTTATCTCACGATTGAACATCGAACGGAGATAGACCCCTCATTTCATCAACAGATGGGGCGATGGTTGTTTGGGTGTGATGTTTGCCAAGAAGTTTGCCCCCATAATCAAGAAACACTCAAAAGTAATCAGCATGCTTCACATTCAGAGTATGTATCAGACCGCAATTCATTTGATGTGCTCGACGTACTCAAATGGACAGAAGAAGACCGAAGGCGCGAACTGGCAGGAAGTGCGATGAAACGAGCAAAACTTCACATGTTCAAACGAAACGCGCTCATTGTTGCGGGAAACATATTGCAGAATGAGAGTGACGAAGAACTCATGCAAGCAGTCACAGCATTAAGTCAAGATGAAGATGTCGATTCAGTGGTCCGAAACACCGCAAAGACAGTTTTAGAACGGGTCAGAAGCTGACATCATCATTGCTTGGAGTTCATCCATCGATGAGATTGCTCCACTGTTCACTTGCTCAGCAGCTTGGTTCATGACGTCAACCATTGGACCTAGCATTTCAACCATCATTAACACTACCTGAGCATCATCGCTCGTCGTATCGGCAACGATTTTCCAACCAGAGGTTGTTCGTTCTAATGTTTTAGTTCTACCTTGCGTGTCATTGACAGTTGCGCGATCACCAGAGACTGAGAGTGAGGAAGGATCAAAGTCGCCCTTGAATTCAAAACCTCCAGCACCTTGCTGACGCACCATTTCAGTATAGGCCTCTTCGCCGAAGTTATTCCTTACGGCTAGAAGAAGTGCGTTGGTTGAGCTATATAAACCGCTGAGGAAATCAACTAAGCTTTGCCCCTCGGCGTTGTGAGCAACATAAAAATTCGCAAGTTGAACACTGGATTGCATTGCTTCTTCTGTGCCAAGTTGTGGGAACGCATTCATGGCCTCAATGAGGGCGGCAGGCGAATCAAACCCACTTGTCATGGCAGTTGAAGACGACGTGTTTGTTGAGTTTGCAACTGGTACTGTTTCGATCACAGCGGGTGCGCCATGAAGGTGAGCAATGCGAGCATCAATGCCTTGTGTGAGGTTGATTGAACTATTGTTTCCACTAGGCGCAACAAGTTTTGCGTTTTCATAAGAAGCTATTGCAGCGCTTGTCGCGTGGTCAATTGCATCTTTAGTTGATGAAGCCATTGCTGACCATTTTGTTGAAGATGTTGCAATGTTGTTGTTAATCATCGATTGGACAGCGTTTGCTTGATCGATGAGGAATCGGCGTCTTGCTTCTTCAGCCATGCCTAGGGAAAGTTCCATGTCAAACTTCCACGCTTCACTTGCTGCTTGCATATCCCTAGGTGCGCTTCGCGCGCGGCTTGATTTTTGTAGTGCTTTCTGCATGAGTGCGATTGACGCATCCCACTCGGTCATGAGCGCTTCGGAACGCTCAAGTGCTGTCTGTAACGTTGTTGCAGTTGTATGATCAAACTCTGTTGCAGTGTCACGAATTTTAGATGCGTTCGTAGTGGCTGCAGATTTCATTTCAGCCAGAATCTCTTTTGAGTGTTCAATCCCATTTAAGATTGAAGCGACTGCTTCAATCTCTGCTCGACGATTTTCGAGGGCAGGAGTTGCGACCATTCTTTGTTGGAGTTGAAACTCGTTGGCTTCAAGTTGTTCCTTATGAGCAGAACGGATGACCTTTACGCCATCTTTAAAGTCACTGTGTCCCTCGACAATCCCTTTTGATGATGCGGTATCAAAAAGTGAATCAGCGTCTCTTCGGTAATCATCAGCTTTTCTTTGAGATTGAGTCGCTTGGTCATCAAGAGCATCCACAGCACTCATTAATCCTGATAAGGATTGTTGGAACTCCACTTGTTTTCGTTTGTATGTTTCTTCTGTTGCAGGGATGATGTTTTCATTGTTACTGTTGTTTGCAGTTTTTGCGTCTGCAAGCGTTTGCAACAACAGCGTTTGCTGGGCTTGTTCAGATGCGATTCGAAACAAACTGCTGATTCGATTTGCTCTTGATTGCAACTCAACAAACTGCGCTTGTGCGAGTGAGCCCTGAGCAGTGGACAGAATGTAGTTCTTTGTATCTGTTTGATAAGCGGAGTATGGTTTTACACGCTCTGCTTTAGAGATGACTGCTTGTAGCGATTCTGTTTGTCCACTAGTCGTAGCTGATTCCAACTCAATCAGAAGTGAACTGAGTTCCTGATGAACCGCGTTTTCGTTCTCATCGAGTAGTTCGCAGCCGATGAGGAGCAATGAAAATAGACAAGCAAATGTGATCGGTAACTTTAAAATACGGTTCATGGCCTTAGATATCCTTAAGTGCCTGAAAAAGCTCAGGCAATGAGAAATGATTGAGCCTACTAGTGTACCAATCAAGCGTTTAGATTGCGAGGGGGTCAAATGGGGCTAATTGGACTCAGGGAGCGGGAAATCGATGGGATATTTCGGTCTTGGCATCTGTCTCATCGCTTGTATCCATTCGATGACCGCTTTTCGCCCCGCGTCAGTTTGTAACTCCTTCACTGGTTTCCATCCCTTGACCTCTGGGTGTGGGTGCTGGGCGTCATCTCTATCGAGACCATATTGGAGAAGAAGGGATTGCCACGGTTGGTCATAATTGATGAGTGGGAGTTCAGGATCTACTTTTAAACGGTCAAGCATGAGCAAGTTGGCATATCGACTTTGGTCATCAAGTTTTGGTTCCTGAAACAGGAAGAGGATGCCAGCATTTCCACCACCATGGCAGTCAGTTGTTCCGCATCTATTGATAAGCCATGCATCATGAACATGCGTCCTGTAGAGTTCAAGTGCGTACGGTTCTTCAATCTCGTGAATGTCTTCATAAAGATGTTCAGCATTGAGAAAACGAATCAACTTAAACACAACTTCATCACTGCCATCTAACACTGTTGTTCGTAACGAGGGGTCTCTCTGAAACATTGGAGAACGGCCATACTCCTGAATGAGCTTCCTTCGAGTTTTGTCAGACACATTTAGTTTTGGAAGAAGATTGACATTCGATTCATAAGCTCGAATCAGTGAAACTTCTTCTGGGCTCAAAATGCGAAGGTTCTTTTGTGCCTCTGAAGGTATTGAAAGAGCGTTTGTATCTTCATCTTGCTTTGGTTGTTTCGGTTTGAGTTTTAACTCAACTCTCCGCTTTAACGAATCAATATGGGGAGAGTTAAACTTGCAGTCTTCAAGGTGACCTTTCGCTAACTCATGTTTGTCTTTGTAGATGAGCCATTCGATTAAGAATCGAAACTCTTCCTCATCTTCAAAGTCAACATCATTCATCAAACGAGTGTACGACTCTTCAAACGGCGGATCTAGAGTCACTTGTTCAACGTTGCTTCGGTCAAATCGCAACTCAATGCCGTTGACTCGAACAATGACTTCCTCAAACTCATTTTCAAGAATGACCCCTCTCAGTCTTCGGCCATCTTTTAAGATGACCGTTCCAAACTTATCTTCTCCTGAATCAACGAGAATCTCAAAGCGGTGCGTCTTATCGAGTTCAATGACGTGGAGTTTGCCCTCGCGGTCTTGGAGCACGAGAATATTTTCGTCGTGCCTGATGACTTCGCCAGAGACGACCACGCCGCGTGATAACTCGACGATGGCTCGCTTTGTATCGCTCCCAAAACTTAAGAGCATGACAAGCGTTGAGATAAGGAGCAGTTGAACCATTACTCAGGTAGCGGCGTCATCTCGACGTCTTTGCTTCGCGTGACTTCAACAGTCCAAGTGAGCACATCGACCGATTGTCCTGTGCTGTTTCCGGGAATGCTTACATCCCATCGGAGAATACCTTGTTTGAGTTTGTCAGATTGATACTTCGGATTAGTTGATAACGGTTTTGAGTTATGTAGAAGTGCAATCTCAATCTTTTCATTTTGGGAAACTGGCATGCGGTCCCAGACTCGAGTGTCGATGGCACTTTCGTGACCATTTGACAGTTCGATTCGATAATCAAACATGGTCTGTTTGCCACTTCCAAACAGACCTGTGTTGCTGGTCTGTTTTTCGAGAAGCGTTCGCTTCGCTGACATCATTTCGTCAATGCCGAGATTGATTTCAAACGTTTCGTTTGGTGTTACAGTAGAGAGATTGGTTTTGCCAACATAATCTGACCCATAAAAAATCGAAGCACTTCCGGGAAGTAAAACATATGGGCTTGTGTTCTTCACTTCGCTTTGGATAAACACGCTATCAGTGAGCATCGGAACAGCAACTCTGTACGAGTCAGATTCAACTTCAATGGTTGCAATTGCAGTTGTGATTGACTCTTGAGCGTTCGATGGAATGATGAGTGTTCTTGGGATGACGAAGTTGACGGCGGGGCCACCACCCTCAACAGTTGCTGCACTCGCTGCAGAAGTAAGTTCTGCATATTCTTCAAGTACCATTGCGTCGGCCTCAAATCCAACGATTGCTGAATTGCGTCCACGTGCTGCAGTGGGTTGCGGAAGTGCTTTAGTTTGCATTCGTAACTCTGTCCCTAAGACAACCGGCTCATGAATATCAACAAACCATGGTCTTGGCATCGGAGGCGTAATTGAGTCTTGTGGCTGTGCAGTCGACAGCGTGATTGAAACATCTTTCCAATCTTCACCAGTTCTTTGATACAGCTCCGCTTCATAATCAATTTGTGTGTCGCTTGATTCCTTGCCTGCTCGAATGGAATATGTTGGTGACCAAGAAGCATCGCGAACAAGGTACGTGAGGTCTACAGTGACAGTGCTATTTGAAAGGACTGCGATATCGACTACAGCGTTTCTCTGGATGGAATTGTCGCTAGCAATGTTTACGCGTTTTCGTTTCAGAGCATCCAGTTCGCTCTTAGAAGAGGCAATCTCATTGTCATTAGCAATTCTGTTTTTTGAAATCTGGCCCAGCGTTTCATTGATGTACGTTAACTGTTCACTCATGAATTGAAGGTCTGGAGCAACCTCAAGATTTGAGTTTTGTTGGATGAGCGTCAGTAACAAATCTTTTTGCAGTTTGTAAACCTCTTCATTACTGTTGAGCGCTTTTATACGCTCTTCAATCTCATCAATGGCCTCGTTTAACTCGGCTAACACTGCGACATTGGATGTTGCGACGGGTATTTCTACTGTGTCAACACTTAACAGTTTCGCGGTGTCGCTGACATGGGCTTGAATCGAGGCGAGTTGAGCGGATTGCGGCAAATCATAAAAATAAAGTGCGTACGCACCTGGTTCAAGTTGTAACTCTGTCGCGCGCGTCACTGATGCTCTTCCTCTGTATAGAGTTACTGCGGTGACTTCTGCGCCTGCATCGATTGCCTCAATGTCTAATGTGACTTGTCCATTGAGTGTGTTTGGTACACAAAGAAACAAGCTGCAGAAAAAAGTTTTTGCTAAGCCATTCATGGATCAACCTCCTCAGATAAGTGTACAGAGTGTACTAGGGCTTTACTGCGTTATTTTTTTTTCTTCTTCCCATTGTTGAGAATATGCCTGAATAACGAAGTAGTGTTGAAACTATTTCTTTTGAGTTTAAGTTTGATTCAGTAATCTCATCAATGAGTGTCGCTCGTTGTTGCTCTAAATCGAGGTAACGAAGTGCGACAACAGCCAAGTCATCGTCTTCCATCGTTTCTAAGTATTCGAAGCCCTCTCTATAGACAATACGAGCCGCTAAGGATTTCGCCATCATCCATTTCAGATACGTACTTGGCATTTTCTCCCAGAGTTTTTCGCCGGTTTTTTCAATTAACACAGCAGGGAAGTGCTCAATAACGAGTAACTTTAAATTCTCTAACTGGTCGTCTGTCATTTCATCCCAATGGTTAATGACAGCATCAGCAGTTCGTGACATCACTTCAGAAATCTGAATACTCATTTCAGGGAGGGGTGAATGTGGATGATGTTGGTGGAGTCTTGCAAGGAGTTCAGCTTCAGAACGTGCGAGTGCTCGTAACTTCGTTAGCACTTGGTCAACAAACTCATCCTTGATTGCCATGAATTCATGCTCATCGAGAAGCATGCAAGCGCCAATCTCAAAACTTGAGCAGATGACTCCACACTTGTTTGCAGAGGAGTCTTTCAGAATGATGATTCCTTCATTTGAAAGTGCTCTGCGTGCGTCTGGTGTAAGGAACAAATTTGCGCCTTCGACAATGACTTTTGCTGAAGGGATATTGTCCTCATTAATGAAATTCTTCCAGTTTCCGCCATGAATCGTTGCGGGCCTACCGCCTGCTGGAATGAATGCATCACACATGATTCTGTCATGCATCGTGTTTCTCAAATGGAAACCATCTTGATCATCAATGGTTGTAACCGAACCCTTTGGTCCGAGTTTGGATGGGTCAAATGATGCGATTGGTAAGGATTCTTTAAAGAGCCGTAACAATTCATCATGGTTGAGACCGTCTGGATCTTCACCACATCCTGACCCATCAGCGATTCCGACAACTTTTGCTCGCGCGCCGTAATCCCTGTTCAAAATACGAATGGCATTGCCAGCAACGTCGCCATCAGGTCCGCCTGTGATTTTTACGGAAAACTCATCGGTTTCAGGATTGATGCCGACAGCTCGGAGCGCGGAGTCAAGGAAGACAATCACGCCTTCACTCGTGACGCCATATTCTTTGTGATTGATTCCAGCACCTGGTTTTGAACTCATGAGTGCAGTTGGCATTGGATAACCACGTCGTTTTGCTCGGTCGACAACCCAATCAATCAGTTCGGGCGTGATGTTTTCGTCTGGCCCCAGATAGATAAACTCTTCATGATTGAGATAGTCAACAATGTTATTGACAGTTGAGGGCTCTGGAGTGATGAGGTCTAGAATAGAGTTTACGAACGCCTTGACGCTCCTTGAAATTCTTCCTTTTGGATTCACTAAAATCGCAGCTTTAGACCCGCCTTCTGGAATATCCTTGTTTTTCAGTTGTTGAGCGAATGCAAGGTTGTATGCTTCGTCATAGAGTCGTTCTTGCTCGCGTGCAAACTGCTCAACCCCGCGAGGGAAAATTGCTCTGACGCCACCACGAGAGATATCTCTAAATCTCACATGGAAGCCGGTAAACTGACGGCCATGTACGAAGAATGACCCAAACGGAATTTCACTGCGTTCTTCAGTAGCGAGGAACGAAGCATCAATTCTCATGCCAAGCGCGTAACGGTGTTCAACAAACAAGTTTGTTCGCTTAACTGCATCGATCGCTTCAATCATCTTAAAGAAGAGGCGCTGAGCATCTTCTAAGTCGACGTTGTTTTCAATATCTTCTGTAAGTGTTTGTTTCGTTGAGCTGTACGCTTCATCACTCAGCGGGGAAGCAGGATTGAACCGGTTAAAGAACAATTCAGCGATTGACGTTGAAATTGCAATGTTATCTCGTGCAAAGGCATCTAACCGTGTAGGGTTAAACGCATATGGGTTTTGCTTAACGAGCGATTGATAGACTAAGTCTAGGAGTGCTGTGATGATTTCAGCTCGCTCTAATCCTAATTCAGGGAAGCTGTAGCCTAAGTTGACAGTTCGAGGGTCGAGCCATTTCAATCGAAGCAAGTCTTTTCTAATCTCTTGCCACAACGCACTGTCTTCTTCAATTGGACCACCATCTGGTCCCTGGACAACACATCCTACGAGTGTAATCCAACCGTTCTCGCCATCATCGACACTGTCTAAGTACGCTCGATGAATATTGATGTTTGATTTACTTAAGCGAGTAGCAATGCGTTGGAGCATTGAACGTCTTGTTGAGTTGCTGACTGCGACAATGATTCTCGATAAGTGTGGATCACTTTCGCCTTCGAGGGCAACTGTGGTTCCATCTGTTCCAGTGAGCCGTTGAACGAGTTGCCAGTGCTTCTCCATACGAAGCGGGGTAACTGTTCGCACATATTCTGCGGAACACGATTTGAAGAATTCCAATACGTTGTCACGAGACCAATCAAGGTTATTGTCATTCGCGTATTGAATGACTTCATCAACGCTTTCAATTGATTCAGGGTCGTCAGGATTAAAGGGTTCAGCTTCTCCGAACTCAAAGGTGTCGATGACGAGATTGCCATCCATCGCAGTGTGGATTTTCGCTGTTCTCAGGGTCTGGTCCCAAGGCAACTCCTCCATGATTTCTGCCAGAACGCCAGGGTAGTCAAGCGGTCTCATGCACGTCCACTGAGACCCTTCTTCGTTTCTGAGTGTGAGTTCTAGGGGTCTTTCTGAGGCCTTCGCAGCAATAATCGCTTTCAAATGGGCGAGCTGCGTCTCTTTGTCAGTGTCTTGAAAGTACATAAGTGGTAACTGTTCAAGAAACCATGGCACAACACCCTCAGCAGTGGTGCGGAGACTGTTTGTCACCTCATCAATCACTGTTGAGGCACAATCAGGTTTCGATCCAATGGGTTGCTTGGGAGTCGTAGCCATAACTGCGTATTAGAACCGCATCCGCTCACATAAACAAGAAGCAGAAGAGGCGATTTCCGAATATCGTGCACACTTTATTGGTCTCAAAATGCCTACTTTAAAAGCCATCTCAATCGGTACTTTCGACGCCATCCATGTGGGTCATCAAGCAATCATTGCGGCTGCTCGCCAAGCAGTTGGCGAAAACGGGTGTGTTGCGTTTCATTCTTTTGATCCTCCTCCAATCACAGTTCTCAAACCCTCTCATCCATTCGAACGATTGACGTCAGTTGAACAACGTATCGCTTTACTTAAGCAGTACGGGGTTGATGAAGTAAATGTTCTAACGCCATCAAAAACGCTTTTAGAGATGTCGCCAGAATCTTTTGTAAAGGAAGTCGTCGAGCAACACAGCCCAGATTTTATCGTTGAGGGCGCAAACTTTATGTTTGGAAAGGGGCGTTCCGGAACGATTGAGACGCTCGCAACGTTGGGCAACCAACATGGCTTTGAAGTGATTTCAGTTGAACAAGTCAAGCGAGTCTTGCTAGACCAGTCTGAGATTCAAGTCAGTAGTTCAATCGTTCGGTGGCTTCTTTCGAATGGGCGCGTTGAAGATGCTTCTTCGCTTTTAGGAAGACCCTTCACGCTTTCTGGAGTCGTCGTCCAAGGCGATCAGAGAGGTCGCTCAATTGGTTTCCCGACTGCGAACATTTCGGAGATTGAAACCATGGTTCCAAAAAATGGCGTGTATGCAGGTGAGACGACAATCAATGGCAAGCGATTCCCTGTTGCGCTTAACATAGGAACATCACCTACATTCGATGGCATCAGTCATCGTTGTGAAGCGCATATCATTGGATTTGAAGGTGAGATTGGTCACTATGGGTGGGAGTTGAGTGTTAACATAACGAGTTGGATTAGGAACGAACTTAAATTCGACTCAATTGATGCATTAACTGAAGCCATTCAAAGTGATGTGAGAAGAGCGATAGAAATAGAAAGCGTTGTATGACTTCCGAATGTATTGAGTATGAATCAACTGCGAGTTACGCAGAGATTGCTGAACGAATAAGTCAATCGAACAGAATCGTAGTCACGACGCACCGAAAACCAGATGGCGATGCGATGGGCTCCGTGGTTGCGCTCTATCGTGCATTGCTTGGAATCGGTAAAGAAGTTGAAGTTGTTCTCATGGGTCCTGTTGAACATGGACTTAAACTCATTGTTGAGGATGTCCCATTTAGACTTGTTGAAGAGTCAGGGCTTCCTGAGAATGATGCAGACCTCATCATTGTGGCTGATACAGGCGCATGGTCACAACTCGAAGCAATCAGTGATTGGCTAAAAACGAACAAGGATAAAGTTGTTGGCTTGGACCATCACGCAAATGGTGACAATGTTGCAGAGATGAGAATTGTCGATGTGACGGCAGCTGCTTGTACGCAGGTTGTCATGCTGCTCTGTGATGAACTCGGCGTTCCACTTGGTAAGGGGAAGGGCTCAGTCGCGGAAGCAATTTTTATTGGGCTTGGAACAGACACAGGTTGGTTTAGATTTTCAAATGCAGACGCTAGATGCTTTGCTGATGTGTCTCGCTTATTGGAATGCGGCATCGACAGATACTCAATTTATAGAGCACTTGAAGAAACAGCACAGCCCGCAAGACTTTCATTGCTTGAACGAATGTTGGCAAGTATTGAATATGCAGGACCTGTTGCAATCATGTCGCTTCGAGGCGCTGACTTTAGGGAATCGAACGGTTCTAGTACAGATATTGTTGGACTCGTGAACACGCCATTAGTGTTAGAACATATCCAAGCATCAATCCTTCTTACTGACTCTGATCCAACTGTCACAAAGATTAGCTTCCGCTCGAAACCTGCGATGCCAGATCAACCGGACTCGCTGATTGACGTGAATGAACTTGCTAGAAAGTTTGGTGGTGGGGGGCACATTCACGCAGCTGGCGCAAGAGTGTTTTCCCCGCTAGAAGACGTTAAATCGCAGTTGCTTGATTTGATCGAAAAAATGTAGTTCAAAAATTTAATCTCTGTTCTACAATAGAAACGAAGATTTTATTGCCATGGACGTCATTCTTAACTTAGTGCAACACAGTAAACGTCGCTTAAAAACCCAAGCGTGTTTACATCGAGTATGTCATTGGATGTGTCTTGCGTGTATCGGAATCTTACTCATCGTGATTGCTGATAGATTTTTGCCAATCCCACTTATTGGGTGGTATCTCGCAACATGCGTCATCTTGGGGGCGCTCGCTTTAACATCAATCATTGCGTGGTGCACTGTTCATGTTGGCACGATTTACGCTGCTACTGAAGTTGACAGGCGATTCGATTTAAAAGATCGCATCACAACTTCACTTACAGTTGAAGGCACTCCCTTCGGAGAAGTCGTTGTTCAAGATGCGGTTCATTCGATACGTACAAGTGATTTGCAAAAGCAACTCAAGCATAAGTTCCCCATTCAGTCGCCACAATCATCGTTATGGTTATGCGTGTTAGTCATCTCTACATTTATTGTGTTGAATACTGGGCAATGGAATATTTTCTCAGGTGCTCATGGTGGGGTGACTCCGGATTCACCGAACTCGAGTCAAGTGGAAGAATCAATTCAACAAATCGTTGCACAGATTGAAGAAAGTCAATATGTAAGCGATCAACTTGAAGAAGAGTTAAACGATTTGCAGTTGCTTAATGGTGCAGAACTTGATTCGCCCGAGGTGTTTCAGCATGAAGCGCTTAGAAAAATTACAGATTTGCAAAAACGACTCAGTGAGATGTTGAACTCTGAAGAATTGCTCGCATTTGATGGTGTGCAACAGAGGTTGCAAGAACTTGAGTTGCCGCGAGATGAAGCCACGCTTCCTCTCGTCACTGCACTAAAGAAGGGTGATTTCAATAAGGCGCAAGAAGAGTTCCAGAAGTTAGAGAACCAGCTGCAGTCAGATTCTCTGAGTGATGAAGAGAAAGAATCAATCAAAGACGCGCTCAATGATTTGTCGAATCAATTGGATGAGTTAAGTCAGATGAATGAAGAGCTTGCCTCTGCACTTTCATCAGCCGGTCTTGATGAGTCACTTGCAGACAATCTTGAGGCGGCTAAAAAAGCAGTTGAGCAATCGAAGACTCTGAATGATGAGCAAAAGCAGCAACTGCTAGACATGATTAAGAAACAAGAAGCTACAGAGCAGATGTGTAAACAACTCTCTTCAAACTGTAAGCAATGTGCGAACGGAAGTGAATCGTCGGCGAATAACACGCTGGAACAGTTAAACGCTCTTCAAATGTTTAAAACGGAAGCGGAACTCGCCAAAAGTCAATGTCAAAATGCAGGTGCTGGCATGTGCGCCAAACCATCCGGCTCTAAGGAGGGGACTGGTGGAACTGGTCAAGGCAACGGCGGAATGAACAATGTTGAAGAAACGGACTTTTCAACTGTTGCAGAACGTTCGCCAGTGAACAGCGAGAAGGGGAAAATAATCGCGTCTCATTTGTTCAATGGTGGCTTGCTTACTTCAAGTGAAAGTAGCGCTGAACTCAGGGAGGCCGTGTTAACTGAACGAGTAGAGGCAGAACAAGCCATCACAGAAGAACAGATTCCACGTAAATATCATGACTTGCTCCGTCATTATTTCGGTCAGTTAGAAAAAATGACAGAAACTGAAGGCGCCAATTAAACGCTTTAACTGTTTCATATTGCTTTGCTGTAGCGTTTTTTTATCTTGTTCACAACTTGATCAGAGACATGTGACCGTCTATGTCTCTGCAGATGATTACGTTGCAAAAGAAGTATTTGACGCGTTTGAGTCTAAGACTGGAATTGAAGTGCGATGGGTTGGTGATGCTGAAGCATCGAAAACGACAGCACTTGTTGAACGCCTCATCGGCGAACGAGAGAATCCTGTTGCTGACGTCTTTTGGTCTTCAGACATCATGGGTGCGCTTGCTTTACAATCAGAGGGCTTACTTGAGCCCATTGGCTCGGAAGTCACTCAACAGTGGCCATTGAGTTTGAAAGATGCAGAACTTCGGTGGTTCGCATTTTCCCCAAGAGCAAGAGTCATTGCATTCAATTCAGAGAAGGATGCAAAAGAGGAGTTACCAATAGATTGGTGGTCTTACGCAAACGCGTCTTTTGCTGACCCACGCTTTGGTACGACAGGAACGCATTTTGCAGCGATGTCGTTGTTTGAGGAAGAATTCTCAGCGTTTGCACCCAAGCTGAGTTCTGCCCCAATGCTCGGGGGAAACGCTGCAACTGTGCAAGCAGTGATTGATGGTCGAGCTCGATTTGCAATGACTGATTCAGATGATGTGTTTGCTGCTCAAGCAAAAGGGCACCCAGTTGATTTGATTTATCCTGCGCACTCAAGTTCTACTGGTATGGGTACGCTTTATATTCCGAATGTCGTTTGTGCCATCGATGGGGCATCGCAAAGAGCCGAAGCTCAAGCGTTTATCCATTTTATGCTCAGTGATGAAGTTGCAAGAATTCTTGCAAACTCAGATTCGAAGAACTTTCCCGTACAAACGGAGGTACAACAAGAGTTTCCTGATCTTCAGATGATTAATCCCTTAG
>JAERSY010000105.1 GCA_016845245.1 Phycisphaerae bacterium
GTTATACATCGTTGCGAGGTCTTCATTGATATTCATTGTTGCGGGACTTCCGTTTGTAGACACAAAATCAGCTGACCACATTGTTGCACCACCTAACACCTGAAGCTCAACGTGCAATGTTGTATTCAGCATTGAATCTGAAACTGTTGTTCTGCGAGCTTGATTGACAGTTGTTTTAGGGAGTTCATTGAATAAGTAGAACCACGGATTTAAGAGGTCTAGCTCTTCTTGATCAATCGATTGTCCTTTTCTCATTTTTGTTAATGTTTCACAGATTGCACTTGTTTTGACAATTTGAGAGTCAATTTCTAGAGCGTCATTTTGAACGACCGTTGGAACGACAAGCACCTCAGTAGATGGAATCAGCGCTTTAAGTTTGTTTCGCTGAGTCGCGTCTGTTTCGATGTCTATGAGTCCGAGAACGGAATGTTTTCTAAGTTGCGGATCGACAATAGAAGCTAATACAAACAGATGTTCTACGTTCCTAAGTTCATCGTTAGAAACGCCATCTGACATTAAATCTTCTGCTGCTTGAATGTAGCTTAATCCATTAAACTGATTCAGCGATTCGCTCCAATGAGTTGAGAGTGAGAGCAAGAAGGTGGAAACACAAATTGATAACACCTTAATCATTAACGAGACCTCTTTTCATGCAATTGTTCAATCTCAACCAATCTAGAACGCCATTGTTGCGCGATGGCATTCTCCGCGAGGATGAGCTGGCGAGTCACGTTGGACGCTTGGGTGATGGAACTGATATCAGGCATGATGAACTCATGGGTGTTGAGAGATCGCCATTGAAGTTCTTCAAGTACGAGCAATTCTAGATATTGCAGTTGCAAGTGTAGATACTGTTGCATGACACTTTGCGGGGTAAAGGAGACCACTGATTCAAGTTCATACATATCTTGTAACAATCTTCTTCTGACTTGTATGAGCATTTCAAATGCATGAACTGGGCTGACATCTCCAGACGGAGGTTGCGATTTGGGTGAGATGAAGAGAAGTTCTGTACTCAGTGATTGCGCTAGTTCGTATGCCAATGTGTCGAGATTAACGGAATGTGGTGTTTCCAATGCAATAGCATGTTGTAACAATGCTTTTCGTGCGACTAAGGGCCAAGTTGAGTCAGATTTAGAAGGAAGAACAACTTCAGTTAAGTTCGACACAAGAGCAGATATTTCGGAGGTTGCCTTTGAACGTTGAAGTTGGTTAAGAAGTGCAATTGCAACGTTTCGACCATGTGGAAATTGTTCAATGATGGTTTTTGTTGCAGCTCTTCGAATCTTGCTGTTTGAGTTCGTCAGTGATGCGGATGCAAGTCGCTCTGCGTCTTCTGGCCTCAAATCGGTTGCATTACTACCGATGAGGTTATCAATGAGCTCAAGTCTATGCGCGACGTCATTTCTTGCGTCATAGAATTGATCTCTCCACCATCCCTCTGGTTGAGATGGGAACGACTGCGAAATCTCAATGACATCGATGTCCATCTCGCCAATCGAAGCAAACACTCGCTGGGCGATACCTGGTCTGCCCTGCCAGATTGCTGCAGCAGATTCATTTAACATTCGTAATGTCAATAGAGTGCGAACGTCATCGCTGTTCAATTTAACTGTTTCGTACAGTTTCATCCAATCACTTGTGAGCGATTGGTTGTAACCTGCTGGGATAGTCAAGAATGTTTTCGGCGAAGCAATGTTTACTTCTTCTGGCCAAGAGTCTTCGATGTCCTCTTGAATCTTGATTCGTGATGGTGATTCATTTGGTTGTATCACCAAGATTCTATCTGTCCACGGGAGTGAACTTGATTCAGTAAGAAGGTGTCCTATCACCCACAATTTGCTATCGGAGTAATCTGGCTGACTAAAGATTTGAGTGACAAACTCTTTGGTCTCGTTCGATGAATCCCACGCATGATGTTTAATGAGAGAGCCCAGCAGTTGACGCGTTCGACTTTCTCTTGTTAAATCAATCGTTGAGTCTAAGATTTGTGACATTGGGTTATGGTAAGTGTCGCGACGTAAGGCATCATCTTGAAGAGAGTCAGTGATTCCTATCCAAGATTGCCACAATCCAATGGTGCGTGCTTCTAACTCAGTAAGATTCACGAGTTTCATTGCGACAATGCCTAATGCTTGAGTTCTAGCGTCTTCCAGTAAGCAGCTTGTAATTGCAGAGTCTTGAATTGATGTGAGTGTTGCTCTTAATCGTGGGGTCAGGCGCTGTGAACATCGCATGCCTGCAATGAGTTCAGATTTTAGAACGAAGGCATTGAGTGAACTTGGGTCATCAAGGATGAGGTCTTGCGGAGTGATAAGGGTAATGAACTGTTCAGATAACGCAGGGTTTCTTTCAATTTCAATAAACACACTGATGAGTTCATTGAGGAGCAAATCCCTCGTTTGGGGGGTGATGTAAAACCATCCAATTGATGCGAGCTGAATAAACGAATCTAATGTTTCCGCCCAAGCATCGTCTGGGGTGTCTCCTCTTAGAAGCGTTAACTCAATCTCATCCCTGAGTGATTGTAGGTTTTGTACTTCAGAGAGCAATCTGTCACCATAGTCATGGACATTGACATCGATGACTTCAAAAGATAACTCGGGAAAAGTCTCGTATGGTTTGATTAACACTTCATTGATCTCAGGTGCATCAAACAGATTGCTGTTGCTATCGTGCGTGAC
>JAERSY010000106.1 GCA_016845245.1 Phycisphaerae bacterium
GGCATAACCTGCAACGGTTAAGTGACATCAAGTCGATGTTGGGTGCGCGTGGTTTAGCGCCACGTCATAAACTTGGTCAGAACTTCCTTCATGACCACAACATCCTGAACAAACTCATCGATGCAGCAGATGTATCTGAGGGTGACGTTGTGCTTGAAGTGGGGCCGGGTACGGGTACGCTCACTGAAACGTTGGTTGAGCGAGGTTGTGATGTCATCGCATGTGAACTTGATGAAGGGCTCGCCAATCTTATCGATGAGCGATTAGGGAATAAAGTGACGCTTGTTCGTGGTGATTGCATGTCGAAAAGAGCAATCAACCCAGACTTGTTGAGTGAAATTAATGGTCGTCCATTCAAACTCATTGCGAACTTGCCATATCAAGTTGCTAGTCCACTTATGGTCGAACTCTTTATGCGGTGTAACAATTGTGAAGGGCAGTTCGTCACCATTCAATTTGAAGTTGCTCAGCGTTTACTTGCTGAAGTGGACAGTAAAGACTGGGGCGTACTCTCAATTCTCATTCAACGGTTGGCTTCTGTGTCGCTGATTACTAAGGCGCCTCCTACATGTTTTTGGCCACAACCAAAAGTCGTAAGTGCGTGCGTGTCGCTCATTCCAAAACATGCATCGAGTGAAATCGATGAAGACGAGTTTGCGACGTTTGTCACTTCATTGTTTGCAAAGAGGCGAAAGCAACTCGGAACAATTCTCGGGAGGCAAACTGTGTTGCCAGAAGATGTTTCACAAGATGCGAGACCATCGACCTTAACGATTGAGCAACTTGAGATGCTCTTTCGGAAGGTTCATTCAAGTTAATACTTTTTAAGGTTCATCCGAAGGCCATATCGAGTTTCGTCTTGAATGGCGTTATAGGAAACACGGCCAATCAAATCAAACTCAGGATAATGCCGCGTAATGTTCACGCCGAGTGATTGGAAGTCATCTGTTCGGAAGTTCCAAGAGGGGCGAAAGATAAATGAGTATCGCTTGTTCAAGTTGTACTTCATGCCGAGCGTGAGGTATTGGTCGTCAGATACAGCGATTTCTCGATATTCGATGTAGGTTCGCATGTCTCTGCCATGGTCAATCTCGGCACCAATTGAGCCACGACTGAACGTTCCACCATCGAGTTCCCATGTTCCCTGTCCGATGAATGTGACGCTGTCGCTGTATTCCCATTTGCCGGTCGCGATTGCAGCATCTCTGATTGATGACAACTCTGGTCTCCAATCAAAGAATTGAGGGTTGTCATATCGCTGCGTTGCGCCATCATTTGCAAAGATGAACGCAGTGTCGATGGTCAGCCAATCAATCTCGTACCACCGACCTGGACCGCCACGATAGGTTTGTAACCGGTTTCGGACGCCAACCCACATTGCAGTTCCAACAGAGAGATTGTCAACGATGCCATCGTACTGCTGTAATGTCATTGGGTCGATATTACTCTCAGCATTCCAAATTGTGGCGTATGGTTCGATGACATGCCTCAAACGATGGAGGTCTAGCAGTTCACTGTCAACGTCGTTGTACACTCGCTGCAATTGTGTTGATGCCCGAATGCCGATTGAACGAACGTACGGGTCATCGGAGTTGCTTGCAGCATTTTCTTCATCAATCCCAAAGGTTGCCTGAATACTTGCAAATGGTGTGAGTTGGAAAGCGCCGATGTTGAACGGCATTGAAAGTTCTTGTCTTGTCACAAACCGTGTTTGATATTGTGTGTTGAGCCCTTGTTGGATGAGCGGTGCATCAATTCGTTGCGTGTTTGCAAGGAGCGTGCCATCAGGAAATGCAAAGGCAGCTGCGCGAAGGCCAACACTGTTTGGAGTGCCGGGTTGGAACTGCATGCGCTCACGCATGAATCTGAGTTCAGTGCTCCACGACAAGTGCCCATCTAAGAAGCTCGTGCCATAGTTGAAAAAGCCAACCTCAGGAAGTTTGTCAACAGTGTATTGGCGTGATGCCATCAGCCAACCATTTGAAATGAAATCATTCAGGTTGTCTTTGGCAAGCATCGTAAACGCGCTCGCGCCTTCTTGATGCTTTGCGTAAAAGCTTGTTTCATACTCAAGTGAGTTTCTGTAATCCTCTCTACGCCATGAAGAGATGAATGTGTCGTCGCTGATGTAACTTGCTTGCATTTGAAGAAGCCAGTTTTCAGTCGGACGCGTTGTATTTTTCCAAAGCGCGTAGCCGCGTTCAGATGTATCAACATCAATCTTCCGTCCGGAACTCGTTTGTTCAGTTCCAGAATCAGATAGAAGATAGAGGTCTAATGAACCAATCTGTTTATTGACGTTGTACTCAAAGTTTAAGCCAGCGCCCATGCCACGTTTTGAGTAGCCATCAATGTTTAAATCGGCTGAAACGCCTGCAGGGGCGTCCCTCCCAAGTAATGTGTACAAGTCCCATCGAGTTTCAATAGCAACGCCTTCTAGATTTGACCCACCGAGTCGCACTCTTCTGAGTGGAATTTTCCCTGCTTTGCCTTCATAAGAAGGCCAATACATGATGGGCGTGCCACCAAGTCGAAGTTCGTTTCCTTCACTTTTGATGAAAGTGTCACCGTTGGAGTCTTGTGTAATCTCCATCGTTTCGGAGCCGATTGCTAAATCAGGCGTGGCGAATGAACTTGTTGATGCCTGAATGCCATTGCCAACCCAAGAATGTTCAGCAATTTGTTTTAACTCATCAGCTCGTATGTACAACGGAACTCGGCCATCCTTGATGTATGTTCGAAGCACGGCTTCGACCATTGTCGCCTTTCCCGTTGAGAAGTCGTAATACATTTGGGGTGCACGAACAAGATATTGGCTTTGGGCGGCATGAATGACGACGTTGCCTTCGAGATAAATGCCGTGAATATCATTTGTTTCAATCTCGCCAGAAGCAATGTCTCGAACTGAACCAGGTGACATGAAAATGACGCCACTGGTTGCAGTCATATCAAGGTTTTCATGTGAGTCAGTGTGGAGTGCTAACTGAACGTTTCCTACTAATGTGATGGTATTTTCGACATCACTTGTTTGAAGCTCAACTGAATCAGCACCGAGGGAGAGAAAACTCTCTTCACCCTTCAGCCATGGAAGATCGCTTTCGTTCGATTCAACTTGAAGGGTTTCTTCAATCTCATCGAGAACGATGTCTTCAGTGACGTACACTTGAGGATGATTGGTGAGTTGTTGTTCTTCTTGTAGAAGATTCAGAATGAAGCCCTCAAGGCGTTGTTCCGCTTCCTTATTCAACGCGCTTTCTTTTGCTCGTGCATTTGGTTTGAGCAGTGCGACGTCAAGCGTGACGCTTCCAAGCGTGCTTCCATACACCAACAAATCCTCACCCTCAGCCGACATTGCCTGCACTTTGGATGTTTTAGAAAATGACGGTAGATAGAGGACAATCTGAGAAACAGTGCCCGCATCACTATCGAATCGATTGATCCAACAGACTGCTTGTTCTGCTTCGAATGTGAAACCTCCAATAGAAACAACGATGTCTTCGCTCAATAGGAGTCTTTTTGTGTCATCGACATTCCAAGCATCAGCTCTCAGAGCACTCATCTGTATGTCTGAAGCTCTTGGCAGCATTGGCAAGACCACGCCGGAAAGTCGATCGCCGCGAACGCTCAATTCTGTTGGTTGAGCCATTGCAAACGCTGTAAATTGCGTCAGCAAGAAGAAGCATGTAATGATGAATGGAAGGGGGTTCACGAGAGTGAATCATACACAGATGAGATTCATTATGACCCTAAATCAACGAGGGAATAAACAAATGATTCTGGGTCAAATGGCTCGACATCTTCGGGTCTCTCCCCAATCCCAATCAATTTCACTGGGATGCCAGTTTCATCTTCAATTGCAAACACGATGCCTCCACGTGCTGTGCCGTCGAGTTTGGAAAGGAAGATGCCAGTGACGTTTACTGATTCAGCAAACTTCTTTGCTTGTGCGAGCGTGTTTTGCCCTTGAGTTGCGTCGAGTACGAGTAGCACTTCATGCGGCGCGTCTTCAATCTGTTTGCTCGTCACTTGTTTGATTTTTTCAAGTTGCCGCATGAGTGGTTCTTGAGTGTGCAACCGTCCTGCAGTGTCAATCAAAAGGACATCGACTTCACGAGCCTTCGCGGCAGCGACAGCATCGTAAGTGACTGCTGCGGGGTCAGACCCTTGCGCGCCCTTGATAATGTCGATGCCTAATCGTTCCGCCCACGTTGTGAGTTGTGAAACTGCTCCAGCACGAAATGTGTCTGCGGCTGCGAGTAAGACTGATCGGTTGTCATCTTTTAACGCTTTGGCAATCTTTGCAACGCTCGTCGTTTTACCGACGCCGTTGACGCCTGCGACTAAGACAGTCGTGGGTGGCTTGCCTGAAACTGCGAGTGAGCGGTCACGACCTTGCAATCGTTCTAGAAGTTTCTCTTCTAAAAGTTCTAGCAGATCACGATCTTTCAACTCGCCGCGAGCAACGGCACTCTTGAACTCATCGACAATTGCTTGCGTCGTTTGCATCCCCACATCTGCAGAGATGAGTAAATGTTCAAGTTCATTGAGCGTTTCTTCATCAAGCGTTCGCCCTCTGAGTGCGTGAATAGAATGAGCAAATGATGAGCGAGTTTTTGAAAGCCCGGAACGAATCGCGTTGAGTGTGGCTGTAAACAAGCCCATTTAAACACTCCCAGCATCAGAGGGTTCTGCGTTGAGGATTGCATCGAGCACGCCATTGATGAATGTTGGCGATTGCTCTGTAGAGAATTCCTTTGCGAGTTCAATGGCTTCGTTAATGGCAACCTTTGATGGTGTTTGATCAGCGAAGATTTCATGTTTTGCTAATCGCAAAATGTTTCGGTCGATGATGGGTTGCCTATGAATCGGCCATTCTGGTGTCAACTGAGCAATCACGCCATCGGTGCTTTCTCGTTCAGACCAGATAAGTTTCGCAAGTTGAACCGCTTCTTCTGACGGCTCACTCGTCTCTGAAGTTTCTTCATCAAAATCTAGCGGAGTGGTTTTGACGGCGTCATCATTGCCTGCATCAAACTGGCACAACAACTGCAACACTTCAATTCTTAATCGTCGTTCGTTTCTCATGAACTTCTCATTGAGTGGTTGGTTTCATGTGATGCAAGGGCGGCATACATTGCTTCTTCGCCCTTGTTTCCCTTGTCGCCACCACTTCTGGCTTGGGCTTGCTTGAGCGTTTGGCATGTAAGGATACCCATCGCAACTGGCTTACTTTCGTTGAGCGACACATCCATCAATCCCTTTGCAATTGCATCAGCGATGACTTTGTCATGTGTTGTTTCGCCAGTCAAAATGCAACCGAGCACGACGATGACATCAACATCAAGCGAGCGTGCAGCTTCTTGTGCAATGAGGGGCAGTTCCCAAGCACCCGGTGCAGGGAGCAAGTGACAATCTTCTTTCTTGCCGCCGGCCTCGATGAAACAATCTCTGGCAGCTTTTGCCAATTCGTTTGTTATCTCAGAATGGTAGGAACTGACGACGATGCATGCTTTGACGCCAGATGCGGATATTGGTTGTGCTTGTTCTTCAAACATAGAGTCGCATATTTTACTTTGTTGATGCCAACGTTGCCATGCAATTGTAGGATGTACATGTGGCTATTCCGACAAGACAGATGATTGCAACCCTTAAACTGACGCGATTTAGCGTTGCTATTGGTGCGATTGCTGATATCTGGTTGATTTTGCTCATTTCAGTGCATGATGCAGATTATGTTGCAACGAGCGTGTATCACCTACCCCTTTGGTCCGCATTGCTTGCCACAGCAATCGTCGCCATTGGAATGTGCGGATTTGCTGCTTCGCTCAATGACACAGTTGATGCAAGGCATGACGCAACATTCCACCCGAGCAGACCAATTCCATCAGGGTGGATACCCATTGCCCAAGCAGTCGTGGTGCTTGTCAGTTCACTTCTCATTTCTCTACTTGCTGCGTCTTTCTTAGGGACGTGGTCAATTCGTCTAGGTCTTTGCACAGCTGCAGCCATATTGTTTTACAACGTGATTGGGAAACACGTTCCAGCAGTCGGGCTCGTTTGCTTGGGACTCATCTACGCCATCCATATGCTTATCCCGAACATCGAACTGACGTTTACATTACCAGTCTGGCTTACAGTGACGCATGTGATGGTTTGTTCAAGTGCGATTTACATCCTTGAAGCGAAGCGACCACTCATTTCTATTCGAGGATGGGTCGGTGTGTTTATTGGGTGGATCGTCTGGACGCTTATCTTATTCAGCGCGCCACTTGCAACGAGTGGCTCGTTACTGCCTTCTGGTATGCATGTCGTATCTCTGATTTGGCCGCTCTGTGCAGTCGTTGGCTTTGCGTTGCTCGCACGATGGAAACTCTCTTCGACCAAATCACCGATGCACGCTGCAGATAAGATTAGAAGATACGGCGCGCTTTGGCAATGTGTCTATGCAACAGCTTGGCTCTTCTCACTTCAGTACTACAGTGCGGCAATTGGAATGTGCGTGTTTGCAGTTGCGAGCGCAATTGTTGTCATGTTAGTGAAGGAAGCGACTGGAGCATCTGGGAAGCCAGTTTCGTGGCGCCGCTAATGCGTGTTGACCTGTGCAAACGCATCTTTGATTGGCTTCACTCCAAGATAACTTAACGCATCATCCATTACATTTCGAACGACAGGGCCTGCTACGGTTCCCCCGTAGTGTGCGATTTTTCGGTCGGGATCATCAATGACGCAAAGGATGACGAGCTCCGGCGAATGGAGTGGCGCTCCTGCAATAAAACTTGAAATGTATCGATCTTCAAAGTAACCACGGCTGTCTTTCTTTGGCAATTGTGCGGTTCCAGATTTGCCGAACAAGTCGTACAAGTTGGATTGTGCCTTTCGACCAGTTCCTTCTGTCATGACCTTGCCAAGAATGGTGCGAGTTAACGCTGTCGTTTCAGGTGAAACTGCCTTTTGCACAATCATAGGGTCGCCATGATTATGCTTCATTAACTTAAGTTGGGGAACAGTTCCGTCTCTTGCAAATGCGCAAAACGCTTGGGCCATTTGAAGTGGGGTCACTGCAATTTCATGTCCCATGGCAACTGAAGTTTGGGTGTAATCGGACCATTTTGATGAAGGTGTGAGGATGCCGCGAGTTTCACCACCAAGACCAATACGAGTTGGCTTGCCAAAGCCAAAGTCATTGACCGCATTTTGCATTTGCTCGTGCGATAACCGTTGGGCGACAATCGCCATGCCACTATTCATTGATTTGATTAAGACCTTCTCCCACGATGAGGGGCCGTAATAGTGCGCGTCACGAATTGAACGACCAAATGGCGTTCGGTAGGGCGTTCCCGAAGGAGTGTTCAGCATTTCATCGGGCGTTGCGAGTCCTAGTTCAGTTGCTACAGACCAGACGAACGGTTTAAAGGTTGAACCGGGTTCGTACGGGTCAGTTAAGCATCGATTTCGTCCTAGGCGAGGGTCAATGTCACGCTGTGGATCAGTCGGTTGCTGAGACCAGCCCTCTCTTGGATTAAGCAAATCTGCCATTGCGAGGATTTCGCCAGTCGAGGGTTTCACAACAACGATTCGCCCGCCGCCCGCGTTGCACTCAAGGATTGCATCGTGAAGATGTGCAGTAGCAATGTTTTGAATCACAACGTCAAGTGAGAGTTGAACATCTGCGCCTTGCTTACTTGGCGTGTAATCTTCAGGTGATACCCAAAGCGTACGATTCCGAGAATCCTTCAGTCTTCCCAAAAAACCAGACTCTCCAGAGAGGTCTTTCTCAAACGTGTTTTCAATACCCGCTAGACCAGTATGCTCTGAACCGACAAGTCCAATGATTTTTTCGCAAGAGGCACCTTGCGGATTCGTCCGAACGAGTCGTTGTTGGATGCCAACAGGTCTCAGTTTGAGCTCGCGAACGTTTGCACTTTCTTCTCTTGTGAGTAGATTCTTAATGACTGCGTATTTCGTATGCGATCGAAGTCTAATCTTCTCTTCAATTTCAGCAGGTGACATATCGATTGCTTCTGCTAACTGAAAGGCAAGCTCTTCAGGGTCATCAACGAGTGAGGGGTCTACAAACAATTTATCGCCAACCGTGCTTGCAGCGAGAATGCGACCTTCGCGGTCTAGGATGTCGCCACGTTCACCAATTGGTGTTGTTCGTGAGTTCACATGAACTGATAACGCTTGAAGCTCTTCAGGAGGGTCAAACTTTAAGAGCACTACTTTGCAAAGCGCAGCTGTCATTCCAACGAAAACAATGCAGGCGAGAAGAATCGATACTATTGTAACTCTGCTGCTTTCACTCTTCATCATGGTGCACGAGTTCAACTGTTTGGGCGTCTAAAGTTTCAGGAGATGTTGCGATTTCGATGTCGACTCTAATCTGTTCAATCTGTTGTTGGAGTCGAACCATCTCTCGGTGATTCTCAACAATCGTATGTGCAGCATTAATCTGTTCTTGCCGAATCGCAAGCAGTGCGAGTGCCGCAAGGGTGAAGGTCATGATGATGCAGAGAATCTTTTTTGTCATGAGTTTTGGAGCGTTTACTCAATTGGGTAAGTCAGTTGCAAGCCAACTTGAAGTCTGTCTGGATTTGGTATTCGTTCTTTGTTGAAATCAATCAGCACATTCATCTTCTTTGCGCTTCCCATCACATGCTGAGCAATCTCACCAAGCGTATCACCGCTCTTGACGGTGTATGTGCCAGTTTCATATGTTGTGACTGGTTCAAGGTTGGTTTGTTGCTGCGCTTCGACAATTGTCACAGTCGCGGGTTTGCTTAACTGTGTCATGAGTAGTGCTCTTGTTGGCAGAGAAATTTCTTGGCCAACTGATAAGTTGTTCGCGTTTGTCATGCCGTTCCACTGCGCGAGCGTTGTCGCTAAGCCGGAGTCGCCGTATGCATCTCTACAGATAGAACGAAGCGTTTCGCCCGGTAGCACTCTTCGCACTGTGTCACCCGATTGCGTAGTGGTTGGTGTGTTTGACTCTGTCCTTAAGTCCTGAACAATGAGGCCTTTGTCTGGCAACTTTATTGGCGTAGTAGCTCCATTGTCAGGTTGAAAGACTTCTTTGGTTGACGCCTTTGAAATATGATCAGCAATCAACATGCTGACAAACAGCAGTAAGCCAAATGCGACGATGATTGAAACTTTGTATTCTCGGGTCATGTACCTTTGCCCAACACTTCCAATTGACGTGCTGGACAGGGGGTATGATTCCAACACTTAAGATGACGCGTGCAACACCCTCATCGCACGAAACTTTGCCGGACGAGCTCGTGGATTGCTTGCCACTTCCTCATCTGTTGCTTGGATTGGCTTGCGATTCAATCGCGTTGCCAACCCTGCTTTCTCTAAGGCGGTGAAGGATTGTTTGACTTTTCGATCCTCAAGACTGTGGAAACTAATCACTCCAACTCGAGCATCTGGTTGAAGCCAACCTTCAGCGCCTTTGCGGCAACTCGCTTCGACATCGTGGAGCAGTGCATCGAGTGCCATGAGTTCATCATTGACTGCGATGCGGAGCGCCATGAATGTTCGTGTTGCGGGATTCATTCTTGAGGCGCGGGCCTTTGAACCGTATGCATCTCGAACAACATTTGCGAGGCGAGTCGTACTCAAAATCGGCTCTTTTGCCCGTTCAGATACAATTTTTCGGGCAATTTGCCTTGAAAAGGGGTCTTCGCCCTTTGTGAAAATGAGGTCTGCAAGTTCTTGCTCACTGTATTCATTCACGATGGTCGCGGCGGTTCTGCCTGAAGATTGGTTAAGCCGCATATCAAGCGGGCCTTCCCTGAGGAAACTGAGCCCGCGTTCAGGCTCATCCATTTGATTTGAAGCGAAACCCAAATCCGCAAGAAGAACATCAGCTTTCAACCCTTGTTTTGACATCGTTTGAGCTGCAGTTGCAAAGTTTGCATGGAAGCAGATTGGCTTGATTGATGTTTCTCTTTCTAATCGTGTTGAGGCAAATGAAAGATTCTGGGCATCTAAATCAAAAAGAATGACGTTGGACGGGGCGCACTGTTTTGCGAGCATTGATGCATGCCCGCCTCTTCCTGCGGTTAAATCAACGATGACATCGCCATCGCTTGGCGAAAGTGCATCAAGCACTTCATTTGGGAGAACTGGAATGTGACCAATGCCACACATCAATCACAGCCCAAGTAACAGCCGTTGTGGGTTCTCAATGCAATTTTTAACGTGCACGAGGAAACTGACAGCGCCTTCACCATCGACGATGCGGTGGTCATAACTGAGTGCGAGATACATCATTGGCTTGAGCACAATGGAGCCAGGATTCTCAGGATCTTCGATTGGCCTGTTTTGGATTCGGTGAAGACCCAAAATGCCTGATTGAGGCGGATTTAGAATCGGTGTTGACATCATCGAGCCATACACGCCGCCATTACTGATGGTGAACGTGCCACCGGTCATGTCATCCATTGTCAACTTGCCGTCTCGAGCCCGCAATGCAAGGTCTTTGATGTTCAATTCAATCTCGCCAAACGATTGCCGTTCGGCGTTGCGAAGAACTGGCACGACAAGGCCTTTGTCCGTGCCAACAGCAACCGACATATCGACATAATCGTGGTATTCGATTTCGCCATCGATGAGTGACGCGTTAACTGCTGGCCATGCACCGAGTGCAGATACGCAAGCTCTAGTGAAAAATGACATGAACCCGAGGTTTACGCCATATCTGTCGTTGAACTCATCCTTGTGAAGTTTTCGAAGTGCAATGACATTCGACATGTCTGCTTCGTTGAATGTCGTGAGCATTGCAGCTTGATGTTGGGCTTCAACGAGACGTTGTGCGATGCGTTTTCGAAGCGTTGACATTTTTTCACGTCTGACGCCACGGTGCATCGGCAAGTTCTCTGCTGGCACCTCGCTAGGGGATGATTCATCTGGTTGTTCTGCATTCAAGACGTCAGACTTTGTGATTCTCCCAGATGGTCCCGAGCCATCAATCTCATCAAGTGAAACGCCTAAATCATCTGCCACTTTCTTTGCAAGTGGCGTAGCTTTTCTCGTTTGAGCAGCAGAGGCAACTGTTTCAGTTGTCACTTCAATGGTTGCTGCACTGTCTGGCATTTCATCATCTTCAGTTGAACCCGCAGGCTTTGGAGCACTCTCATCAATCGAACCAATCACGTCACCAATCAGGCATTCATCGCCTTCAACTTTTTGAATTGAGACGACGCCACTTGATGGTGAAGGCAATTCTTGTGTGACTTTGTCTGATTCAATCTCAACAAGTGGAGCATCACGGTCTACCCATTGACCATCTTTAACGAGCCATTGTCCGAGGACAACCTCTGTGATGGATTCACCTAAACTTGGAATGACAATTTCAGTATTTGTAGACATGCTTACGTTTCTTGTGGTAATCCTAATGCTTCTATGAGGATTCGTTGTTGTTCAATGTTATGCATTTTGCTCGATGCAACAGCAGGGGAGGCACACGCACTTCTACATACGCGTCCTAGGTCTCTGCCTAACTCGTCTCTAAAGGCCTCGTCAATGTATTGCCAAGCACCCATATTCTCAGGTTCTTCTTGGACAAACATAAACTCGGCGTTTGAGTATCTATTGATAATGGCGTCGAGTGAGCGTTGCGGGAATGGGTAAAGTTCTTCAATCCGTACGATTGCAACAGTATCTTCTTCTCCAACATTGCGTCGATACTGAACGAGGTCGTAATAGACTTTCCCGCTACAGAACAACACTCGGTTCACTTTTTCTGGTTCTTTTGTCTTGTCGTCGATGACTGATTTGAAACCTTCGTCGGTGAACTCATGAATTGAAGACACTGCTTCTGGATGTCTGAGCAAACTCTTCGGTGACATGACGACAAGTGGTTTTCTAAAGTCCCATTTGATTTGTCGTCGGAGTGCGTGGAATATTTGTGATGGTGTTGTCGGATTAATCACGCTCATGTTTTGGTTTGCACAAAGCGTAAGGAATCGTTCAAGGCGTGCTGATGAATGTTCAGGTCCTTGTCCCTCGTAACCGTGAGGGAGTAAGAGCACAAGTCCTGACGCTCGCTTCCACTTCATTTCAGCAGAAGCAATAAATTGGTCAATGATGACTTGCGCGCCATTTGCAAAATCACCGAACTGTGCTTCCCAGACGACAAGCATTTGTGGGTCGCCAAGTGAGTATCCATATTCAAAACCAAGCACCGCATTTTCCGTCAGCGGGCTGTTGTGGATACACATTTTTGCTTGGGAGTCACTAATTGCGTTGAGCGGCGAGAATGGCGTGCCATTCTCAGCATCAAAGTACACTGCGTGTCGATGACTGAACGTTCCCCGCTCGACATCTTGCCCAGTGAGCCGAACAGGGCTTCCTTCAAGGAGAAGTGTGCCATATGCAAAGAGCTCAGCAGTGCCCCAATCAAGTTTGCTTTGTGATTCGATGACGGTCGTTCGGGTTGACACGAGCTTCTTAAGTTTTCTGTGAACATTGAAGCCATCAGGCGTGTCGCTCATTGCTTTTGCAACTTTTGAAAGTTCATCAACCGTCACCGAAGTGTCAACATCCCGTTGTGTTGGATTTCCTTTTAATCCCTCCCATGGCGAACTCTTTTGATAGGGAGGAATATGCGGGCGAACTGGATTTTCTTTCGTGCGAATTTGAGATGCGTCAAGCTCACTTCTCACTTCTTCACTCATTAAGTCAACAGTGTCTTGTGAAAGCGTTTCACTTTGAACGAGTTTGTTAGCGTAGTCTTCAGTGACTGGCTTCATTTGACGAATCTGTTCATACATTTGGGGTTGTGTGTATGTTGGTTCATCTGACTCATTATGACCATGTTGTCTGTAACCCCACAAGTCAATCACAATATCGTTATGGAATGTCTGTCTGTACGCAACTGCGAGCTTAACTGCGTGCACGCACGCTTCTGGGTCGTAACCGTTGACATGAAGAATTGGCGCGCCGACCATCTTTGCAATGTCAGTGCAGTACCGGCCGGAGTAACTGTCATGTGGATTCGTTGTAAAACCAATTTGGTTATTCACAACGAAGTGAATTGTGCCACCGACTGTATATCCGTCGAGGTGCGCCATGTTAAACATTTCAGCAACAATGCCTTGCCCCGGGAAACTCGCGTCACCGTGAATGAGTAGCGGGATACAAAGCCCTCGGTTTTCATCGTGTTGTGTGCGTTGTTTCGCTCGCGCCTTGCCGAGCACAACGGAATGTCCAAACTCAAGATGTGATGGATTTGCTGACAGTGTTACATGAACTGGTTTGCCGCAATCAGTCATGATTTCACTCGAATAGCCGAGGTGGTATTTCACATCTCCGCCGCCAGAAACAAAATCTTCAATCCAACTTTCTTCAAATTCTGTAAAGAGTTGGTCGTACGATTTTTCAAGAATGTTAACGAGCACATTGATGCGACCTCGGTGAGCCATGCCAATGTTTACAACTTCTACATCGTGTTCACTCGCATAGTTGATGAGCGCGTGCATCATTGGAATGAGTGCTTCATTTCCTTCGAGACTAAAACGCTTTTTGCCAATGTACCGAGTAGCACAAAAATGTTCGAGCGTTGTTGCTTCGATGAGTTGTCTTAAGATGTGTTCTTTTTGTTGTTCCGAGAAATCAGTTTTGTTCCCTGTTGGTTCCATATATTGTTGGAGCCATCGTCGTTGTTCTCTGTCTTCAATGTGTGCGTATTCAACACCGATGTGTTTGCAATAGGTGGTATCAAGTGCGTTGATGATTGTTTGTAATGTTGATGGGTTTGGTAAACACAAATGTCCCGGATCAAACGGTTCTTTGAGTTGTGATTGAGATAACCCGAACGTTTGAAGTTCTAAGTGATCGTTTCGTGTCGGCGCAATGCCAAGAGGGTCAAGTTGTGCTGCGTAATGTCCAGCTGCTCTATAGTTGTAGATCAACGAGTCGACGTTCGCTTGATCGTAGCGCACTTGGGTAGATGCGCCTTCTTGGTTGAGTTGTTCTTGTTGTGCGCCAAGTTCAAAGCCCTGAAAAAATTGTTGCCAATCGCCATCGACACTCGCTGGATTCTCTTTCCATTGAACCATAAGGTGTTCAATGTATTCAGCGTTCCAGCCATTGATTGATGGGTCGATGGTCGTTGGTGTGAGAGAAGACGAACTGTTGCTTTTTTCAGGCATTTTTCGTTGTGTTGAGCGATTTCGTAAAGTGGAGCATTATACCAGAAAGAACATTTCAAATCCCCATTTACAATGCAAAGAGCAGGGATTACAGCAATGCAATCGGGTCAACGTCAACAGCCAATTCGCGGCCGATTGTCATGTAGGTTCTGGCTTCTTCAAGGAAGGTCTGTAACACAGTTGATGTAGGGGCTAGGGCAGTGCATTCATAGCGATAATAATCTGCGATTCTTGGAATGGGGCAGGGAATTGGTGGGTTGAGTTGGACATGCTCTTTCGTAAGCGGTTTGAGTCGTTCAAACAGCGCTTCTGCTTTCCCTTTTGCACTTTGTTCATCTCGGTTTCGTGTGACAAATCGAACCATGCGAGAGGCAGGCGGAAGTCCCGCCTCATTACGAAATGAAAGTTCTGCGTGAGCAAATGTTTCATATTCACCCTTACTCGCGAGTTGAATCGGTGGCGTATGTGGATCCCTCGATTGAATGATGGCGAGCGAATCGCCAGCACCTCTACCACTTCGCCCACATACTTGAGAAACAAGTTGATACGTACGTTCTGCAGCCCTGAAATCGGGCATGTCAATTGCAGAATCAGCATCAAGAACACCAACGAGTTTGACATTCGGAAAATCAAGACCCTTTGCAATCATTTGTGTGCCTAAAAGGATGCGAATCTCGCCATCACCAAACCGTTCAAGCGTGCGTTGAATGGTTGAGGCATTTGTTGCGGTGTCACTGTCGAGTCGAGCGATGGCATTCGGTTCGATGTCAAACATGGTTCTGAGAAGTTCTTCAGCGCGCTGGGTTCCAGCGCCGCGAACAACAACATCGCTGCTACAGTCTGGGCAACTTTTTGGGACGCGCTGTTCTTTGCCACAGTGATGGCATCGAACGAATCCAGCATGATGGAGTGGTTTCTTTCGATGAAAGACCATTGATGTGTCGCAATGTTCACACTTCATAAGCCAATCGCAAGATCGTTCTTTACACATAATCCAAGGTGCAAATCCTCGTCTGTTGAGAAGAATTAACACTTGTCCATTTGCGTTTAATGTGGTGTGCATTGCTTCAATGAGGCGACCACTGAAAAGTGCAAAATCTTGACCATCACCAGTAAACTCATGTTTCATATTGACGAGTTCAATGGTTGGAACGACTAAGCCGGGCGCTCTTTGTTTTAGTGTATGGAGTGTGGAGATCTTTCGAACAGTTGCGTTCCACCAAGATTCCATAGACGGTGTTGCTGAACCGAGTACGATGGGACACTTCGCCATCCATGCGCGCCTGATTGCAATGTCTCTTCCGTTGTAACGAGGTGCAGAATCTTGTTTGTATGACGTTTCGTGTTCTTCATCAACAATAACTAACTTTAGGTTACCTTCCGGGATAGGCGCAAAGACTGCACTTCGCACACCAAGAATGATGTCTGCCTTGCCTTCACTGATGAGTGCCCATTGTTGGTGGCGCTGGGCACGTGTAAGGGTTGAATGAAGAATTGCAACCTTGTGATTTGGGAATCTGCTGATGAGTCGAGCAGCGGTTTGTGGTGTGAGTGAAATCTCCGGAACAAGGATCAATGCGGAACCGCCATCTTCAATCGCGCGTTGAATAAGCCGGATATACACTTCAGTTTTACCTGAACCAGTAACGCCATGAAGCAAATGAGAAGCGTAGCCCTGATGCAAGGTTGCATTGACTGCATCGAATGCAACTTGTTGTTCATCTGTGAGCGATTCAGGAATCGAAAATGATTGTGTGTGCTTTAACCATTGGGCTTCAATGCGAGTCACTCTTTTTGTAACAAGAAAGCCATGTTTAATCATGGTTTGAATTGCGCTTTGGCTTTTTAAGTTTGCTTGTTTTGCTAGTGTTGGTTTATCAATCGGGCGTTCGTCGCTTGGAATCGACTGAAGCACGTTGATAACTGCTTGTTGTTTTTCGCTAAGCGTTTCAACATCAGGTAACTCATCTGGAAGATCAACAAGTTCTCTCGTCGTTGTTCCAGTGCCTTGTCTGACAGGGCCGGGCAACATTGTTGATAACGTTGGACCGATTGGCGTGACGTAATATTGACTCATCCAGTTGGCAAGTGAAAGTAAATCATTTGGCAATTGGATAGAAGTGTTGTTGCACTCATAGATTTGTTTCAATTGCTTGGTGTCGATTGGCGGGCTTTGATGTATTGATAACACCCACGCGCTCGTTGGGGTGTTGCCTCTTCCAAGTGGGACTGTGACAAGATGACCGGGCTGAATATGTGAGAGCCGTTCAGGAATGCCGTACGTCAATCCATCTGGAAACGCATCAACACCACGTTCGATGGCAACTTGTGCATACGCCACTGTCGGTTCATCAAAAAGCCCAGCCATGAGGATGTGTGAGTCTACCACTCAAGGCAGAGTTGAGGTGACGACATTGTGTCCAATGCGATGAAGAGATGTTAAGATGTACCACATTATGGAACACGCATCACGGATGGAATGTCGTTTAGCCCTTGAAGATGGAACGATTGTCAAGGGCTATTCATTTGGAGCGAATGCAGAAGAAGGGGTTTGCGGGGAAGTCGTTTTCAATACGGCAATGTGTGGGTATCAAGAAGCATTAACTGACCCAAGTTACGCAGGGCAGATTCTCATCATGACGGCGACCCAGATGGGGAATTATGGCGTGAATCCTGAAGATGTTGAATCCGCTGAGCCGCAAGTCGCTGGATTTGTCATTAGAGAACGCTCGAGAATGGTGTCTAACTATAGAGCAGACAATGATTTAGGCACGTGGCTCGCAAATTGCGGGATTCCCGCAATTGAAGGGGTTGATACACGCGCACTAGTCCGAAAAATACGCCTTACGGGTGCTTTAAGAGGGGTTATTGCAACTGGAAGCGAGCTTTCAGATGAAGCATTGGTCCAAATGGCAGTTGATAGCCCAGAAATGTCTGGTCAGGATTTGGCATCGACGAAGACCTGCGAATCTCAACATGAATGGAGCGATTCGCTCGGTGAATGGAACATGCACGAGGCGTGTGGGGAAGAGCGATTCAAAGTCGCAGCCATCGATTGTGGCGCTAAACACAATATTTACAGGCATTTAACGTCAGTTGGATGCGACATCATCTCTCTGCCAAACACTGTCACAGCGGAAGACATTCGGGCACTAGACCCAGATGGCTTGTTCGTTTCTAATGGTCCGGGCGATCCGGCAGCTGTCGAATCAACCGTAAGCTTGCTTAAAGCAGTGGCAGGGGAGATTCCAACCTTTGGCATATGCCTCGGACATCAAATGCTCGCGCTGGCACTTGGCGCTGAGACGTATAAGTTGAAATTTGGCCACAGGGGGGCAAATCAGCCCGTACGGGACGTAGAAACGGGTGTTGTAGAGATTACAAGCCAAAATCACGGCTTCTGCGTCGACGAAGATTCCCTTCTCAAGGTCGATTGCGTGGTCACACACCGCCACCTCAACGATGACACCGTTGCCGGTTTCAGGCACCAGTCGAAGCCCATCATGGGGGTGCAATATCACCCCGAGGCGTCCCCCGGACCACACGATTCTGCGTATCTTTTTGAACGATTCATCGAGATGATGAAATCCTCAAAATTCGCCGTTTCTGAATAGAAAAATAAAGTTAATAAACATTGCAAACCAATGCCCTCATGACCTTGCGGGGTCACTTTTCAGGGGGTACGCTACCGCTTTAGCGGGGTTGCTATCTGGCATATTTTTGGATAGCAAGGGGATGTGTGGGGGACGGCTTAAGGTGACTTAAGCCACAATTCGGCAGTGCCACAGTCGGTATTGCTCATGTCTTTTTCTTTTGGAGTTCTTTATGACCCCTCGAAACGTTCGACCATCTTGGTACACACAAGGCCTAACTTTCATCATCGCTTGCTCATTCGTTGGCGCAGTTCAATCCCACACGTTTGCACAAGATGCAGACTCTGAACCAGTCGTGGAAGAAAGCGATGACATCGTGATTCACGAAGATGGTGACGGTGATGCCTCTGAAGCAACTGAAGAAGAAGTTATCGAAGAAGCACTCGTTCTTGAAGAACAAGCACCACCGACTGAAGAAGAGTTAGCCGCTCAAGCAACAGCAATGAGTGAAGCGCTTGGGAATGCACTACTCAAAGATGCAGAAGCTGCTGCACAAGCGGGACGCTGGCGTGAAGCAGCAAACAAATACTTTGAAGCAAATCAGTACCTTCCAAACAACCCAACAGTGTTGCAAGGTCTACAAAAATCATACTCAATGCTTGATCAGGGCTCGCTACTTGATACGTACGAACAACAAATGAGCATGGAGCGTGAAGCAGCGCGAGCAATGTTTGATGCAGCGATTGGTGCTGGAAATGACAGATTGCTCCGCGAAGACTTTGACAGTGCTCGTCGAGAAGTACAACGTGCAATTGTTCGATTAGAACGCGATGACAAACGATTGTTCTCCGAAGCAGAGTTTGCTCAACGAATGCAAAATGCGAAAACACTGCTTGCTCAAATTGCAATTCAACAAGAAGAGTGGCAACAACAACGACTCATGCAACAAGCTGCTGAGCGAAGTCACGACCAAAACATTCGTCAAACTGAAGAAGCACGCAAGCGTGATCAAAACATCATTGACAACCTAAAACGAGTCATCCAACTTCAACGCGAACAAAAGTTCGATCAAGCAATTGAAATCGTTGACCAAATTCTCTTTTGGGATGAACACAACGAAGCTGCAATTGCACTCCGTGAGTCACTCAAGTCAACACAACTCTACATGCGAATGGCAGCGTATGAAAAAGACGCAACCTTTGGTTTCTCAGAGCAATCTGTTGAAAACTATGGAGCAATGATTCCACCGCACGTCAACATTTCTGGGCCGGGTGCTCGTTCCACGAACGCCATCATGACATACCCAGAAGATTGGCAAGACTTAACGAATAGACGTCGGGGTTCAGAAACCGGCTTTAGCGACACTGTCGAAAACAGAAAAATCCGCGTTGCAATGGAGCAACCAACGGGCCAAGCATTCATCATCGGTGACCCTGAAACAGGACTCGGTGAAGAATTGCAAGAAGTCTTTGATGGCATCGAAGCGCTTGCGGGAACAGTGTTCTTTGTTGATTGGCCACGGCTCGAAGAAGCTGGCGTTGATCGTGAAACAGGCATTACGCTACAACTTGGCAATGTTCCACTCAATGTCGTACTCGACCGAGTGCTTGACCAAGCTAGTGCGTTGTCTGGGGAAGATTTAGCTTACGACATTCAAGACGGTATTCTTGAAATTTCAACCAAAGAAGCGCTCCAAGAA
>JAERSY010000107.1 GCA_016845245.1 Phycisphaerae bacterium
TCTTGTAAATCAAAATCACCACTTGCATTCATGCTTAGATAGGGAAGTCGGGTGTTCTGCCACCAATATCCGGGACCCCATCTTCGATAATCGGCATCTCCCCATTTACCTTCATGCGGTACAACAAATGTGGAGCCATTAAACTTGATTGGATACGCGCCTCGGCCAGCGCACGCATCAACGAATCGCTGAAGTGTGTACGTCAAACTTGCATGTTCGCCATCAGCATCACCCGAAACTTCAATCCAACTACGATTCCAAAAATCATTCCACCACCGTTTATGCGATTCCCATGCAGAATCGGCATCTTGTGCGTGTTCTATGTTTGACTGAATCTTGTTTAACCATTCTTCTGGCGAAGAAGGGTGCTCAGTGAGCACATGAATTTGGAAACTCATGTTGTCAGAAGTTTTTGTCCGTAACTCATGATCGTTTACTCGGACGCCATCTTTAGTTGAAACGATTGCGCCAAACACTCTATGGAGATAGGGGTCATCTTCCGATTCGTACACTTCTTGAATACCCTGAATCTCGATGAGTTCTTCGTAATGGGATTTGATGTTCGAGAAGTGAAACCAGCCAATCTGATTTGAAAGATTATCGATGATGGTGTCTGGGTAGACTTGCACATCGCTCCTTAATCTGTTTGGGCGAGTCCGATCTTCATATGTATCACTGACCTCACCATTTGGAATTGGCTCTTGCTCGACTCGCCACGGTTCAATCAAGAGCGTTGCAGAAGTTGGATTGTTTGAATCAATCTCGACATGAATGATGGGTTGATTCGCATCCACCCACAAACGGATGTTTTGACCATCACTAGATGCAATCTCGATGATTCCATCATTGAGATTGAGCCGCTGCTTAAAAGAGCGAGTCGACAGTGGGGGATCAAGCGTGACCCGCACCCGACCAACTTTCAACAAACGCCCGTGCGGGCCCCAGCTATCTGACTTGCCAATGTAACACAGCAAGTCACCATTCTCTTCAACCCACGTGTTGACTGTAATGTCACCATTTCCAAGTGGCATTGAACCATGTGCGTTTTTGCTTGGGGTGTCCCAGACGACATCATATTGTTCGATGTGGTGTGATTGTGCAAATGTCATGTTGCAACAACACAAGAGTACGAGGGTGCACATCAACTTACGCATGAATTTATTCCTTATCATTGATGATTGGCAACAAACACGCTCTTACATCTTCAAGCGTTAATGCGTTGATGTCGCGGACAGCGGAATCGACCCTGTCGACCTCTTTTTGATTGGGGCCTCTTCCCGAAATGACGATGCAACACGTTGAAGCTCCAAGTGCTGCGGCCTTGTCTGCGCCCTTCACGATTTCATCTGCGTCCATGAGGCGATACTTTTCGATATCTGCAGTCGACACTCTTGACTGCGAACAATATGAACAATCTTCTGGGCATGCGCCACTTTTTGCATTGACCAAGTAATTCATACGGACTGTTGTGCCGCAAAAATGATGACGAACTTTCCAGCCAGCAGCAACAATCGCAGGCACATCAGCATGTTCTGCGGTGAGCACCTGAAGCGCTTCTTCTCTCGTCGGAGCTTTGCGCTCTACAGCTCGATTTGCGATGGCGTCATAATCGTAACTCATGAATGCGAAGTCTATTCTGAGTGGCGAGTGGTGTAAAGTTCAGTTCAATAAAGGTCGCCCTTTGATTGTTTGTCGAGTTTTTTTTATACTAACTGGCGATGAAAAAACTGATTCAATGTACGCTTGTGCTGCTCACATGTATAAACCCCATTGCTAGTGGGGATGTGGATTTCGACAAACAATTTCTGGAGCAGTCATTAACGTCATTAAAATCGAGAACGGAGTTGTCAGATTCTTTTTGGCAGTGGCTAGAAGAACATGAAGATGTTCAGACTGGTCTACTTGTGGTTCAATCCCCGACGCCTGTACAGTATGTTCATAATCTCGCATACCTTAAATCTACAATCGCTCCAGAACTTGCTTCAAAGTATGCAAACTTGCTGCTTGCAGTGTCGCTTCAGGAAACAGACATTGAAACCAGTGTGGCAGAAAGTCGGCTTCCTAAAGCGCAAAAAGAGCTCTCGAAAAACGCAACACTTGTCGTTGAGTATTTGAAAGCGCACGATTTGTCACTTTCAGCACTTGCAGTCGACCCCAACGAAGTACTGACAGAACTTGGAATTGCTATTCCAAAGCGCAAGAATGGTTTAAACGCTTTATGGAACGAAGTCGCACTTGAGATTGGCACATTTCCACCACCCCAGCGCTCTGACCTAGTTCAATCTCTTGAATGGCTCATCCAACTCCATGAAACACCCCAAAGTGAAGTCAGCGGAAAGTGGCCAACCTTCCCACTTGCCGAAGCGCCGTGGCCATTACTGTTGCCATTGAAGCAGGTTGTTGCACCGAATGAATCTGCGTGGATTTGGGAGCGGTATGCGGAGGAAGGTGTGTTTAAAACATATGGAAAATATACGTGGGACTATGAAAAACCGGAAATCAGATGGAAGGATAGCCCGTATCCACCAAACTCACTGCAACGTATTACTGAAGATGGTGGAGTTTGTGGCAGGTTGTCGGTGTTAGCACAGATATCTTATGTCTCGATTGGGCAGCCGGCGATGGGTATGTATCAACCGGGTCATCGTGCATTTGCCTGTTATAAGGGGGGGCTAGATGGAAAACCATTTACGACAAAACTCGGCCAATCGATTACTGGATTAGCAAAATCGACATCGAACTGGCACTTGCCAAACTCGAGTGTCTTACGTTTTGGGAAACGATGTGGTATTGAACACCATATTGGACTTTCATTGTCAATGAATGTCGGCTTGAATCGCTGGCATGCAGGACGGATTGCCCTACTCAAGGCAAGGGGATTAAGTGAAACTGAAGTTGATGCAAAGATTGCAATTCTTGAAGAAGCCATGCAAGTTAGTCCGTACGACGTTGAATTGATTTATGAGTTAGCGTCTTTGATTGGAGGGGATCAACAGCGTGCTCTATCGCTTATTGAACAAGTGCGAACGTTTATGGGTTCACCCGATGTCGTGGTCCATGCGAATGAGTTAACTGCGGATACAGACTTCAATGAATATACACCAACCCCAATGCCGCCAAACAAGTATTTAAACCAGCTTGTATCGCAAGTCTGTTCAGTCATTAAACACAATGCTGGAATCATTGAGCAATAGTTGCCGTTCATTTACTAAATCAGTTTTCGGGATTGTCCGGTTTTTGGATGAAAACCCACACATAACCATGAGTGCTACCGCCTTTCTCAGTTATGTATTTACCTTTCTCTTGTTAATAGTTAGAGCCAGGTTCCTTAAGCAATGCAGAAATCTTCTTTTGAATCTCATTTCGTTCGCTTCTGTGAAGGGTCAGGTCTCTTGTGACGCACAACTGTCCAATCTCTTCGTTAATCGAATCAGTACGCGCCTTAAATGCTTCAAACTCGGCTTGCTCTTCGGCATTTAGATCTGTACGGACTGAAAGTACATTGTCCCAGTTCACATCACCAACAAGCAAATCCTTCACGCCGTCGCCATCAAAATCGGTGAAGTAGGGGGCTGCGTGACCAGTATTCACATCAATAAACTCGCCATTTGCTTTGATGCGAAATGCACTTTCGAAATGCACTTGAATCAATGTTGTACTGGAAACAAGAGTATACATAAAGGTTGCTGCAATGAACAAAGTAGATCGATCCCTTCTATAACTGTTACTGGCAGATAAATAATATCGGCATGAATTGATTTGCTTGCAACAAAGTAAGTAAGTATTCGTTTACAAATACAATTACCAATGAAAACAATCGCAATAATATTGGCAATAGTTACAGCTCAGGTGATGACGCCTGAGTACTGTTCTTTTATGGCTGTTGAGGGGCAGCATCAGCAGGAACTTCAGCATTATAGCAATTGTCAATCATCATCTTGCTGCAAGATGATGCAACAGCAATCAAGCGATAACAAAAAAGGGGGGACTTCTTGTTGTAGTTACTGCCCAAAAAAGATTCTTTCATTCGGTCCGGAGATTTCAGCCACCGTAGATGTGTTGCATCTAGCAACTATTGATGTTTCGAGATCTTATGACCCTCATCAAAAACTGAGTGAAGTAAACATGACAAAGTTAGACCATCCGCCACCACAAGCAATTCTATGCATATGGAGAAACTAAAGATCGTTGTGTTTTTACATGCGTTTAGTTAGAAAAACTCGATTACTGATTTTAATAAAGGATTGTTCAAATGAAACAATTAACATTAGCTATATCAATTGTCCTTGTACTCTTTATTGTTGGTTGCAACAAAACAACGAAGCCTTCAACATGTAGTGATTCAACAACATGTCAAAGTGCAACAAGTGAAATGAAAGTGTGCCCCATGACAGGCGAAGTTGTCAAAAAATGTAACAACTTGTGCTCTTGTCCTGCTGATGCTAAGGGTAATAAGCCATGTTCCCCTGGTAACTGCGAAGCTTCAGAAGGATGTTTGGAAGAATGCAAAAAGGCCTGTAGGAGCCTTTAACTCATTTGTCGTTTAAAGAAAGGCAGCCCCAAATGGGGCTGCCTTTTTCTCTTGTGTTCAAGGTAAAAATCGGCGTTGATTCTTAATGCATTGAAATTGAGCCACTTTCCCTTTCGCCATTCACAGTTTGCACTTCAATCCAGAGTGCGCTTCCATCAGGCAGTTCTGATGGCACGTGTGCATGTGCGTGATACGTTGCGCCATGTGAGTGGACTTTTACTTTTCGTGAGCCCTGTCCAGATTCAACACCAACCCAAACGCGAATCGTCGCTGGTCTATCACCACCAACTGTTCTAAGAGAAACGTCAAGTTCGCTTCCGGGAGTTAGGTCGCCGCGGTAACGAACTTCAAGCGCTACATTTGCAAGCGTAACTTCGTATGTTGTTTTGCCGCTTTCTTCATGGCTGTGGGCATGACCGGAGGAATCATGACCTTCTGTATGCGCTTCTTCAGCATGCGATTCAGTATGTGATGATTCGTCATGAGTTTCAGCGGTTTCCTTCGCAGGGCTTACGCTTTCTTGTTGTTTTCCTTCACAACCAATGAATGCTGCTGTGATTAATGTTGTTGTGAGAATGCAAATACGATTCATGAAATGTTTCCTTTCGTTGTATTGTGTCCAAAGACGAGTGAATAACTCGCTGGGATAACAATGAGGTTGAGTATTGTAGAAGTTAAAAGACCACCGAGTGTGACGATTGCTAGGGGAGAGAGCAATTCGCTTCCGGGCTGCCCACTTGCAAGCGCAAGTGGCAACAATCCAAGTGCAGCGGTGAGCGCAGTCATGAGAATGGGTACGAGTCGTTCCATTGAACCTCTTGAAATGGCTTCATTCACATCGACTCCTTCATGAGCCATGAGGTATTGGTAATGGTTCACAAGCAAGATGCCGTTTCGAATTGAGATGCCAAACAAGGTAATGAACCCGACCATGCTAGCAATAGAAATCACAGGCGCGATGTACGTTCCAGAAATGCCAAGTAAAGCAAGCGTGTTTGAAACAAAACCACCACCTTCTGTCATATAGATTGCAGCGATGCCGCCAATGAGTCCAATAGGCAAGTTCACAAGGACGAGTAGCGCTGCTTTGAGTGAACCAGTTGAAATCTGTAAAAGCATAATCATGAGCACAATGACGATGAGCCCAGTCATGAAGATTGTTCGAGAGGCCGATTGCTGTGCTTCGAACTGACCGCCGTAATGAACAGTGAGCCCCTCAGATTGCACAATAGGATTCACTACGCTCTGTACTTCTTCAACTAGGTCGCCAAGATTTTCATGTTCTGCAATGTTGAGTGAAACAACCGCTTTTCGCTGAGCATTTTCTCTCGTGATGAGATTGCTCGAGCGTTGAGGTCCAATATTTGCAACATCTTCAAGTCGAACAATTGCGCCACCTTCACCCTTTAATAGTAAGTCTCTCACATGTTCAATTGAGGATCTTGACTCATCATTTAAGCGAACGACTAAGTCGAACTGTCGAGTCCCTTGATTGACGGTGTCAACGACTTCTCCATAGAGCGCTTCTCGAACTTGTTTGGCTGCGCTTGCAGGCGTGAGGCCCGCATTCGCAAGTTCTTCGTGACGATACTGAATCGGTAATGTTGTGATGAGCACTTCGCGGTTTGCAGTCACATCGCGCGCGCCATCGATGGGTTCAAGTGCGCCTGCAATCCGTTTAGCAACACTTCGCAGTTGATCTAAATTCTCTCCATAAATGCTGATGGCAATTGCTGCAGGCGTGCCTGATAACAGGTGGCTAAGCCGATGTTCGATTGGTTGCCCGACCATTGTTGTAATGCCAGGAATTGCTGCGAGAATCTTGTCAATTTCTCTTCGCACTGTTTTCTGAGAGCCACTTGGGCTCAGCGTGACTTCAATTTCAGAACTGCTTACGGGTTCTGCATGTTCGTCTCGTTCAGCGCGTCCTGTTCGTCTAGCGACTGTTTCAACGCCATCGATGCGTATGAGCTGTTTTTCGACGTTCTCCGCAAGTCGGTTACTCTCTTCAAGAGATGTTCCAGGTGGCGCAAAGAGAAACACGGTAAATGTGCCTTCATTAAATGATGGCAAGAACGAAGTTCCAAAGGAGTTTGCAAGAAGCATCGAACCAAGTGTTGCCGCAGAAGCGATGCCAATCACGCTCTTCCTTTTTTGCATTGCAAAGGAAAGCGTTGGTTCATAAACCATCTTTAATCTTCTCACGAGCCATGATTCACCCTTTGCCTTCTGCTTGAGTTCTCTGTTAAAAAAGACATAACAAAGCGCTGGTGTGAGAGTTAACGCAACAAGAAGTGATGCGGAGATTGAAATCATGTACGTCAATGCAAGCGGCTTAAAGAAACGACCTTCGAGTCCTTTCAAAAAGAGCAAAGGAACAAACACCATCACGATGATGATGGTTGCGAAGACCATTGCTGGCCTAATCTCATTACTTGCATCGAATACAACGTCAAAAGTTGAACGACGTTTATCCAGTGGAAGTAGTTGATTTTGCTTTAGCCGTCGGTATACATTTTCAACATCGATGATCGCATCATCAACAAGGACGCCGATTGCCACAGTCAATCCGCCTAATGCCATGACATTTAAACTCATTCCCATGTAGTCCATCAAGACAAGTCCGATGGCAAGCGAAACGGGCAGGGCGGTCAATGTAATAATCGTAGTTCTGATGTTCATGAGAAAGAGCATCAAAATGACTGCAACAATTGCAACTGCTTCAACAAGTACGGTCGTGACATTGTTGACTGCACGATTGATGAAGTGTGATTGTCTAAAGACATTGTTATTCATCTCAATGCCGCTTGGCAGTGAGCGTTCAACTTGTTCGAGCAACTCAGTGACTTCTTCAGTGAGCGTGAGCGTGTTTGTGTTTGGTGCCTTTTGAATTGAGATGATGACGGCAGGTGAGCCGCCTTCGGAAGCTTCGCCTCGTTTGAGTGCTGGGCCAATACGAACATCAGCAACTTGTCCAATCGTCACTGGAATGCCATCGTTGTACGTGATGATTGTGTTCGCGATATCTTCTGGCTTAGTGACGCGGCTTTGCTGCCTGATTGGGATTTCGAAGTTGTTTACATTTGGCAAGTAGCCAGCGCTATCTGTACTGTGAGAACCGCCAGCGGCTTCCACCACGTCTGAGATTGTTAAGCCATAGAGGCGGAGCCGGTTTTGATCAACATTGACTTGATATTCAGGAAGTTCTCCGCCAATTGAAACAACTTGTGAAACGCCTGGGATAGCAAGTATTTTGTTTCGCAATTCAAACTCTGCGTATGAACGCAATTCAAGTGGTGATGCAGTCCCGTCTGGAGATGAAAGCGAAACAAGCATAATTTCACCAGCAATCGATGAGATTGGTGTAATGAAGGGTTCAATGTTTTCAGGTAGCACATCTTGAACTGTTGAGAGTCGCTCTGCAGTTAACTGCCTAGCGTCGTACAAGTTCGTGCCCCAATCTAAATCGACCCAGACAATTGAAAGCCCAATCGCACTTGCACTTCGTACGCGGCGTACGCCTGTCATGCCGTTGACAGCGGATTCGATAGGGAATGTGACATATTGTTCAACTTCGTCTGCTGCGAGTCCGCCTGCTTCGGTCATCACAACAACAGTTGGCGCATTGAGTTCAGGGAACACATCAACACTCATTGTGGACAGTTGATACAGAGAAAAACCAACAACGAGTATCGACGCCATGATGACGAGCGACGCGTACTGAAGTGAACTTTTAATCAATGCTTTTAACATTGTTTAGTGTTCTCCTTCGTGGTATGTGCCGTCAGCATGAAAGTGTCCACCCTTGGGAATAGAACCACTTGTAGCAAGAAGCAATTGAAAGCCGCCATCGAGCACAACTTCATCACCATCTGTCACACCGCTCAGTATTTCTACCCAGCGACCATCGTCAATCCCTAAATCGGCTTCCATCCGTGTTGCTTCATCCGGATTGCTTAGATCACGAACAAAAATGATTGGCGTCAATCCATCTTGTTGAACAGCTGCAAGGGGGATGGCAAGTTCAGGTGTTGAGGTGCTGTTTAACGCAATCTCAAGTTGTGCTGCAACGCCCGCCTTCGCCCAAGGCGCAAGATGCTCTGGCGTTACAAAGAGGTTTACAGTTCGAGATGCGCTGTCCCCGCTTAAGCCAATGGCAAGTGAACTGGTCATCGTATCTTGGAGTGGAATTCGATCTTTTGATGCTGTTGGTACAGGAGGAACAATCGTGGCTGTTAAACCGTCAGAAAGAACGCCCAAATCACTTTGGAGGCCGAGCGCGTGAAATCGTAGTTTCTCTGGTTGCACAGTCGTCATGACAGTCGTTTGTGCATCAGCCCACGCGCCATTTGTTAATCCAATTGATTCAATGACACCGTTCTGTTTTGCTCTGACTTCAATGAACGAAACGTCCTCCCACCAATCTTCATGCTCGGGCGCGATATCGAGCATCGCTTCAGCAGATTCTAGCGCAATCCGCATCGTTGATAGTGCTGCGTTGAGTGCGGCATCTGTTTCAGCATGTTCTGCTTCGTGTTCAGCCGTCTTTTCTTGAGCGCGTGCGTACTCAGCTTGCGATTCGATGAGCGATGCTTGAGCAGCGGTTAACTCTCTTACGCTTCCTCCGCCAGCCTCAATGATGGTTTCCAACTTTTGCACTCGGTTTTCCCACACTCGCATTTGTTCAATAAGGTTCATCTTGTATTGAATGTGTGCGCGTTGGATCGAGACATGGGTGAGTAACTTTGTTTCCAACTTGGTAATGTCGCTAGCGTTTTTCGCAAGAGATTTCTGAGTATCACGCCATTCAGGTGAATCGATTAAAAAGAGCAACTGACCCATTTTGACGTGGTCAAACTGCTTCACCTTTAAGTCAATCCTGCCCGTAAGCATCGTTGAGTATTCTCGTTTAGCTGAAGGCAGGTATTCAAACTTGCCCGGCACTCGAATCGAATCAGTGATGTTTCGTCGTTCGACCGTTGCGAAGGTGATGCCCAAGTTCGATTGTACCGCAGGTGGAATGAGCACCTTGTTGGTAGGGATGTCTACATGTGTTGAGGGGGCGGGCTCTGATTCGTTGTTTCCGCCCGAACACGCATGTAAACATAGAAGTGGAATGATGAGTAGTTTTTTCATTGAGAACCTCCAACAGGTGAGGGTTGTTGTTGTACATGTGGTCCAAGTAGTCGTTGCACTTGATTTGCTGCCTTTAGAGAGGATAAAAACAAATCAAGTAACTGTTCCTTGACATGGTAATGTTTGGTTGTTGTTTCAAGAAGGACGAATGTGTCCACTTCGCCAAGTTCGGCGATTGTTTGGATGTCCTTTGTTTGTTCCTCTAGAAGCGGAACGATGTCGTTCTCAAATTGCATTCGCTGAGATTTGATCAATTCAAGCGATTCGTACGCAACCGTTAGCTCTTGATAGAGTCGTGCAAACGTTGCTTCAGCATCAGCTCGAGCGAGTTCACGATTTGCGTGTGCTATTGCAATGCCTTTCTTGTTCGCGTTTAACACTGGAATAGGAATCGACACGCCAAAGAGCATTCGGTGGTCATTAAATTCGCTTCCGTAACCGCCGCTTAACACGAGTTCTGGAAACTGTTTCTTTATCTCAACCTTCAACGCACTTTCTGAGCGTTCATAGGCAGAGAGTTTGATTGCAAGTTCTGTATTTGCTGCAATCATTCTTTCAGTCGCATCTTGAATGAATGGAACCATGACAATGGGTGAGCGAACTAGAAGCAAATCGCTTGCTGATGGAGGCAATCCCAATAGAGTGAGTAACTCATGTTTTCGATTTACGGCGAGGAGTGTTTGTTTTTCGAGTTCAACTCGTCTCGTTTTGATTTCTAGATCGATGAGTCGATATTGAACTCGGTTAATCTCGCCGGCATTGTGAACAGAACGTGCAATCAATTCGATCTCTTCAAGTTTGCTGAGCGTCTCAGAGACTAACTGGACTTTTTCTTCAGCTGTGACCCATGATGCCCACGCATTTCTGACATTTGCGCGTGTATTCCATTCATCGTTGATAATTGTTTTGACTGACTCAGCGTATACCGAATGTGCGTACTCTTTTTCTGACTTCATTCTCCCAGAAAGTGGAATTGTCAAACTGCCAACAATAGAGTAACCAAAGGGTGCAGAAGGAGATGTGATGTCAATGCCATCAAAAGCAAAGAGTGGGTCTTCCCACAATCCGGCATGTTCAAAGGCAGCGAGTTCGACTCCTGCTTCAAGGCGGGATAGTCTTAACTCAGGATTGTAAAAGAGTGCAATCACTTCACCTTCTTCAGGTGAAATGCCGTCACTGACATCAAAAGTGTCGGGGATGTTGTCATGTGTAGCATGCAAATCTTGCGCGAACTCACTTAATGAGTCCAACTCAATAGCACGAGCATCATAGGAGTCTCGAAACTCACCGACATTGAGCGGTGATGGTTTATAAGATTGGCATCCAACAATAAAGATTGTTGGTAAAGAAATGCACACGCATTTCCAAAAATAAAGTTTCACTTGTAATTCCTCATTCAAAATGAACAATTGGCTTCATCCACAAGGGTGAAGGATCAAATCGTTACAAATGAATGAGTTTATAAACGCAGGCGTACACTGCGAATCATTGCATGTGTTTGCAGATTCCCGACATCTACGTCACATCGTGGAGGCGGTCTTGAGTGGAGTGCAATGATTTGATGGATTGAGACTGATTCACTGATGGAATTCAGCTCTAGTTCATCGATGTTCTGTTCAGCTCTGAGTGTCGTCACAAGTGCAACAAGCCCAAACTCTAGGTCTGTGCATTCACAACCTTCAATATGTTCATCGTGTTCTTTATCTTCGTCGCTGTGGCTCGGTGCAAACAAATCATCGTGGTGGCTGCATTCAAACTCGCAGTGCTCAACGAGTTCTTCTGTATCATGCGAATGGCCGCCACCCAAACAGATGGAAACGGTCTCATTCAAGCCGCCAAAGACGGCTTGAATCGAAATCGCAGCAAGTAATGCAAAGGATGTAAATTGTGTAAACATTGACTCTTTACTATAGGTTAAGAACAATGAGGTGTCCATGATTTGTCGATTCAATTCATGCTTCAAACGTTGTAAACCGTCTTTTCTTCACATAAACGTCCCGTCCAATAACTAGGCGGCGACTGTTGCATTGCTACAATCAGTTGCATGATTAACCTTATTATTGCACTTCTTTGTACAGTTCCAATTCAACCAGTTGGGCCTGTTCCAACGCAGCGTCAACTAGATTGGCAAGACCGTGAACGATATGCGTTCATTCACTTTGGCGTGAACACGTTCTCTGATGTTGAGTGGGGGCATGGAGACGAAGACCCCGCTATTTTTAATCCAAGCGAGTTAGATACGGACCAGTGGTGTCAAGTGTTTAAAGACGCGGGCTTGACGGGCGTGGTTATCACGGCAAAACATCATGACGGATTTTGTTTGTGGCCAAGTTCGTTGACAGAGCATTCAGTAAAAAACAGCCCTTGGAAAGATGGAAAGGGTGATGTGTTAAAAGAACTCAGTGAATCTTGCGCGAAGTATGGCCTCGATTTCGGAGTCTATCTTTCACCTTGGGATCGAAACAATCCTGTGTATGGCACCGGCGAGCATTACAACGAATATTTTGCAAACCAACTTCGTGATGTTTTGACAAACTATGGTCGAATTACAGAAGTTTGGTTTGATGGTGCATGTGGAGAAGGTCCAAATGGGAAGCGACAAGTGTATGACTGGCCACTTTTTCATTCGGTCGTTCGTGAATGCCAGCCCGATGCAGTGATGTTTAGTGATGCTGGTCCTGACATTCGGTGGATTGGCAACGAATCTGGTTTTGCAGGTGAAACGAATTGGTCCACGATGAACAAGGACGAGTTTTATCCGGGAGTCCCCGATAAAAATAAGGAACTAAACGAGGGTCAAGAAGGTGGGACGCACTGGCTTCCGGGTGAGGTAGATGTGTCGATTCGACCGGGCTGGTTTTACCACGCGAGCCAAGACGACAAGGTGAAATCGCCTGAAAAGTTGTTTCAGATTTGGCTCGAATCAGTTGGTCGCAATGCAAACTTGCTTTTGAATTTCCCAGTGGATAAACGCGGGCTTATTCATGAAACAGATGCAAAAAATGCGATTGAGATGCGTGCGTTAATTGACGAGTTTGTAAAGAATGACATCGCGCCAAATGGAAGTGCCGATGCTGAACTCATTGACGAAGATGATGACACGTACATTGTTAGCAACGTTGGTGAAGCGATTGAAATCAAGTTTGATAAACCCACTTCGATTTGGGGAGTCGATGTTTCTGAACACATCCAATTCGGCCAGCGCGTAAAGTCGTTTCGTGTTGAAGTGTTGACGGACTCGGACTGGGTGGAGGTTGCCAAAGGGACGACGATTGGTCACAGACGCATATTCAAGTTTGATGCGATTCATGCAACCGCAATGCGTATCGTGATTGAAGACGCGCTTGGTGATCCAGTTATCGAAACGATTCGTGTGTATGAAGCGCAGCTAAAAGAAGTTGGGACGGTTCTTGATGACGATGGCGGTTGGTGTTGGTTTCAAGACGAACGCGCGATTGTCAAAGATGGCGTGCTCTATGTTGGCACTGTCTCAACTGGATACAAAGATGATTCAAGATGTGGTGACATCAATGTCATCATGCATGATTTAGAGAGTGGCGAGTCAACAACGGTCGAACTTGATGACAAACTTGAGCGAGATGACCACAATCTTCCAGCGTTACTTGCTGTTGATGATGTCGTGTTAGCGATTTGGTCCAAGCATGGCACAGATTTGTTGACCCGAATTGGTACAGTGACTGAAGAAGGATCTGTTGTTGCAAAAAACACATTTACTTCTGATGTTAGAGATGGTCACCGCGTGACATATGCAAACATGTTTGAGATGCCGAATGATTGCATCGTCAATTTTTATCGTGGTCTTGGGTGGGACCCAAATGCGATGGTATCCAAAGATGGCGGCGAATCGTGGGAAGACAAGGGACAACTTCTTGGTGGTCCGGGTAGACCTTACGTGCGATATGCACAAGATGCAGATGGGAATATTCACTTTGCTGCGACGGAACAACATCCTCGTAACTTTGACAACTCAATCTATCACGGGAAACTCGAGGGCTCAAAAGTCAAGAATTCTGTTGGTGAATTGAAGGGTGAGTTGGGTGGTTCGCCTCCTGTTCCAGAATCGTTGACGCTTGTGTTTCAGGGCGACGAAGATAATGTCGCTTGGTGTAATGACATAGAAATCAACAGCGAGAATCACCCAGTTATTGTCTACTCCGTTCAGAAGGGCAGTGCGGGACTTCCTGTTGGTCAAGGGGGTGATGACCATCGATACAGATATGCTTGGTTTGATGGAAGTCAGTGGCACGACCATGAAGTTGGTTTTGCGGGGAGCCGTCTTTACCCAAGAGAAGATGATTACACGGGGCTCATTTGTATTGACCCTGCGAACACGTCAATCGTGTACTTCAGTGCTGATGCTCAACCAGTGACTGGTGAACGTTTAGAGCATTACGAGATATGGAAGGGTGAAACGAAAGACGGCGGTAACTCTTGGGCGTTTACGTCGATTACGGAAAACTCTGAGAGCGACAACATCCGCCCGATGATGCCCATTGCCGATGTGCCAATCTTGCTCTGGATGGAAGGCACGTACCGAACGTATACGAATTACGACACCCGCGTCCGCTGCCTCATGATCTAACCCAAAAAGGGTCAGACCCAGGGTCAGGTCCGGTACCAGGTCCGGTACCAGGTCCAATTTTGAAGATTCCAACGAAATGCGTGTATCGCCCCAATATCAAGTCTTTTCACATGATTGAAGGTCAGGTCCGGTACCAGGTCCGGGGTCAGGTATCTAACTGGGATGAGTGCCCAGTCCAATATCTATGTTATGGTGATATCAATTGCGATGGTCGAGTAGATATCTCAGACATTTTATTGGTGATTAGTAACTGGGGGCCATGCGATGGCATAGGGCTAGGGGTCCCTCGGTCAGTTCAAGATTGCATGAATAGATTTCCTCTAGGAAACATACAACTTGAGAAGTGTTTACAAGCAGTAGAATTTTTCCAAACTCAGGGAAGCCCTTCGCCCCCTTAAGAGGCATATTACTCATTTGCAATTGTGATACAAAAAATCGTATTACTGCCTTCGTTTTTTATAAAAGAAAAGAAAACCGAGTGCTGTGATAGCCGGAACGTTTGGCACCACCTCAGCACTAAATGTGGTCAAGTCATAATAAAAATAGTTGTCTTGATTGCTTGAATCAAGCAAATATCCAAATGTCCAACCCGCGAGCTTCGTAAAATCCACATTGCTTGGGAGTGCAACAGTGTCCCACATATTGTCTCCATAAAAGACTACCAATCCGTTTGAGCCATCATCTAAATTCAAGTTAACCTGATATAAATCGTCGCCTCCATAGTTTTCAATCAGAATCTCAGCATTACTAGAATTTTCGGTCGTATCACCTGTGGGTGTATGGAGCGTAAACCATAGCTGTTCTACTGCAAACAGCCCCGCATTAGGATCTTAATTTTGATCTTCTGCATTAGGATCAAAAATATATCGAATCGTAACGGGGTAATCAAAAATCTGGCTCCCACTGGCCCCAGTCACTTCCGTGCACAGAATAGTTAACCGCCCCCTCGAAAGTAAATTGGATGTATTCAGCGTAAGCAGGTTTTGTCAACGCACAGCACGTCATTCCAGCGACCCCTATGGCTAACAATTTTGGTTGAAGTGTAAAACACCATCCCATCACGGAATCCTCCTTAAGTAAACAGTACGCAAGTATTGTGTTAAAGTCAAGGAAAGATCGCAGAAAACTGTAATACGTACTTAATCACTTGCTATCCATCTTAAATGAGCGATTCAATGCACTTCCATCAACATCGCTAAAGGCATGCATGAAAAAACCCGCACCTGAGTGCGGGTTTTTAAAAAACGAGTTGTTCAGGATTAGAAGCGAACAGTGATGCCTGTGAAGACTTGTGTGTCGTCAACATCACCAGACAATCCAATGTTTACACCGAGGTCCCAAACAAAGTTGTCATTGATGGCACAGGTTGTGCCAACACCGAAGATTGTTCGGTTATCAACCGCACTGTCTGAGTTAAACATTGCGATGCCTTCAAAGTACAAGCCCCATTGGTCATTTAAATCAACACCAAGAACACCAGTACCAATGAAGTCCGTGTCGTAATCATTCGTTGCTTCGTCAAAGTTAAAGTCAACTTCGAACATGAGACCCAGTCCATATCCATCGCCAAGATCAGTGCCCCAAGGGAAGATGACGCCGCCTTCAGTTTTGTCATTTCCAAGACCGTCTGAAGCAGTTGGAATTTTGATAAACGGCATGATGCCAAATGCAGTGTCGCCACCATCATTACCCCAAAGGTTTATCTTGAGGCGGATTTGCATGTCACCAGAACCGTCAGTTGAGGTCGTGCCATCATCTTGTTTGACATATGGGTCATAAACAAACTGAATGTCAGTGTTGTTCAAGAGACCAACTTTGAGGTTTGCAAGTGCAATGCCGAGCGTGTTGCTATCACCATTCTTGGAGTAGTCGGCGATGCTCATCTCAAGTTGAACTGCACCAGCGTCAACAGTGATTGGACTTTCAGTGAAGTCTGGCCGGTCAGCACTCAATGGTCGCCAAAGTGCTTTAGGCGTTGGGTTTGATAGGGAGTAATCACTCTTGTTTGCGACCTCATCAGCAAGCGCGGGAGTCGCTGCCAATGCAAGAGCGATGATTGATGTGGATAGTAGTTTCATGTTATTCCTCTCACAGGAGCCAAAGTAATGTGACTTTGTAGCCACGGCTACGAACGGCGTAATGTAGCCGTGGCTACATCGATTGTCAAGGCATGCGTGTGAGAAGAAGGGGGAGAGGGTTAATTTTTCTTTGCCATTGCACGCATGCGTTTAAGCGTTTCTGGGCTTACATGGTGCTCAATGCCCTCGGAGTCAATCTCAGCAACTTTTTTGCTCACGCCAATCGCTCTCAAGAATCGGTAAACGATTTCGTGGCGTTCCTTGCAATCCTTGGCGAGTCGCTTTCCCTTTGTAGTCAGCGTGATGGGCCTTCTTGGCTCTGTAATGACAAAGCCATCCCGCTCTAGGCGGCGAACTATCTTGAGTACCGTGACATGGCTGACTGAAAACTTATGCGCCAAATCCGTGACTCTGCAGTACCCGATTTCTTGGATAAAGTCGGCGATTGCTTCCACGTAATCTTCTGCTGTTTCACTCGCATGATCTCGCCGTGTGCGAACAAGG
>JAERSY010000108.1 GCA_016845245.1 Phycisphaerae bacterium
ATATGGGCCTCTATTTCAGAATCATCGACGACGACATTCGCGTTTCATCCACCGAACCTTAGGGTCAGACCCCGGACCTGACCCCGGACCTGGTACCGGACCTGACCCCGTACCTGACCCCGGACCTGACCCCGGACCTGGTACCGGGTCTGACCCTATGGGAGGGTGAGGCCGAGGTTGGTGAGTTGTTTTTCGATTTGGGATGCCCACCCGCGATTTGCAATTGGGCTCGCAGGGCTCGGATGCAAAATCGTTTGAACATCATCCCTGCCCAAGCTTTTCATCGCTTGCTTCTTTGCAAAACCACCAATCCCAATAATCATCGATGGATTCAACACTTCCACAAAAGAACAAAGCGCTCTGTCACACACTTCAAACACACAATCACGTTCGCTTCTCTGTAACTTATCCGGCGTCCTGTTTCGACCACTCTCTTCCATGAAACAAAGGGGGCAATAATTCAATAGGAAGAACTGATGAAAAAATGCTTCAGCACTTCCGTATCGCTCCCTTGCCCACTCCCAAACCCGCCGACCACTCACTTCACTTCGTGGACAATCAAAACCTTGAACAGGGCGCTTCGGATGCTCGACTTTTGGTTTAGAAACCTTTTCCTCAATGCCTAAAAAATCTCGAACACCCTGAATCTCACCAAATGGAATGCCCGTTTGAGCCATCCCCCACGGCCCAGGGTTCATCCCAATCAAGAGAACTCTACCCTCACCATTTCCAAATTTCTTTAGATAAGTTTGATGTGGCTTCCATGCATAATCGAGCGGGTTATAGACACAAGAGACTGGTTCGCCAAACGAAAGCCCGTCCGCTTCATCTGATAGTTTTTTTGAAATCTGAATCAACTTTTTGTTCATACTTGAAACCAGTGGATGCCATTCTTACATGCATGTTCACAGTCAGAATGGTACCATTGTTCACCGACATGGAGAAAACGTTTAACTTCAAAGTCTTAGGTTGCAGAATGAATCACGCTGAACAGCGCGAGATGGAATCTGTATTGCGGTCGCGTGGTTTAACGCCAAGTACTCAGTCACCTGACATTGAAGTTGTGCACACATGTAGCGTCACGGGACAAGCAGCTGCAAAGTCCAGAAATGCAATTCGTCGTGCCAAAAAGAACGGAAAAACCGTTTTTGTTACTGGTTGTTTTACAGGGACAGATCCCGATGTTGCGCAAGAGTTAGGCGACGTGATGGTAAAGCAAGAAGGTGATGTTCCTATGATTGAGCGTTTTGCTCAAGCAGTTGACACCTTTCTTGATAGACCTCAAGAAACAGCAATGCAACGTACTGAAACGGTGTCATTACCAATTGCGACCCTTCCATCAACCAAAGCAAATCATGTTCGTGCGGAACTTCGCATCCAAGATGGTTGTGACGCGCATTGCACGTTCTGCATCATTCCAAAGATCAGAACGACCCTCCGCTCAAAATCAATCCAAGATGTTGTCACTGAAGCAACGCGACTCGTTGAACTTGGGCACCAAGAAATAGTGTTTACTGGTGTGTTCATTGGCGCATACGGACATGAAACTGCCCTCCGCAGAAAACAACACACTCCAGAGGCTGAACATTTAGCAGACTTGCTTGACGCTGTTGCTCAAATCGATGGTTTACAACGGCTCCGAATCAGTTCAATGGAACCCGGTGATGTGACACCCTGCCTTCTTGATGCGATGGTTGCAAACCAATCTGTTGTTGTCCCCCACCTGCATTTACCGCTGCAATCTGGTAGCGAAGCTGTGCTCAGGAAAATGAATCGTCAATACTCTATTGGTGACTATCGAGAAATGATTGCACTCACAAAAGAGCGACTCACAATTGATGGGCTGCCTCCAGCAATCACAACTGACATCATTTGCGGATTCCCGACTGAAACAGACGCAGATTTCCAAGAAACTCTTGTTGTTGCCAATGAGGTTGGCTACCTCCACATGCATGTGTTTCCTTACTCAGTGAGAACGGGCACAGCAGCTGCAAGGTGGAATCAACTTCAGCCACACGTCGTTCGGGAAAGAGTCAATCAATTGATTGAGCTTGATGAAGTGCTTTCGCTGTCATATCGCAAACAATTGATGGGCAAACATGTCAAAGTGATGCTCGAACAAGAATTGGAAGACGGCTTGTGGAAAGGGCGCTGTGAACACTACGCTGAGATGACCCTCCGAACGGGCGGTAAAAAAGGCGACATCATTGAAGCCAAAGTAACAGAGGTTACGCAAGAAAGCACCTTTGCGATACCCACGCTACAAATTCTCTAAATTGACACTTTTAAAAAACATGCAGTAATCCGTAGGAATATCACGATACACCATTCGTGGCGAGATGGATTTCACTATATTGCTCTTTGCTCTTCTTCACTTCAAATGCGCATTGCGAAATCGTGCAATGGTTTGATGGCGATGGTGATGGTTCACTCTGGCTCAGCGATGCAATTGCAGAACCATATGCGGATTTGACCGGCGCTGTCCTTTGGTGGGCTGATTTGCCTGATGCAAATTTACATCATGTTCAACTTGAAGGTGCAAACTTAATGTTTAGCAGACTCTCAAGTGCAAATCTCTCAGCAGGAAACTTATCGCATGCCTCGCTATTTGGTGCTGATTTGACGTATGCAGACATTGCATTCACGAACTTGCACGGTGCATTCCTCATGGAAGCGGACGTCTACGGAGCGAACTTGTTCCATGCCGACATCACAAGCGCAAACTTAAGTGACATTCAAAATTGGGAAGATGCCCAGTGGCTCACAGCACGATACAACGATGAAACAATTTTCCCAGAAGGGATGCTTCCTGAAGATTACGCAATGATGTACGTTGAAGTTCCGTCGCCAGCAACGCTTTGTTTAATCCCTCTTGTT
>JAERSY010000109.1 GCA_016845245.1 Phycisphaerae bacterium
ACCAGATTGTTCTTGATTTCCATCGAGGTCTTCTTGGGGTTCAGCAGTCTTCAACTCGCCATCTTGCTGTTGTTGTTCTTGCTCTGACTCGCTTCCATCTTGCTGAGCATCGTCTTCTTGGTCGTTTGATTCAGATTCACCTTCATTTGTTTGTGATTGGTCGGATTCTGATTCATCCGAAGACTCTTGTTGTTCATTCGATTGATTCTGTTCTTCAGAGGATTGTTCAGATTGCTCAGATTGAGATTCTTGCTGTTCACCATCTTGTTTCGATTGGTTCTGCTGTTCTCCTTGCTCACCATCTTGATTATCTTGTTGTTCTGAATCATGACCATCTTGCTCTTCTTGCTGCTCGGCAGAGGAGTCTTGTTCTTCCTGTTCTTGCTCTTGGTTGTTGGCTTCTTCTTGCTGTTGTTGCTTTTCTTGCTCTTGTTCCATTTGCTCTTGCATTTGTTTTAACTGATTAAGCAAGTGCCAAGCAATCTCACCGTTTGCACGAGCATCACCATCATTAGGATTCTGACTGATGGCTTCTCGATAATGATTAATCGATTGAACTATGTGGTCTTTTGCATCATCGATCGCTTGGATGGCTTCTTCAGATACTTCCCCTGTGCCCTCAAGTCCGCGCATTGTTTCCTGAAACAAGGCATTGCCGTAGTTGTACGCGCTGTAAGCTCGCAATGAATCATCGCTAGCGAGGTTCATCGCTTCATCAAATGCGTGAATAGCTTCTGCGTAATCGCCAAGCTCATACAACGCGACGCCTTTGTCATATAACAATTCAGCAGACGTCTCTACATCAAGCAACTCATCTAACACAGGAATAAGCGTATCCCACTGTTCGTTTGCAAACAATTCGTCTGCTTGCACCTTCAAGTCAGTTGATTGAATTGTTAAAAGTAATGGTAGGAGTAGGAAATTCATGCGCTGTTGAACTCCTGATACGAATCGTTTCGTTTGAAGTTCTTCGCATATGTCGACAAGAAGAACCATAAAAACAAGCAAGCGACACTTGGCACAACGAACCATTGGAACCGAGGGATGAACTGTTCAAGTTTTACAGAGTCAAAACTTTTTCCTGCATCAGTTGCGATTCGTTTTGAGTATATGGAAGCTAAATCTAGATTCGCAGTTCCAGCTGGAACAAACACGCCATTGCCCGCTTGAGCAACTTCTTTCAACTCATCCGGATTCATGCGAGTCCAAACATCTTCACCTTCAAACTGAACATATGAAGGTTGTCCATAAAGTGTTGTTGGGATTCGTGCACCAGTGTCGACATCACCAATGCCAACGGTATAGACAGAAATGCCTTTGGCGGCAGCATCAGATGCAGCTTCGACTGGGAAACTTCCCATGTCTTCGCCGTCTGTGAGCACGATGATTGCCTTGTGCTCTGGAACATCATCAGTAAAACTATCAACCGCAAGTCGTATGCCATCGCCAATCATTGTGCCGCCTCTGTTGACTGAGCGTGGTGACACATCGTCGAGTGAAAGTTTCATTGAACTGTAGTCAAGAGTGAGCGGAACTGTTAAGGCGGCATCTCCTGACACCGTGATTAGCCCTGCACGGTCACTTCCCATGACATCAAGTACGTCATTGATTGCTGTGACTGCACTTGAAAGTCGGCTTGGTCTGACATCTTGAGCGAGCATTGATCGTGAAACATCAAGAACGAAAAATGTGTCGATGCCTGTTTGTTCTACTTCTTTGTATTTGGTTCCCCAGCGCGGGTCAATGAGCGCAAAAGTAGTGAGCAGTAGGGCAGCGGAGATGAGCGAGCACCTGATGATACGACGTTCTGTGGAACTCGTTGCGGTGAGCCGAGCGATGAGATTGGCTGAAACAAAACGCTTAAGTAAAGTGTTCCGACGAACAAGTGCCAGCACAATTAAGCCAATAAGCCCGAAGGCGACCCAAAACCACACGCTCATGGTTGGATTCGTAAACTGCAATCCCATCAATCAAGCACCTTATAAATCGTCTCTGAAAGTAACACGCTTGTCATCATGCACAACAACCCAATAAGGAGTAGTGGGGGTATTGTCATTCCAGCAAACACCGTGGACTTCACTGCCATATCTACATGATTGACGTACGTTCGTTGTGTAATTTCGCTTCGCTCCATTTCATCAATGATGGCATAGATCTCTTTGAGTGAATCGGTATCGGTTGCTCTGAAGTATTTTCCATCTGTGATTTCAGCAATTGACTGTAATGTTTCTTCGTCAATCACAACTGGTTGATTTCTCATGACTGTTCTGCCGAACAAGTCTTGTGATGGGAAGGGTGCCCAGCCATTTGTGCCAGCGCCAATGGTATACACAGTGATATCCATTGCGGCAGCCATATCTGCTGCGGTGAGGGGGTCAATGTCACCCTGATTGTTCTCGCCATCCGTCAACAGAATGATGACTTTTGATTGGATTGAGTTTCCAGAGTCGTTTTCAACTTTTTCATTTAATGAAGATAGCCGTTCGACTGCAAGCGCGAGTGCGTCACCAATCGCTGTGCCATCTTCACTTCGTTCGTTGACAATGTTAATGCTTGAGAGCACGTCTGAAACGAGATACGAGTGGTCGAATGTCATCGGGCAGTTGCTATCAGCAAAACCAGCAAATGTGACAAGTCCAATAAGGTCTCCACTGCGTCCATCAAGAGAACCCATACCCTCGATAAAATCGCCTGCAACTATTTTGACAGCAGTAAGCCGATCGACTTGGACTCCGTCAATCGTAAAGTCATGTGCGTTCATGCTCGATGAGCGGTCAATGACCATTTCTATGGCAACGCCGTCCGCATGTTGCTGTGTTCGTTCAAAGACCTTTTGCGGCCGTGCGATGCAAATGATGAGTATGGAGAGTCCAATGAGTGCAATACAAGGGGGAATCCAAAGCGTTTTGCTTCGCAATGTTTTTGGTAGCAATGCTAAATCAACAGCGGTGCTGTACACGATGCCATGACGTTTTTTCTTTGTGATGAGCCAAACTGCAATCATCGGTACGAGAATGAGTAGCCAAAGGAACCAAATTGAAGGGGTTTGAAATGTCATGCCGCTTTCTCCCCACATTCTGTTTCGCGAGAATGTTCAACGAATGTGATGGCTTGCTTCAATGCATCACCTTTTGCACTTTCACTCGGAATGTGTCTTGCAAACTTAACAAGATCTGCAGAAGTTAAAAATGTAGCAAGAGAACGTCGGTCGACTTGTTCAAACATGGGATGCTGTTTGGCTAAGTTGAGGAATTCTCGAGTGGTCTGCCTTCGTGCATAGATGTGGAATCGCCGTTCAATGTACCGGCGAACGATATTGCTCAGTTCAGTGTAAAAGGGGTGGAAGTCTAGTTGTTGTGTTTCCAATG
>JAERSY010000110.1 GCA_016845245.1 Phycisphaerae bacterium
TGCCTATACACTGAATCAGCAACATCACCTGCAGCAAAGACGCCGTCGATGTTCGTTTTGCTGCTTCTTGTATTCAGCTGGATGTACTTGGAATCATCAAGTTCAACACCAGAGCCATCAAGAAACTGTGTTGCTGGCGTGTGACCAATCGCAACAAACATCCCCTTCACGTCAAGCGTTGATGACTCACCTGTCACAGTGTCTTCAAGCGCGACACCTGAAATCGAATCATCACCGAGCACATCCGTGACAACTTTATTCCATACTGGTTCAACATTCTCTAAGTCGAAGATGCGCTGCTGCATCGCTTTCGATGCTCTAAACTCATCGCGTCTGTGAATGAGATAGACCTTGGAACCAAATTTAGCAAGATAACTTGCTTCTTCGAGCGCTGAATCTCCGCCACCAACCACAGCAAGTGGTTGATCTCTAAACGCGGGAAGCGCGCCATCACACACTGCACACGCACTGACGCCGCCGCCTGATTGTGCGAGCCGCATTTCATTCTCTAGCCCAAGCCAGTTTGCTGTTGCTCCGGTTGCGACGATGACTGTATGCGTTTCAATGACATCACCACTTGATGTCGTGAGTTTGAGTGGCGTTGAAGAAAAGTCGCATGAAACAATGTCTTCGCCTTTTGTGCGAGTGCCAAATCGTTTGGCTTGTTTTTCAAACGCGCTCATCATCTCTGGACCAGTTACGCCTTCAGGGAATCCCGGATAGTTTTCAACTTCGGTGGTTAACATCAGTTGACCGCCTGGAAGCACAATCGATGGACTCGTTTTAGGCACACCGACATACACAATGGGATTTAAGTCTGCTCTTGCTGCGTAAATCGCAGCTGTCCAACCAGCTGGACCACTGCCAATAATGACAACGTTTTCGATTGATGACATCTTTTATTCCAATAAACCAGCGTTACGTTCAAGCGATTTGAGCGGTGGCCACAGAATGAAATCTTGGCCTGCGTTTAAGCCCCTGTTGTCTTCGTCGTCAATGGAGACGCTATACAACAGGCACTGCCCCTTATCAACTGATACGTTGCCACGCTTTGTTTCAATCTTAATGTTCTTGTTAAGCGCTCTATAGTGAAACGGACCTGCGGGAAATGCGTAGAGTTCCCAGTCTGAATCCGTTCGAAGCGACAGTGAGTGAAGTGCGTCAACATTGCTTTTCCGGTGAAGGAGTTGCGCATACATCTTCTTGAGATGTGATGGATACTTCCCGTAGTGGTTGTAGTAACCACAGAGTGCAGCAGACACTGCTGTTCCGTTAATCTCGACAGTGAGCAAATCTCGTTGAGCAAACAACTCTTCGATGTTTCGCACAACCATGCTGACTGCAGCGTACTTCACTGGATTTGATTTCTCTAACTCCGAATCAAGTTTGAGTTGAGGATGGAACAATCGCATTTTCCATCGTCTCCACCAGTCGTCATAGATTTTATTAAGCCGGTCAACTGAGTCGTCTCGACCACGGTGAACCAGCGCAATGGATTCCCAATATCGAGCGGCACCTGCGCGAGCAAGTGGTTCTTGGTCCGCTTGGATGTCTGTCAAGACTTCCCTAAATTTCGCAGGGTCTGCAACACCGTTTGCTGCAAATAACTCAAGCAAGAGCGCTTTGCCAACAATTCGGTCGCCCTCAGGCATGAGCAAACTTGTTGCGTCAGTTTCAAGATTCGGGATGCCGTCCATTGCAATCGCTCTAAACTGGATTGCAGAGAGATTGTCTTTATATCTGTAGAACATGTCGCGGGCGTTTTCAAGCGCATCGCCAAGGAGCGGCATAAACGTCAATTGTTCTTTTAAAAATTCTCGGTCACAGAACTTGCGAAGGACAATGAACTCGGAAATCATGAGTTGAATTGCTCTATCGTACTCGCCAATCTCAAAGAGGCGGTACATCTCTGCGGTTGCACAAAGACATGACAGTTTCACCATGTCAATGTACGCAAAGTCAAATGCGTGCAATCTGTCATTTGCGCCAATCTCAGCGTAAACACCCGCATCTCTGAAGTTTGCTGGAACGTGCTCGCTGCCGTAGGGCAAACCAATAATCGCACGCTTCGCTGCTTCAGCAAACATGACTTCAACATGCTCATTCTGTTCAGCCCAAGCTGAAACTTCAGCCCAAGAATCCATGCCGGGCCAGACGGTATTCATATTGAACGAATCGCTCAGTGCCATCGGTGGCGGAGTAATCTCAATACATCCTTCAAAGAAGAGCTTCCAAGAACTTGCACCCTCACTGCTTGCGACAGAAGCAGATTGATTGAGCTCTTTGATGACATCTTCTCGGGGTCCAGCAAACACCATTGATGAACCAATCAGCAGGATGCAACAACAGAGAATTGATTGTTTCGTCTTCATAAAATCCTCTCAAATGAGACCAGAAACGGTCCTAGGGTGTGCGAGTGTACCAAATGATGAGCACTCCCTGTTTTGTTTTCTTGGAATGCGATATCATGTCACATTCTTAGAGAAAGAAGGAGTCCTTTCATGACAATTATCGGTGTCCCTACTGAAGTCAAAAAAGATGAATATCGCGTTGGTTTACGCCCTGTTGGTGCTGAAATTCTCGCCAATGATGGACATGACGTCTACATCCAAGCTGGTGCTGGAATGGGATGTGGCTATGACGACTCGATGTATGAAGCTGCGGGTGCAACTATATTGCCAACAGCTGAAGATATCTGGGCTGTTGCAGACATGATTGTGAAGGTCAAAGAACCACAACCACAAGAAGTCTCGCTCATAAAAAATGGCCAGACAGTGTTCACATATTTCCACTTCGCAGCAGACAAAGACCTGACGCTTGGTTGCCTTGAACGAGGATGCATTTCAGTTGCGTACGAAACGCTTACAGATGACCACGGCACATTGCCCCTGCTCACTCCGATGAGTGAGATTGCTGGCAAACTCTCAATTCAAGAAGGCGCAAAGTACTTAGAACGCCCGCAAGGCGGACGAGGCATCTTGCTTGGTGGCGTCCCCGGTGTTGATGTCGGTCGAGTGCTTGTTCTTGGTGGTGGTGTTGTCGGGACATGTGCAGCACGCGTTGCAGCAGGCATGGGCGCTGACGTCGTCATCATGGATATCAACATTGATCGCATGAGACATCTCGATGAATGGATGCCCGCGAACTGCCGAACAATTTTCTCTGACCCTGAAGCCATTCGAGAACATCTCGCATGGGCTGACCTCGTCATCGGCGCAGTGCTCATTCCGGGTGCAAAAGCACCGAGTCTTGTCAGCGAAAGCGACCTTGAGTTTATGAATCCTGGTTCAGTCATCGTGGACGTTGCAATTGACCAAGGCGGCTGTGTTGAAACAGCAAAAGTGACAACACACTCCAATCCAATTTACACCGTGAAAGATGTTGTGCATTACTGTGTTGGCAACATGCCTGGTGCAGTTGCAAGAACGTCAACGCAAGCACTCACAAACGCAACGATGCCGTGGGTACGAAAACTTGCCGCATCGAGTGCTGACAAGCTTGCGAGCGTTGATCATCACTTCGCAAATGCCATCAACACGAATAGAGGCACGCTCACCAATCAACCCGTAGCAGAAGCGCACGACCTGCCATTTGAGCCACTCTCAGTCTAAACAGATGCAACAGTACTTTGATAACGCCGCAACTTCCTTCCCCAAACCAAGTGAAGTTGTCGAAGCCATGGTGCACTTTCAGGAAGAGTGTGGTGCAAGCCCTGGTCGCGGTGCGTATGCTAAGGCGCGAAGTGCGACATCAATTCTGGATGATTGTCGAGACGCTCTGAAGGAACTCGTTCATGCACATGAGCACGAGTGCATATTCACATGCAACTGCACTGACGCACTTAACCTTGCCATTTTTGGCATTGCCTCACACTGTCTCACGAATCAGGAGCCATGCCACTTCATCACAACGGCGATGGCACACAACTCAGTCTTGCGGCCGTTTCACATGCTAAAGGCGTATGGCATTTCGTTCACAGTTGTCAAAGCAGATGAAGCAACAGGAATCGTGAACCCTGCTGACATTCAAGCAGCACTCAAGCCAGAAACGAAACTTGTCGCAGTTGCACATGGCTCAAATGTCACCGGAACGCTTCAGGATTTACATGCCATCGGTGAGATTTGCAACGACGTGACATTTCTCGTTGATGCTGCACAAACGATGGGACACATTCCAATCAATGTGCATGACATGAACATCGACATGCTCGCCTTTCCAGGACATAAAGGTTTGCTCGGTCCTCTAGGCACAGGCGGTCTTTTGATGAAATCAGGTCTTGAAAAAGTCGTGAATCCAGCACGGTATGGTGGCACTGGAAGTGCAAGCGAACTCCTCTATCAGCCAACAGTGTTGCCAGATTATTATGAATCTGGCTCGCATAACACGATTGGCATTGCAGGGCTCTTGGCTGGCGTAGAGTGGATTCAATCGCAACGTGTTGAACAACTTTGCGCACATGAACAAACACTGATTGAAGCATTTATCGAGGGCATTACACCACTTGAGCACGTTTCGATTGCAGGTCCTCAGACGGCTGAACATCGATGCGCCGTGTTTAGTTTGAAAACTGAAATGGACCCACATCTATTCGCAAAAAATCTCGAAGAAGAATGTGGCGCGTGCGTTCGCGCTGGATTGCACTGCGCCCCATTTGCACATGACACGATTGGGACGACAGAACATGGTGGAACTGTTCGCGTTTCATTTGGTCCATTTCACACAATTCAAGATGTCCAACAGTTAGTCGAAGGAATACGTCGATGTACACAACAGGTATTGATATGAAGACGCACATTGAATCACGCATAGCACAAGCAACAAAAGTCATCGAAGGGCTTCACGAGAAGTGTGATGACATTGCAGAGATTTCGCGAGCAATCATCCATTGTTTTGAGCAAGGCGGAACACTGTTCGTTGCGGGGAACGGCGGCTCAGCTGCCCAAGCAAATCACTTTTGCGAAGAGTTAACAGGTCGATACCGAGCGACCCGCCCTGCACTTCCTGCGCACTGCCTTTGCAGCGACGCGGTTGCAATGACGTGCATTGCAAATGATTTCGGCTGGGAACAAGTTTTCCGAAGACAACTTGAAGCGTTCGCGACATGCATCATTGATGAACAAGAAGAACAAACATGTAACGACGTGTTACTTGTGCTTACGACATCAGGGAACAGCGAAAACATCAATGAAGCGCTCGACTTCGCAAACGATCTCGGCATGATGACACTCGGGTTCCTTGGGAGAGATGGCGGCTCGTCGATTGACAAGTGCTCACTCCAAGTGACGTTAGATGCGAAAGACAGCGCAGCAATTCAAGATGGACATCACGTCATCATCCATGCCGTCTGTGAAGCAATTGAACAGTGGGTTCTAGAGGAAACCGAAAGCGATTAACCTTCGCCTTCGCCTGAGCCACCCTCAAATCCGACGCCACCATCTCTTGCGCCTGTGAACTTGTATGGTGGAGGCAATTTTGAACGCCAGTCATCGTGTGCAGTAAACGCACGGACATCTTCACGCGCACTTTCTTCAGCACTTTCAACCCAACCCTCTGGTCTATTGGCGTCGATTTGGTCTGGCCCCTGTTGCCATTCGTCTTCTTTGCGAAGGTAAAGTGTTCGTGTTGGGAACGCAAACTCAACTTGGAGCGTCCCTGCAAGACGGATGATGTCAAGAATGAGCCGGTGCCGTTCGCGAAGTTCAGTTTGCCAATCAGGCGCTGACCAAAAGACATACAAAAGCACATCTAAACTTGAACTGCCAAACTCAGTTAACCAGACTTGATAGTAATCTTTGCGTGTGTACGGGTGGTCCCGTAACAACTCACGAACACCCTCACAAAAGGCAGCGATCTTTTCTGGTGGCGTGTTGTAAGCAAGCCCGACATGTTGTTTCCATCTTCGGAATCTTCTTCGTGAAAAGTTGTCGCACTTTGCAGTGATGAGAATCGAGTTTGGAATGGTGACGATTGAATCATAGAACGTACGGATTCGTGTTGAACGAATACCAACATACTCGACCGTACCCTCAATGCCATCGACAACAATCCAGTCTCCGATGCCAAAGGGCTTATCAAGAATGACTGTGATGGAACCAAAGAAGTTTTCAAGTGTGTCCTTCGCAGCGAAGGCAAATCCTAAACCGCCAATGCCAAGTCCTGCAATGATTGGCGCGAGTTGAATTGAAAGACTGTCCGCAAGATAGACGACACCAATGACGATGACGACCGCCTTGAGTGTTTTGCTAAGGAGTGGAACAAGCAGGTCATCGAGCTTGTTCTCAGAACGCTTCGCTTTCTGTTCAGCAACGAAGGAAATGAGGTCTGTTCCCCTGAACCCGAACCACACACATGCAACTGTGATGTAGACATGGACGATTGGCTCAAGGAATGCGTGGACGCTATCAGGCAATCCAAGTGTTGGAAGGAAAAAGAGCCATACTGCACCCCCGACAGCTGCCCCAGCTGGGCGTGGAACCCGCTTAATGATGTTTGCTAGGTCAGCATTTGATTCATCACCAAGTGAGAATGAGCGAATCAGCTTCCTTAGGAAAAACCGAACAACGATGTCCGCAATGAACCCGATTGCGACGACAAGAACGAGTGCGACCCAGCGCCAATGCTCAATGCCTGCGAACTCTTGGACAAACCAAGTTGGAAGTTGTGCCTCAATCCAAGCATGTACATCAGAAGCCGGAGAAGCGGTCATCACCGCAGAATGCATAAAAAATGTGGTCCACATGGTGAGCATGCTATGCGAGAAACTGAAACCATGGTGGCATACCAAGCCCATCAATTTGCCTAGATTTACACTTTTTACAGGTCATGCCTGAATAACCCGCATTTCTTCAGTGATTCAACACGCAAATTATCGCATTGCCTTCAGCATGCCAACACTTCATGCCGAAAAGTCTGAACAAGGCCACGCCTACGTGGCGTACAGAGTAAAACGATGAAAAGAGATCGCAACATCCAAATCCTGACCATGGCAACAGCCATTGCATGTTCCACTGCACTACTTGCAGGCGGTGTCATTGAAATCAATGGCAGTGGCGACGACTCATTTCTACTCTATTCACAGCCCCTAGGTGACATTTTTGGGTCAGATGAAGCTCCCGAGTTTTCAACTGACAGTCTTGCCTCGATTCACAATGCACTGATGAGTTTCGGCATCGACACAGAAGGAAAGATTACCGTTATTCCTGTCGATACTTCACAAGGATTATCGTTGCTGACGCTCATCGATAAAGAGAGCGGCATCGGTGATAACGGTGGCGGCTCCTCGCTTGGATTGACAAGTACAGCTCCAAACTCACTTGGTTTCTTCATTAATGATATGGACCAAGATGAATGGCAACTCATCACTTCACCGTGGCTGCCATCTCAAACACTTGGCGCAACGTTTGTGTGGGAAGGCATGGCGAGTGGTGATGGTTTTGCTTGGGCCGGCCTCTCATTTGGCGATACGGTCTCCTACTCGTTTACTGAAATGGATGACGACGGCGCACTGTCCGCAGATGCATTCCAGTTTGTTGGCGCATCAGAGAACGGGCTTGCAGTCGTGTACTCAGGCGGCTTTAACGATAACGGCTCGTCCACCTTTACTGGCAACGTCGTTCCCGCCCCACCTGCAGGGTTGCTCCTCACGGGGATACTTTTAGGATATCGCAGACGAAGAACTGAATAGTCCTGCTCTACCCTGTAAACTCTACATATGACTGAACAAGACTCATCTGCTTCGCAGCATGTTTCAATGCGCATAGGCGCTTGGCTTACTCAATTCATCGTCCCCCTTTGGGTGTTCTTCGGCGCATTCTCAAAAGCGAACGGCGCAACTGCAAAGTCACTTCCTCGTTCAATTCTCGACGCTGGCGGCATCATCGGATTCAAGGACCATTACATGTGGTTGCTTGTCCTGCTCATCATAGAGTTTGTGTTCGTTGGCATCATGCTGTTTATGCCTAAACTCGCACGCAAGGCGGCGACCCTTTTGCTTTCAACATTCCTTTTCGTCCTTCTCGTAGAGATGTTTGGATATGGCAACTATGAAAGTTGCGGATGCCTTGGCGAACATTCACTGTCCCCCATGATGATGTTTGCCATTGACTTCATACTCCTCATCGGCGTCATCATCTTCAAACCGAAACCAATCACATGTGCGATGACGCAGTGCAAGATGTCTTTGGTTTCCTTTGCTGTGTTTTTGCTCATCACCTGTTGGTACGCAAGTGACAGAATCCTTACTGAACGAAACAGTTCGTCAGGTGCAGGGACCAGTTTAAATCTACCCAATTCGTGGTACCCCGAAGACCTTTCGTCTTGGGAAGGCAAATCAGTTGATGACATTGAGTTGTTCTCTTGGGTTGAATGGCCCGAGGATATCCGCACTGGAAAACAGTACGTCATTTTCTATGGCATGGCGTGTGACCATTGCGAAGAACTGCTCTACATGCACTTTGAGTTTGATGTGCAATTCCCAACAACCCTTGTTGCGATTCCAGAAGCAAAAGATAGTTTTAATGAAGAGGGTGCATTTGAAAACCCTTGCTTTGACTGTAAGAAAACAAGACTCCCGCTCGGTGTTGATTGGATTATTGGAACCCCAATGGTCATTGCACTAGAAGATGGAATCGTCCGCTGTGCAATTGAGAGTGAAGAAAGTGAGTATCCCGCATGTCTGATTTGGTAACCAAGGAACAACTCGATCAAGTGCTCGCCCATATTGATGGCGACATTGACCAAGCTGTTGAACGATTAAGAACATTTTTAAACATTCCAAGCGTGAGCACTGATCCTGCGTACAAGGATGATGTTAAACGGTGTGCTGAGTGGATTACAAATGACCTTCAGTCCATTGGTCTAGAAGCAACCTGCCATGAAACTGTTGGACACCCAATGGTGGTTGCAACAGATGACTCTGCTGGTCCTGATGCACCGCGTGTTCTTTACTACGGGCACTACGACGTCCAACCCCCTGAACCATTCGATGAATGGGATAGTGAACCATTTGAAGCGGCGCTCAAAGATAGCCCGTACGGTCAAAAGATTGTTGCTCGCGGCGCAGCAGATGACAAAGGTCAACTCATGACGTTTGTCGAAGCGATTCGTTCTTGGAAAGCAGTTCATGGCACGCTTCCCGTTCGCGTCGTCATTCTTCTTGAAGGCGAAGAAGAATCGGGCAGCGAATCGCTCGTCCCATTTCTAACTGAGCACAAGGAATCACTCCAAGCTGATACATGCATTGTGTGTGACACCAGCATGTGGGACATTGACACGCCCGCAATCACGAGCCGGCTAAGAGGGATTCTCTACATCGAAGCAACACTTCATGGCCCGACGCATGATTTGCACAGTGGCGGTTATGGCGGCTCGCTCGTCAATCCCGCAAACGCCCTCACAAAAATCTTAGGGCAACTTCATGACGACAAAGGGCGCGTCCAAATTGATGGCTTTTATGATTATGTTGAAGTCGTGAGTGATGAACAAGTTGACCAATGGAATTCGCTTGGTGATGCTGATGCCATCCTGCTTGAATCATCCGGTGCAAAAGCAACGTTCGGCGAAGAGGGGTATTCAACATTAGAACGACTCTGGTCAAGACCGACGTGTGACATCAATGGTCTCACCGCGGGCTATCAAGGCGAAGGTGCAAAGACAGTGATTGGCTGCAAGGCGTCCGCAAAAATAAGTTGCCGGCTTGTTGCACATCAAGATGCCGAACAAATGCAAGCATCACTCATTAACTTTCTTGAATCAAGAACCCCAGTCGGATGTTCTTGGGAGTTTAAAAAGTTTGGGTGCTCCCCTGCGATTTCAGTACCGACGTCTTCACCGTGGCTCTCAAAAGCAAAAGATGCGTTGACGGATATTTTTCCAAATCCTGCTGTGCTCATTGGAACTGGCGGTTCAATTCCTGTTGTCGGCGAGTTCCAGCACATCCTTGGTGTTGACGCTGTACTCATTGGCTTCTCACTCGAAGACGATTTGATTCACGCGCCGAATGAAAAGTTTGAAGTGACTTCTCTGCACCGTGGCATTCGCTCGCACGCTGCAATACTACATGCATATGGTTCATCGAGCGATTAGTCTACTTTGCATCTTTTGGTGCACCATCGCTTCTGCACAGAACGTCAGTGTTGAGATTGACCAGTTCGGTGTGGGTAATCAATGGAGAGCTGGAGAAGTCACGCCAGTTCAACTGAGCATTTCAACCGATGGGAATACCCCAATAGCCGCGTGGGTTGAATGGAACGTGCCAGATGCAGATGGCGACCTCGTTGGTTGGGGCAGGCAAGTCACCTTGACGCCGGGCGCGACCAATTCAACGTGGCTTTACGCACCACTTCGCGCATGGGATGACAATACAACGATGTGGACCATTCGCGTTAAGCGCTGGGATGGTCAGCCCGAGGAATTGCTCGCAACAACATCATTCTCGCCACAAGTAACAAACGCAACACAGTTACCAATGACGTCGGCAAACTATGTGGTGTGTGGAACGAATCGACTTGGTCTTCAACATTACCAACCACTAGAGCCCTTAGATTACAAGCAGGAATCTGCGATCATCGCTTCAGGCGTCACGCCGAACGATGTGCCAGACCAGTGGATTGCGTTGCAATCCCTCGACGCACTCATTTGGTCAAACGCATCGACGCAGCTCTCAATGAATCAAGTGGAAGCAATCACAGAGTGGGTGTACAGAGGCGGTCACTTCATTGTCGTGTTACCAAGTGCTGGCAATCCATGGGCAATTGGTTCGTCGAGCCCTGTTTTACCAGAGTTAATGAGCAATGTCTCCACCACAAGGCAATCCGTTCCCCTTTCGATGCTCGACGGCATGATTGGCGACAATAACAATTGGCCAATCTTCGATGTCACATTACACGCCTTTGGCAACGAGCAATCATTTCACAACGCCGATGAAATCCCGCTCATCACACTCCCAAGCGGTGACGTCATTGTCATGCAACGCATGTTTGGTTTTGGCGCGGTTACTTTTGTTGGACTTGACATTGGGAATGGTCAACTCGCTTCCCTTGGCCTTCCTGAGACTGACCGATTCTGGAATCGAATCTTCGGCAAAAGAGATGACACCCCCTCTCGTTCAACGATAGACCTACTCCGTGAAGATGAGCGATTGACGACGTACTATCCAATCGAAACATCACTTTCGCTCAGTAAAATTGCTGCAACGAACATTGCCATGTCAACAACTGCAGGCGGCCGGCTCGGCATCGTGTTCCTAATCATCATTTTGTATTGGCTCATTGGATGTCCTTTGGGATTTTTCATCCTTAAACACCTCGATAAAAAGCGATGGTCTTGGATGATCTTCCTTGCTGTTGCGACAATCTTTACCCTTTCAACACTCTTCTTCGCTTCAAACAAAAGTGAAGTCGAATCGCCCATCAATCACTTTTCCATCATTGACCATGTGTATGGCGTTGAAGGGCAACGAGTTCAAGGATGGTGTTCAGTCTTTCTTCCAGAATTTGGAGATACAACGATTTCGATGGGCGGCGACGCGAATGGCGTGCTCATGCCGTGGACGCCACCCGACATTCAGATGACGCCATCATTCTTTAATCGACGCGAAGTTGAAGTTGATATCAAGCATCCACCACACACATTCGTGCAACCATCGCGTGCCACAACTGCGATGTTTGATTTCAATTGGATTGGTGGCATTACACAATCTCCATTTGATTCACTGCTTAGGGTCAATCCCGGCCGTCAAATTGACGTCACACAAAAACGAAACAATACGCTGCAGCGGTTAAGTGGGGAGATTGAAAATCAATCTGCGATGACGTTGCATGACCTCTCAGTCATCTGGGTGACAGATGAACAACTTCCACCACCAACAAAGAGCGTAAATTCCGGCAAACAAATGCCGTGGACCTCTATTCAGGAATCAGGCAAACCCCTGAACAAAGCGTACGCTTGGCGATTACCTGAACTGAAGGCAGGCGAATCGCTCAACTTGCAACATCTTCCAGTTGAATCGAGCGCCAATCTTGCTCAAGCACTCAAGAGTAGGTACACCGCAAAGCAGCATCAATATGAGACCTATCAAGACTTTGGCACTCGGAAAAAGCATTTAGAAATGCTCTCGATGTACGCACATTTAGAACCGCAAAAGTATCAACGGCATCAAGGCGTGAAACAAAGTCCCAGTTCAAATAAGATTCTCCGTGATAGCGGCAGGTCTATCGACCTCGCTGAATGGTTCGGAAAACCATGCATCATTGTTGTTGGCTTCTATTACAATTGTCCTATACCTGTTCCACTCAATGTTGACGGCGATGATTCGCTCGAAAGTAATGGGTTCACGATGATGCGCTGGGTGTATCCACTCCCCTCAATACAATGATGATTCAAACAACAAATCTAACGAAGAAGTATGGCGAACTTGTCGCATTAGATAATCTGAATCTAGAAATTGCAGAAGGCGAATGCTACGGTTTCATTGGACCAAACGGCGCAGGAAAAACAACAACCATCAAAATCCTCTCGACGTTACTCAAACCATCATGGGGCGAAGCACGCATCGACGGGAAAGTGATTGGGTATCAGAATGCTGAAATCAGACCAATCATCGGATACGTTCCTGATTTCATGGGCGCTTACGATGACATGATTGTCAGTGAGTACCTCGATTTTTTCGCCACTTGCTATGGGCTCGGCGGTTCAAAAAGAAGACAAGCAGTGAAAGATGTGTTGGAGTTAACTGATTTGAGTTACAAATCAGATTCTCAAGTCGCAAGTTTAAGTCGAGGCATGAGCCAACGACTTTCGATTGCCCGAGTGCTATTGCATGATCCGAAGGTCTTGCTACTTGATGAACCAGCTTCTGGTCTTGACCCGCGTGCTCGTGTTGAGATTCGGGCACTACTCAAAGAACTTCACAACATGGGTAAAACGATTCTCATTAGTTCACATATTTTGCATGAGCTTGCTGAACTCTGTACGAGTGTCGGGATAGTCGAACAAGGGAAACTCCTCTATTCAGGCAGAGTCGACGACATTCTTGCGCAAGCAAGTGTTGGCACGGTGATTCAAATTGAATTGACTGATAAACATGAAGAAGGCGCGCAATTACTGAGAGGACTTGACGGCGTTTCCAGCGTCGATGTCGTCACAGAAAATGGAACACCTAGAATTGACGTGACGATTGATGCTCATTCAACGCTTGATTTTGCGGAGCTTCCAAATCGACTCATTGCACAGGGTTTTCGTTTAAAAGCCATGCAAACAGAGCCCGTCAACTTAGAGACCGCATTTATGCGTCTGACAAAAGGTCTCGTCAGTTAAACAGCAAGCGTAAACGCACCTGAGTACAATAAGGGGGTGACACACACGCCCGTCATCCTGCTTGCTGACCGAACGCAACCGAACATCGATGAAATTGCATCATCGTTAGAGTCTGGCCTCGCTGATTGCGTCACATGGGTCGGTGAAGATGAACTTGCAAACGCATCGATGGCAATAGCGATTGGTGGTGATGGCACGCTCATCCGTCATGGCAGGCAGTGTGCTCAAGCAAATGTGCCCCTCATTGGCGTCAACTCAGGACGCCTTGGCTTTCTCGCAAAGTTTAATGCGGCGACGCTCATCGAACATCGCTTGGCAGTCTTCACTGAGACGCCACATATCATCAAGTCCCCCCTCATTGAAGTCCAAATCAATGATGAACCGCCACAAATTGCGATGAATGAAACAGTGATTGCTGCGGGGCATCCATTTCGCATTCTTGAACTTGGTGTTGCCATCAATGGAAACCCAGCCCCACACATTAGGGCTGATGGCATCATCCTTTCTACGCCACTCGGTTCAACTGCACATAATGCATCTGCAGGTGGCCCAATTGTTGACCCTGAAACAAACGCAATGGTACTCACGCCACTTGCCGCACATTCATTAGCAGTCCGGCCAATCGTACTTGATGGAAACGCCGATGTTGCCATCGACATCGTGCAAGCGAATGAAGGCACAACGCTCCTCATTGATGGTGCGGTACAATGCCCGCTTCAAACTGGCATGCGCGTGCGTGTCCGGCGTTCTTCACATGCACTTTCAATTGTGCTTAACCCGACGTATACCTATTGGAATGCATTAGTCGACAAACT
>JAERSY010000111.1 GCA_016845245.1 Phycisphaerae bacterium
GTAGCGGCACTGTGAAAGACGTCGGTGAATCATCAAGAGCAATCTCTAAACTCGAACACAAAGCAGATCTCGTGAAAAACGATATCCGCAACAACTTGCCAAGAGGACTCTTCATGGCGATTGACCGAAGTCAATTGCTTGAGATTCTAAGTTTGCAAGATTCAATCGCTGACAGAGCGGAAGACACAGGCGTGCTTATGAGCATTCGCCCAGTCAAAATGCTCGATGATTTAAAATCAGATTTTCATGACTACCTCAGCGGGAACGTGGAAGCATTCCATAAAACTCGTGACGTCATGCGTGAACTTGATGCGCTTATTGAGTCAGGATTTTCAGGAACTGAAGCGTCAAAAGTTGACGCAATGATCGATGCAGTTGCTGAAGCAGAACACGAATGTGACAAGATGCAACGACGATTGATGCGAGCTGTTCTCGACCACGAAAACGAGCTATCAGTCGGCGACTTCTTCGTCTGGCAACGCCTGCTACACGAAATTGCAGGCATTAGTAACCAATCAGAAAAGTTAGCAAACCGTGTACGGATGCTTTTAACACTGAAGTAATTCAGGAAAGAACACTCAAATGGATAATATGACAGTACTCATTATCTTGGCGCTTGTATTCGGTTTTTACATGGCGTGGAACATCGGTGCGAACGATGTTGCTAACGCGATGGGCACAAGTGTCGGCTCTGGCGCACTCACATTTAAACGTGCAGTGATTCTCGCTGCAATCTTAGAGTTCGCAGGCGCCTTCTTCGTTGGCAGTCACGTTTCAGATACCGTTCGAAAGGGCATTGTTGACCCGATGCTCTTTTCAGGAGACCCCCAGGCCTTTGTGCTCGGGATGCTCTCTGCACTCTTAGCGGCGGGACTCTGGCTTCAAATTGCCTCATACTTCGGCTGGCCAGTCTCAACGACACACTCAATCGTCGGTGCGATTATCGGTTTCGGCATTGTTTATGGCGGGATGACTGCGATTCACTGGAATAAGGTCAGTACTATTGCTGCAAGTTGGGTGGTTTCACCACTCTTAAGTGGCACCATCAGTTTCCTTATCTTCCAAATTGTGATGCACCGAGTCTTCTATCAAGCAGACCCAGTCAAAGCCGTGCGAAAGTTTACGCCATACATGGTGTTTACTGTGCTTGGCATCATGACGCTCGTGATGGTCTTTAAAGGTTTGAAACACTTGAAACTCGACTTGTCACTGCCAAACGCACTTCTTGTTGCAAGTGGTGTTGGTTTGCTTGGCGCACTGCTTTCAGTCGTGTTACTTCGACGGTACAAAACTGATGACACGCTTGAAGACCAACGCCAAGCGCGTGAGCAATACACTGCCCGCGCGTTGCAGAAGGCGATGAAGCATTTAAACAGAGCGAAGCGCTCAGCCGACAGCGATGAGCAAGGCGCGATTGATTCAATGATGGAAGAAGCTCGTGCAATCACTGACACCTCAGAGAAAAGAGCGAATCTTGGTTCAAACAATCAGTTTAGACAAGTCGAACGCATCTTTATCTTCTTGCAGATTCTGACCGCATGTTTTGTTGCATTTGCACATGGTGCAAACGATGTTGCAAACGCAATTGGACCACTGTCTGCAGCAGTTCAAACCGCACAAGACGCAGTTGTAGCTGCGAAAGCGTCCGTTCCTATGTGGGCACTTGCACTTGGTGGTTTCGGTATTGTTGTCGGTCTAGCGACGTACGGCTGGCGTGTGATGGAAACGGTCGGTAAGAAAATTACTGAACTCACACCATCTCGCGGTTTCTGTGCAGAGTTCGGTGCAGCAACCACAATTGTGCTTGCATCAAAACTAGCACTTCCAATCTCAACGACGCACACACTTGTTGGTGCTGTGCTCGGTGTTGGTTTGGCAAGGGGCATCGGTGCACTCAACCTTACAACTGTGAGAGACATCGCAATTAGCTGGGTTGTGACAATTCCAGCAGGCGCGTTGATGGCAATCCTCATCTACAAAGGATTAGGGCTTATCTTTATCTAAGTATTAAAACGAATCTGCTGATGCGGATTCCCAAGCGGCTGCGTATGGAACGACATCGCAGCCGCTTTTTAATTGGTCAGGTTCAAGCCAATCAAAAAGTCGCGAATATGTTTCATGATGAAGCGCTGATGTACGGTGACATAGCATGTCAGGCGTCAACTCATTTGGATGCTCTAGCCCGCATGCCGCGACCACTTGCGCGAGGTCGTCAAGCGTGTTCCGGTGGAAGTTGTAGACTCGCTGCGCCTTGTCTGTAACGACAAGACCTCGCTGACGACGTTTGTTCTGTGTCGCTACTCCAACAGGGCACTCATTTGTGTGACATTTCATCGCTTGGATACATCCAATTGTGAACATAAATGCGCGGGCGGCGTTACACCAATCTGCGCCAAGCGCCATGACGCGCGCCATTTCAAAGGCGCTCGTAATTTTTGATGCTGCGCCAAGTTTGAGTTTATCTCTTACGCCTGCACCAACTAGCGCGTTCTGCGCAAAGATGAGACCATCAATCAGTGGACTTCCCATGTGATCAACAAACTCAATAGGGCCTGCTCCAGTTCCACCCTCACCGCCATCAATCACGATGAAGTCTGGGTAAATGTTTGTTTCGTTCATCGCCTTACAAATCGCCATGAACTCGCTTGGCTTGCCAATACAGAGTTTGAAGCCAGCGGGCTTGCCCCCGGATAAATCTCTTAGTGCTGCCGTAAATTCCAAGAGCTCTTTCGGTGAAGTGAACGCAGTGTGATACGCCGGTGAAATGCAATCAACACCAACAGGAACGCCCCGCGCTTCTGCAATCTCCTCGGAAACCTTTGGTCCGGGCAATACACCGCCATGTCCTGCCTTTGCGCCTTGTGAAACTTTAATCTCGACCATACGGATTTGGTCTAGTGCGGAGGTGTCTTTAAACTTGTCAGGACAGAACTTGCCGTCATCGGTTCGACACCCAAAATACCCAGAGCCAATCTCCCAGACTAAATCACCCCCATTTTTGCGGTGATATTTACTGCATCCACCTTCGCCTGTGTCGTGGTAGAACCCGCCTAATTTTGCGCCTTTGTTGAGTGCCATAATCGCATTCGCACTCAGCGCACCGAAACTCATCGCTGAGATATTGAGTACTGACGCAGAGTAAGGGAGTTTGCATTCACTTCCACCAATGGGAACGCGGAATGGTTCAGTCTGTTTTGGTTTCGGTGCGATTGATTGTAAAAGCCACTCATATTCTTCGGTGTAGACATCGAGTTGTGTGCCAAACGCCTTTTCATCCAACTCGTTTTTTGCGCGTTGGTAGACGACTGAGCGGTGGGAACGGTCGTAGGGCCTGCCTTCTGTGTCACGCTCGACGAAATACTGCATGATTTCAGGTCGAATCATCTCGGCTAGAAATCTGAAGTGCGCTATGAGAGGGTAGTTTCGTAGGATTGCATGTTTCGTTTGAAGAAGGTCATAGGTGCCAATCGCCGCACCGATGAGGCAGATGATGACCCCAACATGATGCCAGTGAGAAAAGTTAAGTGCGCCGAGGTAAAAAAGGCCCGCTGCGATAAAAGTCATGATGTATGGAATAAATCTCATGGAAACTCCCTTTACTATCAAACAGTCTACATGACAAATGGTTGTTAAAATACGGAAATGCCAACGTACGAATATTTTTGCGACGCAAACGAGCAGACTGTGGAAGTCCTCCACAGCATGAACCGCACGATTAAAACGTGGGGTGAGTTGTGCGAATGTTCTGGCACGAGTACTGGCGAAACACCGAATGACACGCCAGTCGAGAAAAAGTTATCAGCGGTTTCACTTCTTCCTAAGAAGGGCGTGAAGATGGAATCAAGTGGCGGGGGATGTTGCGGAGGTGGATGTGGTTGCGCGCATTAACGAGTTATTGAACTGCTTATTGGGCCTGTGGCGGAATTGGCAGACGCAGGGGACTTAAAATCCCCCGGGTGTAATAACCCGTGAGGGTTCGAGTCCCTCCGGGCCCACTTAAAACGGCACATGAAACGAAGTTTCTGTGCCGTTTTTTAACTGGACCCGCGTGTATGCGCGCCCTTCGGGCTTGCATCCACATGTCCACAAGTGGACATCAGGACTCTTTGGGCAGATGGGGGTCAGACCCGGGGTCAGACCCCAAATTACATATTAAAAATCCCAATCGATGGCAGGAGTTGGGAGCAAAATCGAATCGTCGAGTGTTTGGATGAGCGTGTCATCACCTTGCAGTTGACCAGCAGCCCGAAGCGAACTTGCGGGAAGCGCGCCAATCCAAAGCCGTGACAAACCGCCCATCGTTGCGTCCAGTGTTGGAAGGGATTCATCTCTTCCGCGAACGGCTTCAGAAGACGCACCGATTGTCACAATCCAATCGCCACTTTCTCCTCGCCATGACGAATCTTCTGGGAGATATTGTTCGATTGGGTCAATGAGTGTGAGTTGAAAAGTTATGGGTTCGCATCGCATTGACATCGCACCCATACATGTCGCAACATCATTCATGCGAATCTGCATCCACGCACAAGAGAGTGGATTCAAGTCGAAGTCGCCGCCCTTTCTAGCGCGCTGTGTTGCAAAAGGCGTGTTTAGAAAATCTTGAAGTTGCAAATGCGGTGGGTCAGCCATTCGAATGCCATGCACTTGAACCGAGAGTGATTTGAGGAGCGACAGAAGCTCAATAAACTGGGCATGCGTTTCATACGCGATGTACCAAACGGAGTAAGGGCCATGTTCACCTTTTGGTTTACACACGACAAAGTGTGTCAGTACGTCACCGTCGTCCCTGAATCCCAATCCAAAGATACCTTTAGCATCCCACATCATCTCACTTTCGGTGATGCCTACGCCATGCATGTTGCAGGAGCCATGTACGCGGAGCCGTCGAAGCCGACAGTCGTGCAACTCCTTTGCATCGTCTTTAGAAAGTCGAACGGGCGTACGTGTTAGTTTTGGAACATTAAACGCTGTGGGATCGACAGTCGTGATTCGGTGATATGGCAATGAACCAAACCCGAGCTTGTCGTAATACCCTTGGTCGAACATGCCAAGAACTGAAATGGCGGCGCCATGTTGCACAGTTTCTGCGATGGAATGGGCGGTCACACGGAGCGGCCACCCTTGCGTCCTTGCGACTCTGCTCGCAACTACACCCGTCACTCCCGCCATTGGAATGTCCTTCTTTTGAAATCGCAATGAGCCCTCTCTAGTCAGCGCGATGACTTCCGCCTCACCGCCAAGTTCAACGATGTTCACCCGAGAGTCAGAAGCAAAAGAGTTAAACACATCCTTGTCGGAATCTTCACCTTCCATCCAACCGACTTCTCTAAACATGCGAACACATTGTTCAAGATCTTTTTCTTCGTATGCTCTAATCATGATGTATATCTTACGCAGTCAAGGAGTTGTGAGTGTCGCGGGTTCAGTTGAGAGTGATTCTCAATTTTTAATGCCAAAACGTCCGTTTTTTAGTTATTTCTGCGCAACTCCATGACGTTACTCGGGATGCGCATATGATGCTCAGAACATGAAACAAAGCATGAAACAAAAGTTCATTAATGGCACGCTCGTGCTCGTATTGTTACTTGTTTTTCTGAGCATTATTGGCATGCTTGTCCTTGATGGCGTCGCACAATCCATTATTCAGAAGAAGGGCTCGGAGGGTCTGGGTGTTCAGATGTCTATGCAGGGCGTGCATGTCGGGTTCTTTGGGGACGACTCGTCGATGAAGGGGCTTTCGGTTGAAAACCCCGAGCCGTTTCATTCAGATAAAACGCCGACGATTCTAACGGTTGATGAAGCGGCAATTCAGTTTGGAGTACTGAGTTTACTTGACGGAAAAGTCGATATTCCAAGTGTCACGGCAAGTGGCGTGACATTGACGCTACTAGAGCAAGGTGGAACAACAAACATCGACGCAATCATCAATCACATTAAGGGTGACGAGTCGCCAGAAGGCAGTCATCCTGAACCGAAGTTTAATATTGAAACGCTGACCATTAAAAACATTGAGGTGCACGCGAGCGGTTCATTTACGATTTTTCAAGACAGAGTCGTTGATGCGCACATTGATGAAATTACGCTTCACAACATCGGCACCGACGGGGACGCAGAGGTCGCAACGGAAGCCATCACTAGTGCGGTCACGCACGCAATCATGCAGCATCTTTCTGAGCATCCTGTTGAAGGGTTTTCTCGTTTGGCGTTTTCAAATGTGACGAACGCAATTAACTCGCTGCCTGTGTTCCACCAACTCGGCATTGGCACAGCGGTGCAGGGAGTCACAGATTCGATTGGAAAGGGCGTTGACAGCATTCTCAAAATCTTTGACGACCACGATCATGCTGACAAGCCGACTGAGTAGGCGTTAGAGCCACGTGTCGTCGCGACGAAACCACTCTGGAAACTTCAGCCAGATTCGACTTGGTATCGCAAGCAAGATAAACCCAACGCCAAAGACGACGAGGAGTGGAGCGAGTGGTTCTGGGATTTGATGGGGCAGAAACATGGCAGTGAGGAGCGCAATGACACCGACGAGTATGAGAAGTCGCCCGCGGAATGCTGCCCATCTACTTCGCTTATCCATGCGTCTTATGGCTCCTTTGCCTGATAGACGCATAGTACGATGAATGTGCCTATCTTGCCACGAGCAGCGACCTGTAGGGGCGAAATCACCTTTTTCAAAAACAATAGTGCGTTTAAACAGCGTGAGGGGTTTCCTAAAAGCAGTGACTCCCAAAAGGGATTCGGTTTGAGGTAAAATCGGGGGTTCGATGGAGTCAACCGCATACCAATCTAAACCCATTGCCCTCATCACAGCCGAAATCGGTTGGGGGTCAATGAAATCTGCTGCGGAGAGTGCACCCCAAGCACTTCTTGATGCTGGGCTTGCTGAGCGGCTTGACGCAAAGGTCTTCCGCGTGCAATGTTTGAAGAGTATGAGCGACGCATCGCCATCATATGAAGAGACTGAACAGATCATTGTGAACCACATTTTGGATGTGAAAGCAGCAGTGATTCAATCGATTCAAGAAGGGTACTTCCCCGTTGTGATTGGCGGCGACCACACGTCAGCAATTGGATTCCACGCCGGTCTCGCAGCGGTCTACGGTGAGCTTGGCATCATTTGGGTTGATACACACCCAGACCTTAACACGCTTGAAACAAGTCCTTCTGGGCACATTCATGGCATGGTGCTTGCCGCGTTACTCAAACGCGGAAGTGAGTCGATGGTGAGTGCGGGCAGGGAATGTCAGACGAACGATTCGCAAGTTGCGATGATAGGTACGCGTGACATTGACGCAGGCGAGCTTGCGTGGCTCAATGAGGGGAACATTAACTGCATGACGATGGACTTTGTTCGGCGAAACGGGTTGAAGAGCGCGGTGGACCAAGCGGTTACAACTGCGACGACAGAGACGAATGGGTTTGGACTCACAATTGATATTGATGTGCTCGATCCAGAAGATGCCCCGTTTGTCGCCACACCTGTTGATGGTGGCATTCGACTTGATGAACTCGTCAGTGAACTCTGCGACATGCCAAAACGCGAGCAAATGATGGGGCTAGAAGTGACTGAATATACGCCTCGAAGCCGCGACGATGACGAAGCCGCGTGCGAACTTGTGTACAAACTCATCACCGCAGCACTTCCTTCGCTTGTATAGTCATCATTGAAGATGGCTTTTTATCGAGATGTTCCCAAGCCACACTGCTGGCCACCACCAACCGATGCAGGAAGCATTCAATCGCTGATTGAATACGCCAAAGAGCGCGATCCTCGCGGAGATAAAATACATATAGTGTTTGCATGCTTGTTTATGGCATGCTTGCCACTTGCAACGGCGCCTGCGTCAATTTCAATGACAGCACTTGTTGTTCTAAGTTTGCTTAGGATGCCAGTTCTCTGGCGAACGATTACGCCGGTTCTTACATCTAAAGCATATTTGGCCATGTTTATCTGGGCAGCGTGGTCAACAGTGTCAATTTTCTGGTCAACAGACAAAACGATGGGCCTCGACCACGCAAGTTCGATGTGGTTTATGGCATTACCTCTGCCGCTTTTACTATGGCCAGTCATCGACAGGTGGAAGTGGCTCATCGGTGCTTTTTTGTTGGGTGTTGCGATACAGAATTTTGTCCAGATAGGTCAGATGTTAATGCCGCTTCTAGACTTTCAATATTGCGAGTTGTTTCCTGAACCAAAGTCTCGAAATAGGCCATCAGGACTAACCTCGCATCCAGGCAACTCAACAATCTTTATGGCTTGTGCAGCAATGATCTGGCTGCTCGTTTCAGTAAAGATACCGAAGTTAAAATTTGTATCTTGGGTTGGGTTATCGTTAAGTGTTTTTGGCATTGTGATTGCTCAATCAAGAGGAGTCTGGCTTGGGTTTACATTAAGCATGCTTTTGCTCATCACGCTTCTTGTTAAAAACAAAACCATATCAATAAAAAGAGTTGGATGGATTGGGCTGTCTGTTGTTATCCTGTCGGCCGTCTCAAGTTCGTTTGTCTTTAACAACATCACAAAGAGAATCAAAGATATTCCAATTGCCTTTGACGCTATTGCGCATGGCGAAGAGATAAAGAGTGGCACTTATGTACGAATCAAATGGTGGAAAACAACATTCGAGCAATCATTTGAATCTCCATTTGTCAAAAATGTCTTAGTTGGCCATGGACTTGGTTCTTCAGGTCATGTGCGGTGCTCAGGGAGCACGCAAAGTGCTTCACATCCACACAATGCATTCGTGCAGATTTTGTATGAGTGCGGTCTAGTTGGACTCGCATTGTTTATCTGGATGATTTTGATAGTCATGCGTCCGCAGTATGGAAACCAAAGTTCATTTCAAGCGATGGCAATCGCTCTTGCAGTGTGCTGGACAATGGTGGCCTTGTTTGATGGAGGGCAAAATAGTGGCCGGGTGCTTACTCTTTTTGCAATGATTGCTTTGTTTCATTTTGTGTCGCCTGTGCTTCAAACGATTCATGGGTCACGCGACTGATACAATGTGATTTAAACATCGTTTTATATGGCACTAAAACAATCATTTTTTGATTTACTTGAGCATATCGGCACAACTTGCACGACGAGCGATTTGTTTCATGCAAATCCAGATGCGAATATCGTTGCCATGCGACATGATGTGGACCATGATTTAGATTTAGCGCTTGAGATGGCGCATCACGAATGGAAGCTTGGGTATAAAGCAACTTATTTTTTATTGCATACAGAGGCATACTGGAACGATCCCGACTTTAGTTTAAAGATTAAACAGTTCTCAGAATATGGTCATGAGGTTGGATTGCACGTCAACGCCTATTCTCCTTGGGTTGAACAAACTTGCGATAACCCGAACAAGCTTATTATTGATGCGTTAGAAAAACTTCGGTCTTGCGATGTTCATGTAACCGGAGTGTGCGCTCATGGCGACAAACTCTGTTACAAGCATGGATTCATCAATTATTGGATGTGGGAAGAGTTAAGGGGTGACAGTCCTGAACTTACGGAAGATGGAATGTCAGCTGAAGGAATCCGAGTTAACGACGAGGCGTATCAAATCTCATATCCACGCAATCATTCTTTAGCAAGGGAGAATGGCGATTCAATCCCGCTTTGGAATTTGTCAATGAAAGAACATGGCATTGAATATGATGCCGCCCATATGTCCCAAGACAGTTATTGGTCAGATTCTGGTGGGAATTGGACACGAACTGGGTCGCCGATGGAATCGGATTTGTCGAAAGGAAAGCATCAGGTGCTTGTTCATCCTTGGTGGTGGCGTGGCGAACCAAAATCGATATTTGTAATGTCTCCAGCACGTTCTGGTTCAAAATGGCTCGCCAATTTTATTGATAAAGCAACTTCTGCGGTTGGCCTTCATGAATGGACACTTAACCATGTTCGCGAGGGAAATGAATTTCTGAGCGATAATCAGACTAGTAGAAACTTTCTGTCTCTACTCAATAACCCTCATGAGATTACCACAAGGCTGAAGGCGGCAAGGGCTCACAGAAAATTGTTAAAAAGAGATACAGTTGAATGCAATGTGTATCTGGAAGGGAGCATTCCTGAGTTTATGGAAGTTTTTGGGCAAACAGATATCGTTCAGTTATTCCGAAATCCTGTGGATGTCACTCGATCGATTCTCAATCGTCATTGGTACGCTTCCACTGAAGACCATGTCCATCGTACAGACGGAAGTAAATGTTGGAGAACTTCTACGCAATTAGAAAGAGCGTGTAGATATGTAAAATCTGCGAATGAAGCAATTGGGAGCATCGCAGCACAAGAACTTGAATTCAGCAAGATGACACTTGATCAAGAGTACTTGATAGAGTTTTTCACTCAATGGGGAATAGTAGTACATCCATTGCTAGCATCACAAATTTTTAAACACAAGCTAAATGAAAATCAAGAGGAGCCAGTTCCTGCTATCGAGAAATGGCCAACGGGCGTGATTGAGAACGTTGAACAATTTTTCAGAGATGACTCGAACAGATTTCCAAGAATTTCTGAATCTAGAGATGTTTCCTTTAGAAAAATCAAGGCTCAAAAGTGGAGAAACTGCGATTGCACGAAAGCTCATAAAAAACGGACTTTGGGTGGTTTGAGATTATCTGGTAGTAACAATCAAGCTTCAACATGTGTTTTTTTTGGAAGCAAATGGAATACAAGTAGTGGTGGAGGAGTAAAGATATCTAAAGGCCTAGAGTACCTCATAACCGTTTCGTGTAAAAAACTGAACAACAAGATAAGGGTGTATGTGCTTTACTACAATACAAATGGCGACTTGCTTCAACGATTACAAATAGCAACTTTAACACAAGTCCACCATAACTTAAATGTCGTCCTTAAGCCTCACGTAGAAGCGTCTTCATTTTCAATTGGTTTCTATGTCGATAAACAAACCGAGGACTGGTCAACACATATAAGATCTATTGGGATTCAGCAGAGGAAACTACCAGATCAATATGATGTTACTGAAATGGTATGCCCGCAATTGCATGACTCCTCCGTGGACGTGCCGGTCGTATAATTTAGATGCATGTTTTCCCACCTCTCTAAATTTGTTTATCTAGTCATGAGCACAATGCGTCTTCTTTTTAAGGAGCGTCCACTTGCTATGTTTAGTGCGGTGACTTTGCTGTTTGCTTCTGCAAATCTGGAAGCCTTAGGAATATTGTTGATGGCATACCCCTTCTCTTCATTGCCGGAAGGGTCCGAGAGTATTGAATTGTTGATGAATTCACAAGAGTTTAGAAACAAGATTTCGTATTGCTTTGGTGGAGCAATCCTACTCTTTTTTGTTGGAGCATCTACAGTTGTTTGGTCCATACGGCTCGCGGTTAATACCGGAAGGATTACATCGCTCAAACTTGGCGAGAAGATTAAAACACTCATTAAAAACGAAAGCACTATCGAACTTGCTTGCCTTGAGCAGGAACTGTTAAAATCAGGCGGCTTAGAGCAACTTACTAGACGTTCACTGCGAGCGTTAGTTAGAGCATCATTCCTTCTGCCTCGTATTATTGGATTTTCATTAACTGCTCTAGTAGGTTTCGGAGCAGTCATGTGGATTAGCCCTTCATTTGGGTTGTTCTCACTTATTGGACTTGCCGTTATCTCAGTTCCACTTTACATGATGAACAGAGGCGTCCTTCGGAAGGTGCCGGTTATGGAACGATCGATGAAACGGTCGCAGCAAACCATTGTCGGGTTGTTTAAAGGGAATGTGGATTGTGATGAGCTGTTTGACAATGAGGGTGATTTTGCAACATCACTTTCGATTATGGGCCATCTCATGACCGTCAGATATCAAGCATGTGTTATTCGCTCAGTCTTCATGAGCGTTTGTCTTATCGCAATCGGTGCATACATGTTTATGTTTGAAACTTTTGACCTTGGACTCATCATTCCACTATTGCTCGCATTGAAGTTGTTCGCAGGAAGTTTGCAAGGAATCATGAGAATGTCTACTGGTGTGAGTCGGACACTTGTTGACGCTACACCTACTTTGTTTGTATCAAGTTGTGCCAATTGCAACAATCCAGGATCTTCATTCAATGTTCCTTTATCAGTAAAACTAGAAGAAGGAGAGATGCCATTGTCCACTGATAGAGCATGTTTAACTTCTGGGATGGGTGTAAGTAGTTGCATTGCCCAAGCAATGGTATTAGCAAGGGTCATCGATAGAGATGGCAGACCAGTTCCATGTGATTCATTCAGCAAAAACGATATTGGATTTACAATCACAACTGAAATGGGGGAGTTTACTGTTGCACCTCTTCAAGGCGATGTTCAACCAGATTTGATCGCCACTATAAAAACAGTTTCCAAGTTTGAAGGAACTGCTCTTAAGTCAGTCCATTCAAAATCGAGTTTGGAAGAAGAGTTAGAGTTAGAGTTAGATATGAATTAGGTGTTAAATCACGCTGTTTGATACGCCATGACGCTCGCAACATTGTTGGTACCAAGGAAGTGAAGCTAATAGGGGTGTTTGGTTGGGAATGACGTTATCACCCCATCTTTGAGGATGAGTAAGTAGAAACGCTCGCTCTCCTTTTTTGATTGATGGCAGGAATGTGCCGGTTAAGTCGAGTTGTTGAAGCCGACTCGTATCAGTGCATTTTCTAAGTCCGCCATCGCTGACCCTTCGTGAAAATCGCACTCCGTATTTGTTATACACCCACCTAAGGCTGTCTTTAAACTGATTTGGGATATCGATATCTAGGTTTAGAAATTTTTTCCCATCAATCTCACACCCTCTTCCACCGTGTGGCACTACAAATTCAATGTTATATTTGTCCCGCAAAAAGTTGATGTCATCGATGTAAACCTGTTCTGCGTTTTGTAGATTGAATTCTGAGCGCTGCAAAGCATTCTGGTGGTAACCAATGACAAATCCCTCATTCTCTGCTTGCTTAAAGAAGTCGTGGTTAATGGGATATGAGGGGTTAGGATTAGCTACAGCCCATCTCTTTGAAAAGATGAAAATATTGCTCCTGACACCAAACTCTCGCTCCATATTCACCACTTCTTCAGTTAAATGAGGGTTTAAATCAACATCATGCTGAATGAGCAAAAATCGCTTATTCTTATCACGCTTTTTCTTCCATTGCTTGAACTCTTCAGGGTAAAAAGACATGTAATCCCGGTCGGAGCAGTTTTGGAACAGGTCTTTATATGTAATGATTTGGATGTCTTGTCTTACAACTTCTTCCAAGAATTCTCTGTAAAAACCAATTGGAAAATTGTTGACATAATCTCTCATAAGGCAACGCATTATACCTATAAGAATGTGTTGGATTTTCTCGCAGAAGATATAATGTGGTGATGCTAACTCATCCCGAAGCAGTGCATCTTATCAAAAATGCAAGACAGGCTAATGTTGCGAATCCTTGGAGATCTGTACGAGATTTTGAACACATTATCCAAGATTTTTTTATTCAAAAGATTGAAGCAGGTGAGTTTATAGATGCTTCAATATGTGACTTGGGTCCAGGACAATATGACATGCTTCGGATGTTTAGAGATGCAGGCGCAAAATGCATAGGCGTGGATAACGACCCAGCAGTCATTGAGGTAGGGAAGTGCCTCGGCTTTGAAGTGATAGAGATTGATATGAAAAAACCGAAAGCTTTTCAGTTAGATAGAATGTTCAATGGGCTATTTTGCAAGTTCTCGATAAATGCATTTTGGTTTCAATCTCCAGAGTCTTTAACTGAGCACATATTAGATTTATGCAGCCAACTCACCACTGATGGTTGGGGTTGGATAGCACCCTGGAATGGAGTACCAAAAAAAGTTAATGATAATAGGTTCGTTAAAAAAATGCTTGAGACTCAGCGATTAGCTTTCGAATCGCAGGGGTGGTCATGTAGGGATTTGAATAGAGCTGAGATATCGCACTATGGCGTAAATGGAAAAGTAGCAAACAATAGATTGTTTACAAAAAACCTATGATTGAAGTTAGGAATAGATATTTTGTTCGTGGGATGAGTCGCTCAGGTGGCACACTTATGGCGACCATTCTAGATGCCCACCCTGAGATTGCAATGGGGTATGAGCTCTACGAACACTTACTTGAGCCAAGATCTGAATCTGGAATAGAAACCATTCAGGATGTCATCAAGCAAATCCATAGATTAAAGCAAAAACCGCTTAACAAGTTCAACTCTCAACAATCGGTTGATACGAAGATAAAAACGTTTGCAGCACGAGTCAAAAGAGGTGGTGTAGATCAGCACGAACTTGAGATTATCTTAAGAAACGCTGCGTCAACTGGACTGTGCATACAATCAACTTCACACAGATTAAAAATTATCGAGTGCATTGTTAGCAAGAAAATGACTGCGGAGAATAAAATTAGTTGGGGGTCCAAGATTGCAAAGAGATATACTGAAGTAGAAAGACTTTGGGACAACTCGGCATTTGTTTTTATGATGAGGGACGGAAGAGATATCGCTGCATCTAGGAAAAAAAACGGCGACTTCAAACAGACCATTAAAGAGGTTGCAACAGGCTATGTTTCGCAAATAGAGCAGTTTAAGAAGTTCGCTTCTAACCCATCGGTGAATTCAGCCGTGGTCAAATATGAATCACTTGTCACAACGCCCGAATCAACTTTAAGAAATCTGTGCGAGCATATAGGACTGAGTTGGTCAGATAAACTACTTAGCCACCATGAAGCTGATTTAACGATTTATAAAAATCCAACAGGTCATTTATCTGCAAATCAAATTACTCAGCCCATAAACTCAATGAGTATTGGTCGCTGGAAAGATGAGCTGACTTCACGTGAGGTATTACAGTTTGAAGATTGCGCAGGCAAATTGCTCGAAGAGTATGGATATTCAGAAAACGAATTCGCCTCTTAATGTGTAGTAAATTGGAGTTATGAGTTGAGTTTTTTTGAGCATGAAAAATGGGGAACTCCGCTAAACAGAAATAACGAGGAGTTCCAATCAGTGTTTCCAATTTCAGCATATGCAAATTGGCTTGATGAACTTGTGTCTATGGGAGTTGAGTTTATCACTTACGATGACCTGTTCGATGAATCTTCTGATTGGGATTGGGAATCAGGATACAGAGAAGAGTATCTCAAATGGAAAAAAAGAAGAGACCCAAGAAAGATTTATCTTCTCATACAACATGATGTTGATTTTGTCCCTGAATTCACTAACCGGATGATTGTTATTGAAGCAGACAGAGGTGTCAAATCAAACATTTTTTTATTGAAGGAACTCGCTGGGGGCTACCCTTCCGATTCACCATATGATGATACGCCCTACGAAATTGATATTAAGTTTTTGCAAGGGGCTGAATCAGAAGGATTTGTGATTGGATATCACCAAAATGTAGTCCCAAGATGTAACGGGACAATGAAAGGGGCCGAGCAATTGTTTCTTGAAGATGTGGGGTACTTCAAGAAGTATTTTTCGATCGATTACTTTTGCCCTCATGGAGGCCGCAGCAGTTTAATCGATGGTGTTCAGACCCACAACTTTGAAGTCAATCCCCCTAAAGCCCTAAAAGGCAGATTGAGGTGGGTGTATAACAAGTACGGGCTACGATTCACATCAAGGTGGAGCGATGGTGGTGTAAGAAGAATGGAAGATAAAAGCAAGCTTGACAACTTAAACATTTTCGGCCAGTTTACCCAAAACTTGCAACCCGGCCACCGTTATTTCTGCCTTATTCATCCTCAGTTATGGGGTTGGAATATTGACACTAACTACAACAAAAACCTTAGTAATCTCGATTGGTACAAAAAACTTACAAACAACTGGGGACATCAATCTAAAATACAGTTAAAAAGATTGAGTTCATAAAGATCATGCTACTCAATAACTAGACGCGTGTTCATCCTGGGTTGACTTCTACTGTTAGGTTGTACAACCCACCATCTCTGCTATCAACAAGCACCTTACAACCTCTTTCCGTGAGCATCTTTTTTGCTAAGTCTACTACCAAGTCACCGTTTCTAGAGTATTTAGTAATTATGTTAATAATTTTCACGTCGTTGAAATGTTCTTGTAGCCCTTCAATAGCCTCAATTTCTGCGCCATTTAACTGTAGATTTAAAAAGTCTACATGACAAAGGCTAAACTCCTCAAACAATGAATCAAGAGTTCTTGCTTGAACCATACTAGAACCTTCAAAATGCAACTCATCAGTTTCAGCAACAGTATGCTGCATTCGCCTTTTGCTCGTTAACTTAACTTCTTTATTTTCGTTCCACACTGCGCAGTGCATCGGAGTAGCAACATCATCCAATCGATTTTCTTTGAGATTCTTTTGCAACAACCTGTAGTTGTCTGGACTAGCCTCTAATACGAGTACCCGACCAGTTTCACCAACCCTCTGTGCAAAACTAACTGCTTTGTATCCAACATAAGAACCAGCTTCGACAATAGTGCCACCTTCAGTAGGTAGATATGCATCCCCAGGGAATCTGCTTGTGCCATGAACATAGGATCGATTGACTGCTGATCCAGCAAAAAACGTGTCTTGTGTGTACATTTTTTTTGCTTTATCTCTCATGAGCCAATACATCATGTAGTGTTTTTTGGAACTCTCCCAATCGTAAAAAACTAATCCATTACTTGTCGTAATCTTAAATGTGTCTTTAGAAACTCTTTCTACACACTTAATCAGATCATTATCACCATAAGCAAAATCTAACATGTCCAGTTTGGTCGGTACGAGTTGGAGTCCAGTTTGTATGATTCGACGAACGGTCTTAGAAAACGGTTCACGCCTCAATTTTGACAGTCGATACACCTTCTCTTGCTCTTTTACATTGCTCAAAAAGCCAAACACATAAGCTCCGATTGCACAAGCGATTTTTAATCTTTCAATCACGCCAAACTTATGTTTAATCTTAATGATTTCATTGAGTTGAGTTTTTAGTTTTTTGCTCATTTAACCACCAATTGTAACTAAACTTTATATCCACTAAGCTCTAAGCAATAAACCGCTTCGCGGTTTTCCATGAATTCAATAATTCTCTGTGAGTACTCAGGCTTTTTCCACCGTTCGATTTGCGTAGAAGCTATTGGCTTACTTAGTAGAGCTTGTTGATGATTATCTACATCTTTCTGCTGAATATTTGTTGAGTAATGAGTTACATAGCTTTCATGGAATGGCAATTCTAGCCAATCAAACAACTCCTTGAATGTCATCAATGGATTTGTAACGATGTCCTCATAGCGCAAGATTTTGTGAGCAGGATGATTAAAGCCAAACACCAATCTCATTGTTTCGACATACCGTTCAACATCACAATGATACGTCTTTAAGTTTCCCAATCTTGATGTAACGACGTCTCTGCCATCTCTAATAATGCTTACAAACTTTACATTGTTCGATTGTTCAGCAAGAGCTTGATATGAGTGGCAGTTTCGTGGAGTTTTTTCAGCCCATGCCTTTTTTTTAAAATGATTCAATGTCCTGTAAATCCACATCATTTTGTCCATCGCTTCAATGCTGTTGCTGCTTGATAACACACAACTTGTAACGGCCTCTTCACCAATCTCAAGAGCGGAATCTACACGTGCAGCAACTCGATGAATATTTTTCTGCCTATGTCTCAATGACTTGCGAAAGAAGCCCGTCTCTGGAGGACAGAAAACGTCATTCGAAGAGTTTAATACTAAGCGAAACAAAGTGCTTCCGGATCGGGGTAGCCCTCCGATGATGAGTCTTTGTTTCCAATTCATGCGAGTCAGTTGTCCTTGTGTTTGTTGCTTCAAAAGCAGGCTTACAAACTTCTTATGCTGATTTCATTTAATGGAATCAGGTTATCAATAAACTCAGAAGGCGGCGGCAAGGGGTTGTTCGGTACCAATCGGTACATAACAATCAAGTCTCCTAACCGATTTTCAGCACTTCTATAATTGTTATCTAAAACATAAACTTTTATTGAATCTGATTCAAACTCTCGAAGTTCCTTAAGCGAAACATGATTTGGGACTGGTTTGTAGTTTGCCTTTTGCAATTTGAACTCGGTTATCGCTGTTCTTGTTACGAAGGCATGCATACTGTGTTGTAAACAATGTTCAATGACAAAAGTGCGTTGTTGCACTTCTTCGAAGTAGTGAAGCACGCCAAGAAGGAAGACAATGTCATACATCTTGTCAAGTGGGCCATCTAGTATGTTTGCTTGTTGCGTTGAGATCCTTTCACTTTTTAGCAATTTCAACTTATTGTAAAGACTATCAAAGTGTTCGATGGCATGTACATTATTAACTTGAGAAGACAACCATTCAGTGATTTGACCCTCAGCTGCCCCAATGTCTACAACAGACTCAATGTGGCTGCATTCACGAATCCAGGATTCAAAATCTGAAACACGATTTGGCAAAGCGTGCCTACCCCCTAGTCCAAACCAAGATTGGTCTTTTCCTCGCTGAGTTTTGTTTATTTCTTTGGTCACATCTTTACACATCACAAAATGCCCTGTTGGTAAGTACTAATTGTCTGACAGTAAGCATATATTACAGAGTGTTCATAGCAGTCAGTAAACGGCGCTCTTCTTTTTCCCAGCAAAGCTCTTTTGCTGCATTGAGGCAATT
>JAERSY010000112.1 GCA_016845245.1 Phycisphaerae bacterium
CTCATGTTGTACATACAATCCAAGCGTCACTGCAACATGAATCTGATGCAGTAAATGATTTGTGTACTCAAGTGCTTCGGTATCAAGGCAAGATGCTGAGACCTTCTTTGTTGTTAATGGCATGGAAATCGATTCAAGGTGAAGATGTCGGCATCGAAGATGCTCGTAAAGCTGCCGCAGTGTTTGAGTTGATTCACCTCGCCACGCTGGTCCATGACGACGTGTTAGACGAGGCGTCGCTTAGAAGAGGTGGACACACAATTAGTTTTTTGCATGGCAACGAAGCGGCAGTGATGCTCGGTGACTACCTGCTATCAAGCGCGTACCACCTTTGTTCGACAATCGGAAAACCAGAGTTAAACATTCTTCTTGGTGAGATTACCACGACTGTTTGTTCTGGTGAAATTTCTCAGTTGTCACACCGAGACAATTTAAAACTCACGCGAGAAGAATATTACAACATCATCAGAGATAAGACTGCTGTTCTAATCTCAGGGTGCTGCCAAGTTGGCGCAATGCTTGGCGGTGGCACGCCAGAACAGGTCTCAGCGTTCACGGGTTTTGGTGAGCGACTTGGTGTTGCGTTTCAAGTAAGAGATGATTTGCTTGATTTAATGTGCTCGACTTCTGAAATTGGTAAGCCCTCCCAAAGAGATTTTGAAAAGGGAAAGCCAACGCTCCCCCTTATTCTCTATCTCAACAATCATGTAGATGCCTATGAAGGGGTTTCCAAAGAATATTGTGATGGCTCTTTTGAGTCACTTTATGCTCGCCTTTCGAACAGTGGAGCGATAGAAGAATCATCCCTCTACATCAAATCACTTGTTGAAGAAGCTCAATCACTGCTTCGTTTAGAAGTTGGCGGCGAGGTAACAGAACATCTGTGCGACCTCTCAGAGCTGTTAAACAATCCAATAGAAGCGTCAACTTAAATTTGATATGATGTGATGTTGCGGTGTGCGCTTTGTGGCTCACAACTTTCCGCAGTTAGACCCGTTCGTCTAGTGGTAAAGACGCCTTTTGGAAACAGGGGTTCAAATCCTCTACGGGATGTTTAAGTTCCAGCTATTGCTGGTTTAGGAGTTACGTTATGTTACCCAGACGCCCCCCTCGGTCTGGCTCCATCGGTTTTCTGTATCTGCCCCCATACCGTGTTCAGGGAATCAGTATTGCGGGCGAACAAACCGCTGTTCAAATTCCAGAACTTGATGTTTCATTTGACGTTGGGCTTTGCCCGCGGCCAATTTTGGCATCACCCTACATCGCGCTTACACACGCCCACATGGATCATATTGCGGGATTGCCATATTATTTTAGTCAGCGCGCGTTTCAAAAAATGGGTGTCGGAACGTGTGTGTGTCATGAAAAGATTGCGGGTCACATTCAATCAATGATGGGGAGTTGGGTTGAGTTAGAAGAACAACACACACCACACAAGATAGTTCCAATATCAGATGGACAAAGTATTGAAATCAAACCCAATATTCACCTTAAAGCAATTGAGGCGAAGCATACCGTTCCGGCGCTTTCCTACGCAATCGTTGAACACCGAAATAAGTTGAAGGAACAATACAAATCACTCTCTCAACTTCAATTGCGAGAGTTAAAGAAGTCTGGTGAAGACATCACACACACATTGCAAATCCCGCTTGTTGCATGTACGGGTGATACTGAAATGGGTGACCACTTGTTTACGCCTGAGTTTAGAAACGCAAACATCGTCATCACAGAGTGCACCTTCTTTGAAGATGGACACCGCGGAAGAGCTTCGCTAGGAAAACACCTTCACATAGAAGACCTTGCTGATTTGATTAATGTGTGGGGTGCCGAACATGTTGTAGTTACTCACACAAGTCGAAGAACACCAACAGACTATATTCGCGAAAAGATTGATAAGGTGATTGGGTGTGATGATGCTCATCGTGTCCACCTTCTAATGGACCACCGAGAAAATCGAAAGCGATATGAAAATCAGTCGATTGATTCCCAAGATTGTAATGAAGATGCTTGACTTCTTTTACGGGTTCATTTAAATTCATCAACTCACCGTTAGGCAGTTACATGGATGTGGCGGGTTTACTGATGTAAACGAGGCGAATGGAGTGTCGCCAGTTTTTATCTCTATGACTAAAGAATCACTTAACACAAACGATTTGAAAGAAGGGTTGCTCTCTGTTTTAAAAAGCGAGCACCCGACGATGTGTCGAAGATGGTTTAATGAGATTCGGGTTGTTGGAATTGTCGATGGTTCGCTTGTTGTTCAGATTAATGAACCAGTACAACTCAAATATCTTCAACGGTGTTGTGTTGATCAGTTTGTTGACGCCGCTCAAACGGTGACAAAGAGGCTCCTTGGTGTTCGGTTTGTTGGTGAAGAGGGTTTAGAACAACCGTCTGATAGCTCTGTTGTTGTGATGGGTGATGTAAATTTTGGTAATGCGCAGAATCCTTACCAGCCCATTGATGAAGACATGTTGATTTGCCCCGACCTTAACTTTGACAATTTTATTGTTGGTCCAGGCAACCGGTTGGCGCATGCTGCCGCAACTGCTGTTTCAACAAAACCAGGACAAGCGTATAACCCGCTCTTTATTCACGGTGGTGTTGGGCTAGGCAAAACTCACCTCCTTCAATCCATCTGTCAAATCGCAATGCGGAAGCATCAGTCGATGAGAATTTACTATGTTTCTTGTAATGGGTTTATGACCCAGTTTCTTGAAGCGGTTCAGCTTGGTGAAATGTCTTCGTTTAGGCACCGGTTTAGAGCGTACGACATGCTTGTGATTGATGACATTCACGACCTCTCAAAACGTGACCAAACTCAAGAAGAGTTTTTCCACACATTTAACACGCTCTTTCAATCTGGGCGGCAAATCGTGCTCAGTTCAGATGCGGCGCCAAGCGAAATTCCTTTTCTTGAAGAGCGTTTAATCAGCCGGTTTAGTTGTGGTCTTGTTGCGTGCATTGACCCTCCGGGCTTTGAAACAAGGGTTGCGATTGTAAAAAACAAGGCGCTGAACCGGCATATTGAGCTTCCGGATGATGTTGCTGCATACATTGCAACTAAGCTAGATTCAAACATTCGGGAGCTTGAGGGTGCAATTACCAAGTTGCAGGGGCTGTCGCTCTTAGACGAGTCCCCAATCACGCTTTCAATGGCTAAAAGAGCGATTGGTGGTGATTTTGGAAGTGGACCAAAACACGTCTCAATCCAAGACATTCTTGATGCAATCACCTCTTTTTACGATGTTAAGCTAACTGATCTTCTCTCAAAGCGAAGACACAAGTCAATCACCGTCCCAAGGCAGGTCGGCATGTGGCTTGCTCGTAAAAACACCCGGTTTAGTTTGGAAGAGATTGGCGGGTATTTTGGCGGCCGTGACCACACCACCGTCATGCACGCCATTAAATCAATTGATCAAAAACGGGGTATAGATAACCAATTCTCTAGAGATGTTGAGCAAATTGAAGACCAGCTCTCAAAACCGCTCTCTGATTTTGAATAAACAGGGGTGTGGATAAGTAGTGGGTAAGTCGTTTTTCCGTGCCAACCACCCCCCAGTTAAATAACACACCACCTCTTTTAATCAGCACACACAAACAAACCAAACATTAACCAAACAACCCCGCGAACAGTTTTTCCACATATGGGTCGCCTGTAAACTGTTGCAAAACCATAGTTTGTGTGGTGGGCGTGCTGTTTGTCCACAAATTAACAACGCATACAACGGTGAAGACGGAGTATTTAATAAGTTATTGATTAATTGTGTTGTGTGGATGAGTTGTTGTTTGATGCCCCAACCCACTCAGTTAACTTTTCTTGAACGGCGCCGCTCTTAATGGTTTCCATCGCTCTTTGTACGCCATCAGGAATCGATTTTGAAACGCCGGAAAGGAAGAGTCCAACACCACTATTCATGGCAACAAAATGGCTTAGAGGACAGTCCTCGCCGCCTAACACACGTTGAAAGAACGAAACAGCTTCTTCTAAACTCTGTGCCGTCACAACATCAATTGGAACACGATCAAAACCACACTGTTCTGGTGAGATTTCAATATGTGACATTGCACCATCCCCTACTAAAGATAACCGTGTAGGCGCGCTTATTGATATTTCATCAAGCCCATCAGCGGAATGGGCAATTGCTCCTGATGTGGCATTACCAAGTAATAACGCTTCTGCCATGACATCCATATATTGTTCATCCCAAACACCAAGGAGTTGAACACCAGCGTTACACGGGTTTGTTAACGGCCCGAGTAAATTAAAGATAGTTGGAAACCCCAATTTCTTTCGAACTGGCATCACATGTTTCACTGCCTTGTGGTGGTTTGGAGCAAAACAAAAACAAATCCCAACTTCTTGAAGACACGCTTCTTGTTCTTCCACTGTTGAGTGGATGTTTACACCAAGCGCTTCTAAAACTTCTGCGGATCCGCGACCAGTTCTTGAACGGTTCCCATGTTTTGCTACGCGAACTCCAGCGGCAGCACAAACCAAACCAGCAAGCGTTGAAACATTAAACGTTTTGGGAGCACCACCCGTTCCACACGTGTCTAACAACTGTTTTGGCTCAGGAAAACGAACACTATCAACACGTTGTTTCATCACCCTCGTTGCGCCAAACAACTCTTCACCCGTTGGTTTTCTTTGTGCTAATTCTGTTAAAAAAAAGGTGATCTGTTCTTCGGTTGCGTGACCACCCATTATGACACTCATGGCACCAGTCATTTCATCAGCCGATATAGAGTGGCCCTTCTCAAGCCGATTAAGAGCGTGGTTGAAAATCGATTCATCCATGAATTGGAATAATACCCCATTCTTTGGGTGTGGTTATGATGATGACGTGTTAGCAGAGTCATACCTTCATTCACTGAGCCCCTTTGCAATTCAGTTTTCTGAAGCAATTGGTCTTCGGTGGTATGGTCTTGCTTACCTCATTGGGTTTCTTATTGCGTGGTTATTGTTAAGACGCTTCAGTGAAAAAGGACTTACTCCTCTAACCAGGGACCAAGTCAGCGACTTTGTATTTTCGTCTGTGCTCGGTGTTGTGATTGGTGGACGGCTTGGATACGCCCTTTTTTACAACCCAGAGCTCATCACGTCATTTGAACCATCATTTCCCTGGTGGGAACTTCTTGCAATTCACAGGGGTGGAATGTCAAGCCATGGCGGCATGCTCGGCGTGCTTGGAACGATGATTTATTGGAGCCACAAACACAAGATTGGGTTACCGCACCTTATGGACATTGGTCCATATGTTGCCATTCCCGGCTTATTTTTAGGAAGGGTTGCAAACTTTATCAATGGTGAGTTGTGGGGAAGAGCCATTCCAGAAAATACGCAACAAACACCCCCGTGGTGGTCAGTTAAATATCCAACCGAAATCACTGAAGTTTGGGCGGTACAACCAGAGCAATATCACTCAAAGCTTCACGCACTCCAAGAGCTTCAAACGACAGTAGTTGGAGGAACGGGTTTTTATCACAACGTAGTCCAAGAGGCGTATAGCGGTAATGAAGAAGTGGTCGAGTTTATTTCTCCATTATTGACCGCGTGGTATCCATCACAACTGTTTCAAGCGGCAACAAATGGGCTACTTCTATTTATCATCTTGTCGCTCATATGGTGGACACCAAAAAAAGAGGGCGTTATTGCTGGTTGGTTCCTCGTTGTCTACGGCTTCTTTAGAGTCGTCACCGAGGGTTATAGGCAACCAGACATAGGCGTTTCACTGATTGCAGGACTCACGCGGGGACAATTGTTAAGTGTTGTGATGATTTTTTCCGGCTCACTCTTTGTTTACCTCTTCTCAAAAAGACAAACACAAAAAGTCGGCAGCATTAAAAATTTACTTTGAACATTCAAACAGACAGGTGGGTCTCAGCAAACAACTGCTTCCACTGAACCACAAGCGACTCAATAAGCACTTTTACAGAGATGTTTGCGCGGGTCTGTTGTTCAATGTTTGAAATCATCTCTGCACACTGAACCCCCCTATTCATATCACCACTATCCAAACCATTTCGAATGTTACAAGAAGCGTGCCACCCAAAGACTTTTAACAACAATTCAACAC
>JAERSY010000113.1 GCA_016845245.1 Phycisphaerae bacterium
TACGCGCCGTGGGTGGATGCGTCTGTTCGAATTGTTGGACCCATCACAAGAGAATTGCAAGCAATCTTTGTGCAAGATTGGTACATGGATAACGATGAAAACCTCTCAGATTTTCTTTCGCAATCAGTTGAGTTTAATCAGGGCAATGTCCAAGCACAATTGATTGCAACTGGGCCAAACAGTAACAATCAATCTCTTTCTCAGTTGTTGCAAACTGCATTTTTCAATGCCAAAGAAGAACTCATCATCACGACGCCCTACTTCTCGCCAGACACCGCGACTGAATCCGCACTCATCATCTCTGCAAAACGTGGCGTTGATACTCACTTAGTCGTTCCTGCAAGAAATGATTCTAAACTCGTCGCAGCAGCAAGCAAGGGCAGATACCAAAAGTTGCTTGAAGCGGGGATACACATTCACGAGTTTCAGGGCGGTTTGTTACACGCAAAAACGATGACGATTGACCGAGATTTCGCCCTTATTGGTTCAGCAAACTTAGACCGCAGAAGTCTTGAGCTCAACTTTGAAATCAGCATGCTTGTCTACAACAGTGATTTTGCAAGCGAACTGCGTTTCTTACAGATGTCCTATATTGAACAGTCCACGCCAATAACGCTGAAGGAAGTGGATGATTGGCCACTTTCGCAGCAGTTATGGCAAAACGCAATTGGCATCATCGCGCCAATTTTATGATGTAAAAATAGGTAGAAAACGGGGGTTAGAGGGGCATTTTTTGCAAAATAATCCCATTTGAGAACAAAGAATCAGTGATACCTGTATTGAATTGGACCGATGAAACCAATGTCTATGGCTAACCACTTACGAAATCTTTGTGCCTTATGCGCGCTGTTCAATGCGTGTGTTGTCGCAACTGCTGACTACATCGAAGTGAGCGGAAGTGGTGAGTCAATTGTGATGGAAGCGGGCCAACTCAATATTCTCGATGGCAATGATCACCAGTTCTCGATGAGTGAGTTAGATATTCTTGCAGCGACTTTGCAAAATGATGGTATAGATACTGCGGGACGAGTTTCATTTATGCTCACGGAAACCAATGCGGGACTTTCCTTCATCGGCCTGTTTGACGGCGTGCCAATGAATGACCCCTCTGGCTCTTTCTCCGACCACTTTCTAGGTTTTTCATCAACGACTTCAACTGGTTCTGATTGGTACGCAACTGGTGATAGCGGAACGCAAACAGATTGGTATGACCTCGGCAATGAAACACAATTGATTAACTCGCTCTTTGCTTGGGATCATGGACAAACTTCCGCTGCGTTTGCATGGGCGAACGTAGAAGAATCACAAAGCGCGACTGTCAACCTTTACGACGTCGACCTTACAGCATTTGGCGAGGAGCCAATTCAGTTTGTAACGTACGCTGATGAGGGTTGGGAAGTTGTTGGAACAGGCGCATTCTCGGTGATGGGTCAATATGCTTTTTCCTATCAGTTTGTTCCTGCACCTGGTGCGATTGCCCTGCTTGCTCTTGCTGGGATTACGACACGCAAGCGTAGGCGAAAATAACTCACTGACAATTCATTCCTTATTGATCGTTCAATGAAACTCCATTGAACTTGATACCATGTGTCTTGAAAGGAATGCGTTATGTCAATCAAAGTTACATTTCATGGTCAATCTTGTTTCCAGTTTGAACAGGGAGATCATTCGCTTCTCGTAGACCCCTTCTTTACAGATAACCCAGTTGCAAAGTGCAGTGCAAAAGACATTTCATGTTCACACATAGCAATCACACATGGCCACTTCGATCATTTCGCAGATTGTGAAGGCATCGCAAAAGCAAATGATGCAACAGTGTTCGCGGCGTATGAAATTTGTGACTACCTTGGCGAACAAGGTCACGAAAAATGTGAGCCGGGTAACCCTGGAGGAAGAATTGAAGCGCCTTTCGGGAGCATCTCGTTTACCCGCGCATTTCATTCCTCTAGTTTCAATGGCCGTTATATGGGCGAACCGTGTGGACTAATGATTGAGTTTGGCGGTGCTGTTGTTTATCACGCAGGCGATACTTCGCTCTTTAGTGATATGGAATTGCTCGGCCAGATGTATCAGCCCGACATTTCACTTTTGCCCATTGGCGACCGGTTTACGATGGGTCCTGAAATGGCTGCGGCCGCTGCAGAACTCATTGGCGCACCGACTGCAATCCCTATGCATTACAACACATGGCCACCGATTGCAGTTGATGTCACACGCTTTGCGCCAGAAGGTGTTGAAGTTCTTGTCATGGAGCCGGGAGACGCAATTGAGTTAAGTCCAGAGACGAATGAATGACCGTCGTTGTTGACACGCTCCTGACTAACTGCAAACTCATTGACGTCCTGCACAGAAAAGTTGTAGAACGAAACATCGGCATTCTAAACGGCCGTTTTGTGATTGATGCGACGCGTGGCAATGCTGAAATTGATCTTCAAGGCGCATATGTTGCACCGGGCTTTATCGATGCACACATGCATGTCGAATCAACAATGCTTCCGCCCTCTTCCTTTGCTGAACTATCTGTCCCACACGGCACAACGACAGCCATTTTAGATCCTCACGAAATCGCAAACGTCATGGGCATCAAAGGCATAGAGCTCCTTTACGATGATGCACAGAACCTGCCGATTGATTGTTTCTTTATGGCAAGTTCATGCGTACCCGCTTCCCCGCTTGAAACAAGCGGAGCGAACTTGAGTGCCGATGACTTAGAGCCACTCTTTAAAGAAGGCAAAGTCATAGGTCTTGCTGAAATGATGAATTACCCTGCGGTCCTTCATGATGACGCTGAGGTCCTCAAGAAAATCGAGTTGGGACTCAAACACGGCAAGGTCGATGGTCACTGCCCTGGATTACGGGGTGACGAACTCCAAAAATATATCGATGCGGGCATCACAAGCGATCATGAATCTACAACTGCAGATGAAGCGAACGAAAAACTACAGCGTGGTCTCCAGATTTACATAAGGGAAGGTAGTGCGGCAAAAAATTTAGAAGCATTGCTACCAATCATCAACGAAGATTCTCTGCGAAAAATCTGTTTCTGCACCGATGACAGACATCCTGCAGATTTAAAACGAGAAGGTCATATCGACAACATCATCAGAAAGTCAATTGCACTTGGGCTCGACCCAATTGATGCAATCACCATTGCAACAATCAATTGCGCAACGCACTATGAGTTAGATGACATTGGCTCAATCGATGATGGAAAGAAAGCGAACTTCGTTATCTTTGATGACCTTCTAGACATTCAACCAAAAGAAGTCTGGCACGCTGGAAAGTGTGTTGCAAGAAACGGCTTGTTAAGTGTTGAGAACAACACTTCGACCGATTGGTCCTCGTCATATCACTCAGTTCATTTGCCCAACACGTTCACAACAGAATCATTAACAGCAAACTCTGAATGCACAACAATTCGCGTGATTGGAATTCTTGATGGGCAACTCGTCACAGATGAATTGCACGCAAATGCGTTAAAAGAGGGGAACCTCATCATTGCAAATCCAAGTGAAGATGTTTTGAAACTTGCAGTCATTGAGCGGCACCATCAAACGGGGAACATCGGCATTGGATTTGTAAAAGGATTTGGTTTCAGTGGTGGCGCTCTCGCTTCGACTGTTGGTCATGATGCACATAACGTTGCGGTCGTTGGAGACAATGATGAAGACATGGCGCTCGCTGCAACAACACTCAGTGAGGCAGGTGGCGGACAGTGCGTCGTTGCGCAGGGTGTAGTGCTCGCATTGTTACCACTCCCTATTGCAGGACTCATGTCAGATGCTCCTGCTGAAGTTGTGATTCAACAACAACAGCGAGTACTCGATGCAGCGCATCAACTCGGTTGCGACATGGAAGACCCGTTCATGCCGCTGAGTTTCTTGCCGTTGTCAGTTATCCCATCACTCAAGTTAAGTGACCTCGGTCTTGTTGATGTGAATGCGTTCAAGATTGTCCCACTTGGGGTAGAAGATGAGTAAATCCACCATCAGAGAACAAGCAAGAGTGCAAGCGAGGAAAGCACGCAAGGGACTGATGCCTTGGATTTACTGGGGCGTCGCTGCAACCTTTTACCTGTATGAGTTTTTTGCACGTGTCGGACCAAGCGTCATGGAGTCTACACTCCAAGAACAGTTCCAACTCAGTGCAGCAGGCATCGGTTTTGTCATGGGCTTGTATTACTTTGCCTATGCACCTATGCAACTCGTTGTTGGCATCGCCCTTGATCGATTTGGCTCAAAACGTCTATTAAGCAGTGCTGCAATCATCGCTGGACTTGGCTGCTTACTATTTGCACTTGCCAAGAGTGCGACGATGCTTGGAGTTGGACGCGTCTTCTTAGGAATCGGTTCTTCGTTTGCATATGTAGGAGCTGTCTACGTCGCAACTGTTTGGTTCCCGAAATCCAAACTCGCATTTATCATGGGGATGACCGCCGCACTCGGAACGCTTGGCGCAGCACTTGGCCAAGCACCCCTAGAGTCCGCAGTTCAATCGTATGGTTGGCGAGAAGCGATGTATGTTGCTGCACTTGGAGGCATTGTTATCGCAGTAGCCATATTCCTCATCGTGCCTCGCAGACCGCAGTGGTTCTTAGAACTCGCAGCAATCAAGGAGCCGGAAACGAAGGAGACAATGGCTTCTGCATTACTTGCAGTCGTGTCTCGAGGTCAAACATGGTTAGTTGGATGTATCAGCTTACTGATTTACGTTCCAATCACAACATTTGGTGCATTGTGGGGAGACACGTACATTGAAGTGACAACTGGCGTTTCAAAAGAAAGCGCTGCTTGGGCAATGTCGATGTTGTTTTTTGGTTTTGCTACAGGCGGACCACTTATTGGGCTCTTATCCGACAAATTGCAAAAACGAAACCTCCCGTTGATTGCAGGAAGTATTGGGTGCTGCATCACGATGATTGGACTCATCTTTGCACCAGCAATCCCCTTCTGGCTTGTGGTCACATTGTTAACGGCAACTGGCTTTTTCGTTGGCGCCCAAGCCATCACGTTTGCCATTGCAGTTGAACAACACCAAAGTTACCACCGAGCAACGGCTGTTGCATTCGTAAATTTCTTCGTCATGTTAGGCGGTTTTCTTCTTCAGCCCGCATTTGGTGCAATGCTCGATGTCGTCTCAGATGGCAATGACTACACAGCACACAGTTATCAAACAGCGCTCGCACTCCTTCCGGTTGCAATTGGTATTGGAACGATTCTCTGTTATTGGTTAAGAGAGAGTGCACAACGATGAACATCGCACTTGCCAGTTGTTCAATTCTTCGTGGTGGTGAAATTGACGATGATACGCTCATTGAATCGCTGCAAGACAAAGGCGTGGATGTACATAGACCTGCTTGGACCGACGAAGTTGACTGGAATCAGTTTGATGTGACAATCATCAGAACGACTTGGGACTATCACCTCAAGTTTGACGCTTATTTAGATTGGGTACAGCGAGTGCCCCGACTTTACAATAACGCAAAAACAATTCTGTGGAACGCAAACAAGTCTTACCTCAAGGAGATGGAATCAAATGGCGCAATCATTGCACCGACTGTTTGGGTCCCAAAGCAAACCCAATGTCATCTCAACAACATTATGAGTGAGTTTGGTGTAACTCAGGGATTCATCAAGCCGCAAGTTGGTGCATGTGCATCAGACACCTTCCGCTTCACAGTCGATGAGATTGAACAAGCTCAAGCATTCTTAGATGAGCGGCGGTCGATGGAGATGATGATTCAACCATACATAAAGAGTGTGGAAACGATTGGCGAGTTCTCCGCCATCTATATCGCTGGCGCATATTCACACGGGGTTCAGAAAATTCCAGTCGAGGGTGACTACAGAGTTCAAGATGATTTCGGAGCATCTGACATGCCATACGCTTTTTCTAATGATGAGATTGATTGCATGAATCGAATGCTCTCACTCGTACCGGACTCTGAATCATTACTGTATGCTCGATTTGATTTTCTCAAAGATGAAGATGGAACACTCCTCCTCAATGAACTTGAACTCATCGAGCCCTCAATGTTTTTCAGACATTGTGAAGTTTCATCCCACCTTTTTGCAGACGCAATAATCAACGTCGCGAAGAACCAATTATGATGCTGAGATGAATAAGTTTTTTGCCATCCTTCCGCTCATGACGTTTTTAGGAGCGTGCAATAGTCATAGAGAAGAAGCGCCAAGCCAAAATCCAATCACAGTTTCGATTCCTGACACAACTCATGTCATTGAACTGATTCCAGTTTCGACTGAGGACGGCACCTTTTGGATATCAAAGACTGAAGTTACATGGGACATTTACGACACGTTCCTTCAAATCGTCAACAGCCCCGAGAATTTGTACGCTGAAGTCGATGCAATCACAGGCCCTACACCTGCATATGCGTCAGTTGATCGAGGGTTTGGTCGTTCTGGATATCCTGCAATCTCTATGTCAGCACAAGCCGCAGAAGCATTCTGCGTCTGGCTTTCGAAGGCAACTGGAAAAACATTTCAACTTCCTACTTTGAAACAATACGAGGTAGCGAATGCTGGCGGTGGTTCGTCGTGGCATCAATTCAATTCCGAAAAGACCACTCATCCCGTTGGAACGAAAGAGCCGAATACACTTGGAATCTATGACATCGAAGGAAATGTTGGGGAATGGGTGATTACTGAAAATGGGCATCGTGTCGTCGGCGGAAGTTTCAGAGATTCTGATGAAGCCCTTGGAACAAAAACGATGCTCACGCCGATTCCGGAATGGAACAAAACAGACCCACAACTCCCAAGGAGCCCTTGGTGGCTTGCTGATGCAGATTTTGTAGGATTAAGAGTGGTTCATACTGATGAATCGGATTGAATCTACCCTCACTTTATTGAAACTATCTACTACAAGTACTCGTAACATTCCCTATGATGGAATCAATCAAAGGATATTTTATGAATGATGTAACTCGAAGAGATTTTGTAAAAACTGCAACTGTCGCAGCTGCTGGAGCAACTGCACTTACTGGACTTCCAGCATGGGCGACCCAAGAAAACAGATACCCTATCAAGATTGGTTTTGTTGGTTGTGGCGGACGCGGCACAGGTGCTGCAAATCAAGCCCTCAATGCAAGTGAAAACGCAGTCATCTGGGCTATGGGCGATGCATTTGAAGACCGCCTTACAAG
>JAERSY010000114.1 GCA_016845245.1 Phycisphaerae bacterium
AAGTAACGGACAGAGTGGGATTCGAACCCACGGTACGCACAAGGCGTACACAGCATTTCCAGTGCTGCACCTTCAGCCGCTCGGTCATCTGTCCTGAGAACGAGTATTGTACCCACATGTCGCAACCAAGCAAACCGAACATGAATGGCGTCATTGTTCTTGATAAGCCAAGAGGTCCAACGTCGATGTCGATGGTCAACATGATTCGGCGCAAATGCCATAAAACGAAGACTGGCCATGCTGGAACATTGGACCCACTTGCGACTGGCGTACTTGTCCTTGGCATTGGCAAAATGACGAAACAGCTCGGCAACCTCATGGCAACTGATAAGGGGTACGAGACTGTCATTGACTTGTCTGGCGTGACTGCAGGGCACGATGAGGAGAGCGAGCCAGAACTCGTGAATGTCGCCTCAATTCCAACGGAATCCCAAATCATCGAAGGTGTTGCAACATTTAAGGGCGAGATTGCTCAAGCGCCTCCGATGCACAGTGCCGTGAAGGTCGGGGGGCAACGGGCATATAAAGTGGCAAGGACGGGCGAAAACGTAGAGTTGAAGCCAAGACAAGTCATGGTGCATGACATCAACGTCATCCACTATGAATGGCCAACAGTGACGATTCAAATCAAATGCGCAAAAGGTTTTTATGTGCGCTCACTCGCTCGCGACTTGGGAGAAGTGCTCGGCACTGGCGGCTATTGCAAATCAATTCGACGAACCGCGGTCGGACCGTTTACGCTTGAGATGGCGTGGCAACTTGAAGATTTACCTGAGTTCCTCACGGAAGAGGATTTGCTTACTCCCCAGCAGGTTGCTCACTTGCTTCAGGATTAGCTGGTTGTTTCCAAAAGTAAATCATCAGGAAACACATGCCAATCAGCAACGCGGAGTCTCCAACATTAAACACCCACGGGAACAGTTCAGTATTTCCACCCGGCCATGACAAGTCAAAGGGAAGGTGCCTGTCAGGCAGCATGTAAAAGAAGTCGCGAACTCTTCCAATGAAGATTCGGTCATACAAATTGCCGAGCCCCCCCCCGAGAATGAGTCCAAGTGCAATGTGCGCAAGCGTGCAATTCGCACTCGTTTGTTTTGCGAAGATGAATCCCGCAATGCCAAGTGCAATAAACGTGAAGATAATGAAGAAGACTCGCTGCTGCGAGCCAATGCCAAAAATAGCACCATCATTCAGCACTAATTGGAAATCAAGTATCCGCCCGGGAATTGCAACTTGCCTAGCATTCATCGGAATCGGAGTCCAATGCGGGTTTGCGATGAGCAGCTCTCGCTCAAGTAGCACTGGCTCAGAAGCAATGTGTTCAAAAGCTAAATGTTTTGTATAGAGGTCAGCTGTAAATGTGCAAACAAGAACGATGATGAGTGTGCACCACGCACGTGTTGAATGCAAGGCGTACTTCATTAACGCTGTCTGTTCATTCGCTCAATTTTCTCAGCAGATTCCTTAGTGAACTTTGCCCAAGGTTTCGCTTTTAATCGAGCGTCAGGAATTGGCTTCCCAGTGAGATGACAGACTCCATACGTCTTCTTTTTGATTCGAACGAGCGCGTCTTCAATGTCTCTAATTCGTTTTCGTTCACTTGCAGCCATGCCAAGTTTTAAGTCTTGGTCATACGCATCACTGCCTACATCTGCCATATGAATTGGCATATGGCTAATGTCAGCGTTGACATCAAGTGCTTCCTTCTCAATTGCCCCAAGATCAACGAGGAGCTGATTTCGATATGCCATCAACTTCTCTCTGAAGGTTTTAAGTTGTTTTGCAGTGAGATGCGTTTTGAGTTTTAGCTTCGAAATATCCGGCTGAACATTGTCTGTTGCTTTTGCTCTCTTTGGTTTTTTCTTTGATACACCATTGGTTGAAATCATTCTGACTTTACGACCATTGATGATTGCAAAACCTCTGTTATCTGTTTCTGCTTCGCGCGCCGCTTCAGAAACGGAGATGCCGCGTCTTCTTCTCTTCTTCGTGGTTTTCTTTTCAGTTTTTTTTGCCGTCTTTTTCTTGGCTACTTTTTTCTTTGCGACCTTCTTTTTAGTCACCTTCTTTTTGGCGACCTTTTTTGCGGTTTTTTTCTTCGCAACTTTCTTCTTGGCGGTCTTCTTCTTCGCTACTTTTTTCTTGGCTACTTTCTTCTTTGCAACCTTCTTTTTAGCGACTTTCTTTTTGGTTGTTCTTTTCTTTGCAGTCTTCTTTTTAGCAACCTTTTTCTTGGTCACTTTTTTCTTGGAGACCTTCTTGGTCGCCTTCTTCGCTGCTTTTTTAGTTGTTTTCTTCTTTGCCACTCAAGGGTCCTTTCGTAAATCATTGTCACATAAACATTTACGCGACAATGAAAACTCGGTTGTTTCCCGAGAATGTCACATTTTAGGCAAAAATGAGGGGTTCGTCAATTGGAGTCTTCTGACTCAGTAAAGACGCCCATTGAGGCGAATTTCTCGTAACGGCGCTGCACGAGCGTTTGTGGGTTGAAACGGCTCAAATCTGTAAGTGTGTCAACAATCCACTTCTCAAGGTTGAGTGCGGCTGATTCTGGATCACGGTGCGCGCCACCGGTCGGTTCGGGCACAATCGTGTCAATGAGTTTGTTTTTTAGGTTATCTTTGCTTGTTAACGCCAAACTTGATGCAGCTTTTTGGTTCGTTTCTTCATTTGCAATCTTCCAAAGAATTGCAGCGCACCCTTCTGGGCTAATGACTGAATACCACGCGTACTGCAACATTGCGACTCTGTCAGCAACGCCAATGCCAAGTGCGCCACCCGAACCGCCTTCACCGATGACCACTGAAACGATTGGGACTTTCAATCGGCTCATCTCTCGTAAGTTCAGTGCAATCGCTTGGGCTTGACCACGCTCTTCCGCTTTAATGCCGGGGTATGCTCCGGGCGTATCAATAAACGCAACAACTGGAAGTCCAAACTTCTCAGCAAGTCTCATTTTTTCAAGCGCTTTTCGATACCCTTCAGGATGTGCACAACCAAAATGGCAAGCGATGCGTTCTTGCGTATCTTTACCTTTTTGATGTCCAACAACAAGCACCTTGTGTGAACCAATGCGTGCAAATCCAGTCGTGATTGCGGGGTCATCACCAAAGTGTCTGTCACCATGCAACTCTCTGAAGTCTCTACAAATCATCTTGATGTAGTCTGAGGTTTGCGGTCTGTTTGGATGTCTTGCCGCTTGGACTGTTTGCCAAGGCGTTAAGTTGTCGTACAGTTTTTCTAGCAGATTCTGCCGAGTCTGTTGTAACTCTTTCAGTTCGCTCTCATACGTATCGCTGTCTTCACGTTCCTTGAGCGCTGCGATTTGCTTCTCAATATCTGCAATCGGAGTCTCAAAAGGTAGCATTTGGATGCCCTGAACAGTGCTCATGTTGGTAGTGTACCGAGCATGAGCACTTCATTGGCAGTGATTGGCGCAGGAAACATGGCAAGAGCGATTATTCGTGGTGCTATGCGTGAACAACTTCTCCTACCTTCACAGATTCATGTCGCTGACCCTTCGGAAGATGCAAGAAGTTTGTTTGCAGAATTCGGTTGTGCTGTCGTTGCAGATGCGTCCGAATTGCCAGAAACATCCCACTGCTTGCTTGCAGTAAAGCCGCAAATCTTTCCACAAGTCAGCGATGCAGTGAATGCTCGAGTGGTGTATTCAATCATGGCTGGCATCTCTATAAAGCAAATCCAAGAATTGACTGGCAAGGCGTCGGTCGTTCGAGTCATGCCAAACTTACCTTGCCAACTTGGCATTGGCGCAGCAGGTCTTGCCCTCGCGCCATCACTTGACCCTTCTGATG
>JAERSY010000115.1 GCA_016845245.1 Phycisphaerae bacterium
AAATCGAACGCAAGATCATCGAGCTTAAGCACAAATACGATGATCTGATTGCTGACGGGCACGAAGAAGAAGCCCGGGAAGTTGCAAACCATATTGAAGAGCTTGTTCATCACTATCGCGAATCACAAGAAGAACGCCGCCACGCAGAAAACGATCATGAGCGTAATGAACGTGCTCATCACGAGACATTTGAAAGACGAATGCATGAGATGGCCACAAAACTCGATGAGCTACATGAAGTTCGCGAGAAGATCCTCAGGGATGGAAACGAGGACGAACTACGTGAAATCGAATCGCACATCGAAGACCTCGCAAATCATATGCGACAAATGGAAGAAGAATTCCATAATGCTCACCAGCACGAACATGAGCATGAACATGAAGGTCATCCAAGCCCTGAACAAATCGAACACGTTGTAAAGGCCGTAGAGCATCTCCACGCCGCCGGCCTTCATGAATACGCCGAAGCACTCGAGCGTGAACTGAATGAAAGAATCCATGAACGCCATGAACATGATGGGCATAATGATCACGATCACGGAGATCATCATGGACATGACGACGACGGTCACCACGAACACGTCGAAGCCATGCATGAAGCGATTCATGATGCTCACCGACGCATCGACGAAATAGCTGAACACCTTGAAAAGGTTTCACGCCACTTGGATGAAGTGACTGAGTTCGTCAAAGAACTTGCTGAACACGTGAAATAATTCGACACACGGAGTTCAAGTTGCGACTCCTCATTTCGAAGTTCTAACGCAAGTTACTAGCTGTCTTAAAGTCCGCAATCTGGACTTTCCTGCTCGACGGACTGGCATCCGGATTGATTTTGATGTCCAGATCGAACATCAGGTTAAGCCGTCTTGATGCGGCGATGCGCACATCACGATTGGGATGCTGTGATAATGCAAACCATGTACTTGGTGCATTCTTTAACCATGTGATGACCAGCGATGATGAATCCATGATTCTTGGAGTACTCGTCTGGCAGATACGCCGTATCCTCAGTCGCTGTTCCGCCGAAAGCCTTTGCTGGTCGAGTTCCGCTAGATAGCCGCTGATTTGATTTCCCATCTTCCGCAGCTCGGCATCAGCAGCTTGACGCTCAAAGAATGACTTACTTCTCAGTTGTTCCACCAGTTGGTTTATTGCGGGAATGTCAATCCGCTCATCTTCGCTTGTTGCAACGCGCACCAGTTCCGATTCGATTTGTTCCGACTTGCGTTGCACCTGACTATCAGGGGTCAGAAATGTCACTAGGTCAATGACTTTGTTGCGCACGTCTCTTGGGATGGATAACAACAGCAACCATAAATGATCCGATTCCCAACTCTCGTTCTGTTGCCTTACCACAAGCGAGTTATCGGAGGTTTGTGACAGTACTGTCACCAATTCGCCATCGTTGTTCTGAGTATGGATGATCGTCACATGATTCGGGTGCACATACTCTACGTTTATGCCGTAGTTGGGCGTAGACAACTGATATGTGATTCTCAGTTTCGCACCACTCATGCGTATGGCGGCGTGTTCCTGACTGTCACTTTCGTGATGATTGACCGTGACACTTCGATTTTGGCTGCGGCGAATGTAACGTGGCTCCAGATGGCCATTTACCACGAAAAACTGCATCCATTTTAGACGTGTGATGAGTGCTTGCTTGGGTGGCTCTGTTTTTACCGATCCGGATTCTGACTTGGATTCATCGGCACATAGAGGCGCTGAAGTACCACACGCCATCGCGAAACAGATGGCGACCATAAAGAGACCAGCAACAACTCGTCGTACGCGGAAATCCATGCGGACTCACCTTCCATGGTGAATAAATGCGATGGTTCACTGTGCTTCCTGCACCGTGGCGACAATTTCCCGCATTGGAGCTTGGAGTTGTTGCGTATGGAGTCTGCGAGCAACTGCTGCGAATCGGAGTATACAGGTAAACCGCTTTTATCGAGAAGAGCAATCAACTCACAGACGTGGGGAATTCATGCGACCTGAATTCCGTCTGCAATCGTTGTACCGGATTCAGCGAAGTCTTTGTGGACATATCCAAGTGCAATTCTCTGGTTTGGATCGGATGCCTTCCCACACGACGTCAGCCTGGCAATTGTCTTCCCGTCATCTCCAGCGATTTCATCGCCGGTGTTAAGAGATGCAAGCCCAATGCCAGTCATCGTCCGCATTAACCAGTTTACGTGACCAAGTGCATCGATCCGGGCGACCGTCTCCTGACCGAGATAGCAACCCTTGGTAAAACTAATTGCGATTGAATCTCTGGCAACTTCCTGAGGCAGATTTGCCTCGGTCACATCTACACCAAATTCAACAAACCCAGCTTCCAAACGCAGGGTCTCTATCTGATCACCGGATGCTTCCCTCACATGCAATTGTTCAAGTGATTCGGCAGTAGAAGCATCTCCAAGAAGTAGCTGACATGTCTCACCGCAGTAACCATAGGAACTCATGAATTCCACGCCCTTTAGCTCAGGTGCGACAGAAGGCACTCCTTCCCCGAACAACAACCACGTAGACGCCGTACCGCTGCAATCTTCTAACTCAACATCTTCCATTATGATGTAGCGATCCAGATGATTGATCAGCGATTCCTGCTGACCATCTGCCGTCACCAGCACCAGTTCTTCCTCCACACAGTAAACAACCACATGACCAAGTGTCTTGCCTTGCACGGTTGTTATGAAGGCTTCGCATCGGTCACCAGCGTGCATCTTTACGATGTCATTTGTCGAAAAGTTATGTAGAAATGCAGCTCGGTCAGAACCCGTGATCTTAATGATGGTGCGAGCCAATGGAGCAAATTGCACATCACCAACCGGTTGACTGTTGTCTGTTGAATCCATCATCCACTTTTCCTTAACTGGGTCCGAATTAAATCACGCTTGCCCGGGAATCACTCTGTCAGCACCATGCAGCACCACACATTTGTCATATTCTGTACAGAGGTTTTCTATCTCGCTAATATCTGCAGCGAAGCCGATC
>JAERSY010000116.1 GCA_016845245.1 Phycisphaerae bacterium
GGCTATATGCTCGCAAGTTTCAAGCGTAACACTTGATCATTGTTCTCTTTCAAGCAACTTAGGGTCTTTTAAGGGTGGTGGAATGTTTATCCTTCACTCAACCATTAACTTAACGAATTGTATAGTGCAGGAAAACTCCTCTAGCAACACAGGCGGCATTTATCACAGTAAAAGTGGTACGCTCACACTCACTGATTGTATCATTCAAAACAATTCTTCATCTGGTGGCATTCATATAGAAGCGTTGGTAGATGCAACGCTATTGAATACAATTGTGTGTGGCAATGGTTCGCCGCAGATTGTTGGAGACTTTGTAAATGCTGGCGGTGTATGCTTTGCATCTTCTTGTGATGATGAGAACAATAATGGCGTGCCTGATAAATGCGATGAGGGTGACGGAGGAGAGATTCATGAAGTGCCCGCAGATTTCCCAACAATTGCAGAAGCCATTGCATTCGCAGGATATGGTGACACGGTTCTTGTTGCACCGGGCACTTATACAAGCGAAGAAGATTGGGTAGTCAATCCACAGGGTAAACCAATCACGATTCGAGCATCCGGATCGCCCGAAGAAACAATTTTGGATGGAGAAGGTGAACGGCAAGTCGTGCGTTGTGCCACTTCTGAAACTTCTAACACTGTAATTGAAGGTTTTACGATTACTGGTGGTGTATCTGAAACCGGAGCAGGGCTCTTTTCTCAAAATTCTAATGTTACAGTGACTAACTGTGTGATTACATCTAGTACCGCTGAGGAGTATGGCGGTGGAGTGTACGTATCCGGCGGCGCACCAACTTTTACAAGTTGCACAATAACAAACAATAATTCAGAAGACGGTGGTGGCGGATTGTATTGCTTGAACAGTGAAGCAACCATTTCAGATTGTACAATTACTAACAACTCAGCATATTCAGGCGCGGGTGTAGGCGTGTTTTCCACTAACTTTAACAACGGTACTGTTACATTTGTAGATTCTGAGATAACTGACAATGATGCAGAGTTTAATGGTGGTGGATTTAACGTCTTTGGGCCTTGTGATATCCTTGAATGTACGATATCTAACAACACCGCGGGCGCAGGTGGAGGGTTGCGTTTACTCTCAACGTGCGCAGATGAAACATGCAATGTGCATATCGAAGACAGTGTTGTTTCAAACAATAATGCCACGAGTTCTGGCGGTGGTTTCAATTGTATTGAATGTTCCCCAAGCATTATAAACTGCGAGATTACGAGCAACTCTGCTCAAAATAGTGGGGGAGGCATAAACTGCCTAGATGGTGGAGAACCATTGATAAGCGAGTGCTTGATTAATCAAAATAGTTCATCAACTGGAGGTGGTGTCGCGGTTTATGAGAGTGATCCTAGTATTATCGATTGCGATGTTGTATTGAATACAGCTTCTTATGGCGGAGGAGTTTCTTGCAGTGAAACTGAAGCAGTCATCACAGGATGCGCGTTTGAGGAAAATGACGGATTCAGTGGAGGCGGCATGTACTGTGGGTCTCTAGGAAACGCCGCGATTAACAATTGCACATTCTCCGCAAATGAATCATCATTTGGAGGCGGAATGTATTGCACTAACAGTAGCCCAAATATCTCAAATTCTAGTTTTAGTAATCACGATGTATACAAAGGTGGTGGGCTTATCATTTCATCCAACAGTGCACCAACACTCACAAATTGCACAATACAATCGAACTCGTCTCACGAAGTCGCGGGGATACACATTAACTCTAAAAGCAGTCCTACTTTTACAGATTGCACGATTTCAGGGAACACAAGTGAAATCTCCGTTGGCGGCGTGCTATCTGAGAACTCAACCCCAGTTTTTAATCATTCATTTATCTGTGAAAACTCACCAAGTCAAATTGAAGGCCCGTGGTCAGATGGCGGAGGTTCATGCGTAGATGTAGTCTGTGCTAACTGTACGGAGCATCACGTGCCAGGTGAGTTTAACACGATTCAAGATGCAATTCACTTTGCAGTCGAAGGCGATACTGTCATTGTTGCACCGGGTACGTATGTTCCCGGTTTCGAAGGGCGAATCATTGACACGCTAGGAAAGGCAATCACGATTCAAGCTAGTGGAACTACTGAAGAGACCATTTTAGATGGCTTGACAGTTTCAGGTTGTGTTCAGTTTGTTAATGGTGAAACCACTGATACGATTCTTGATGGGTTCACGATTACGGGGGGTAATGCGTACATGGATGGCGGTGGTGCAATAAAGTGCTTAAACCAAAGTAGTCCCACAATCATGAACTGCATTATTGTTGATAACAAAGCAGATTATGGTGGTGGCGGAATCTACTGTTATGAAAGTAGTAACCCAGTGATTGATAACTGTACTATTTCAGATAACACTACTGAGTATTACAAGGGCGGCGGAATTCGAAGTGCTTACGGAAGTAAGCCAGTGCTCGTTGATTCGACGGTCTGTAACAATGTTCCAATTCAAATTGAAGGCGAATGGATAGATGGTACCGGTAACACGATCGCCGACACCTGTCCAAATCCGTGCCAAGCTGATTTGAATGGCGATAGATCCGTCAGTGTTGACGATATATTATTGCTGTTAGGTGCGTGGGGAGCTTGCGAAGATTGTCCAGCAGACTTAAATGAGGATGACGCTGTGAGTGTTGATGACTTGCTCATCATGATTGCTGCGTGGGGCGCTTGTCCATAAG
>JAERSY010000117.1 GCA_016845245.1 Phycisphaerae bacterium
ATATTCGCTTGTGTGTAATGAACATGGTGGCTGTCACGATGATGTGCTCGTCAACCGCATTTCAGAACATGAGTTTCTGATGGTGTGCAATGGCGCAAACCGAGACAAAATCAATCAACACATCGAAGTAAACATGGGCGAGTACGTCTGCAAAGTCACTGACGAAACTGAGTCCACAGCGATGATTGCTGTACAAGGCCCAAAAGTCATGGATGTCATCAGCAGCGTCTCAAGTGAAGTACCAAATCTCAAGCGATATCGATTTACGACGAAGAATCTGCTCATCGCTTCAGTCATGATTTCAAGAACGGGGTACACCGGTGAAGATGGCGTCGAAGTCATATTGCCAAAAACATTTGCAAACAAAGCAGTTGAAATGATGTTTGCAAACATGCCCGATCAATCCCTCATTAAACCAGCTGGTCTTGGCGCAAGAGACTCGCTCCGGTTAGAAGCTGGCATGCCGCTCTATGGACACGAACTGACTGAAGAGATTGACCCAATTTCAGCGGGTTTAAAGTTTGCAGTAAAACTCGACAAAGGGGTTGGCGAGAATGAAGCAGAGCCATTTATTGGCCAAGCCGCATTGCAAAAAATTGCAGATGAAGGTCCAGCGAGAAAACTCATTGGACTTTCACTTGAAGGAAGACGTTCGCCTAGGCAATTCATGAATGTGCTTCATGGCGAAGATGTCATTGGCGTAGTGACCAGTGGATGTTTCAGCCCAACGTTTGAAAAACCGATTGCGATGGCGTACGTCGATAGCACGTTTGAAGGCGAAGAAGTCATGATTGATTTTGGAAGAACAACACTCCCCGCGTCTGTTGTTCCGTTGCCGTTTTACAAATGTTAATCTCTAAGCAATCGTATTTCATCGCGAAGAATTGCCGCTAGTTCATAATTCTCGTTTGCAATCGCGCTATCAAGTCGCTCTTGCAAATCTGCACGTTCTGAGCGTGGCAATTTTGGGAGCAATGCTTCTTTCATGCCCCGCAACAGTTGTGCTTCATTTGATGAGTCAAACTGTTCTCCGAGCGCATCTTCTAATTCGCTGAGCCCACTATCAAGTGCGGCCATCGCGCCTTGAGAGTTTTCATTACTGATTGCCCACTCAGCTGTTGCTCTTGCTTTTAATGCAATCACCGCAGGCCTAAACTGTTCAAGGGCTTCCTTGTCTTGCACTTCGATTGCATGCTGAAGACATAAATCAAAGAGGTTTAAATTATCCGAACAATCCCTAATCACAAGTTCCCACTTGCTCAATGCAAACAACGCTGCAGCACGGTGAGAACGCTGAACACCCTCTTCACGTAACTGCCTGCACGTTTCAGGGTCGAGACCATCATGAACACCATGTGTTTGAACGAGGTCGAGCAATGATGGATGCCCGTCTTGCTCGACACCATCTGGGCGGCCACTGAGTTCCATCTGAACAATTCCAAGTTCGATGCGTAACTGTAATACTTCACGACCATCTGCCGCTTCAATGATGCGCACATTGAGCTTTCCTTCGTCATGAGGCCATGCGTTCAAAATGTTGGTGATATCGTCCATCGATATAACTGCACTACCTTTCCTAACTTCACACAATGTGTGATTTTCAATGTCAATCATAAGACATTGTTCCGTTTATACGGTCTAGATTTCAAATGGTTTTGTATTGCGTGCTTCATTTAGGAGGGAAAAAGCCCGATTGTTCGTTTGGGAACGTGAAGTATGCAAATTAGGAGACTTGTGTGAATCTAGATTTATATCTACAACAAATCAATGAAGTTCCATTGTTAACTGCTGAAGAAGAGAAGGAACTTGGTTGGCGTATTATTAATGACAACGACGCAGGCGCGAAGGAGCACATGATTCGTGCAAACTTGCGACTTGTTGTGTCGATTGGGAAGCGATATCTCGGACGCGGACTCCAACTCAGTGACTTGATTGAGGAAGGAAATATTGGGCTTATCCGAGCTGTCGAAGGGTTTGATCCAGCACATGGTGCTCGATTTTCGACCTACGCCTCATGGTGGATTAAGCAATCAATCAAACGAATGCTCATCAACGCGACGCAGCCCATCCATATTCCTGCCTACATGGTTGACCTCATCAATCGGTACAAACACACTGTTGCACGATTGAAGGATGAAATCGGTCACCAACCGACGAACCAAGAAATTGCTGACTCTCTTGAATTGCCCCAGAAGAAGATTCGCATTATTCGTAGAGCGATGCGTACATACGCTGGCAAAAAGCCACGCTCACCTCAAGGCGAGCAAATCACGCTTTCTGAAGTGTTTGAAGACAGTAAGAACAAGCGCCCAGACGAGCAAGTCGAACAACAAGAAACGATTAAAGACGCCCTCTCCTTCTTAAGCCAACTAGACCATCGCGACGCAAGAGTGCTCCGATTACGATTTGGCCTTGAAGGCCAAGAACCGCTTACGCTCAAAGAGATTGGACTCGTTGTTGGGTTAACACGGGAACGGGTCAGGCAAATTGAAATTGATTCGTTAAGACGATTGCGAGACCGTATGCAACAAGATGAGTTGGCGAAACGAAAAGCGTCTTAACGACAGCTACTTACTCGCCCACCTATTCACATAGTGTGTTAAACGATTGTTGAAAATGGGTGCCTCCAAGTGAGGCATCCATTTTTCGTAAGCGATTGACTTTCGCAATCGCATCGACCTTGCTTCCACCCTCTTCAAGGTGCCACTCAAGCAATCGCAAATTTGCAAGCCAAAACCAATATGGATGATCGTCATCGCATGATGTTGAGCGGAGTACTCTTTTCATGAGTGCCGCGTCGCGGGTGACATCGGCGAGACCCGTAAGCGTTTCAATTGTTTCGCCATCTGTTTCGATTGCGAGTTTATACGTTGACGCAGCAAGTTCGTGTTGCCCAGCCAATCGATGCAACTCACCAAGTAAGGAAGGCGGGAAGTTTTGTGGCACCTGAATCATTGTTTCAATTGATGGCACGTGCCAATCCGCCTGCTTTGCATGAGCAGTCGAAACAAGTGCGTAAGCGACTTTTGTTCGAGTTTGTTCATTCCACTCCTGAGTAAGCGCTGCAAGGGCTTGCGCATCTCGCGATTTGTCCTTGAGCGATTGAAGCAAGACATCGACAGTCATTTCGTGAATCTGTTTCAGAATTCGCGTTGCATCGTCCGCGTAGATGGATGACTCTGGGATGAGATATAAATGCGTGAGCCCCTCTTCACGGCGATCATTGTTAATGCAGTGGATTGCTCGCTGAAGCGTCCAGAATTCCTGAACAGCGGTGTTGTTTGTAATCGCAGAATGTTGAAAAAGCGTGTCTAGATGTTCAGCGACGTCTTGATGTGATGAGAATGTCGACAACAACGCAACGCTTGCTTCATGGTTTCCGTCCATCGCAAGTTTAAGAAGTGGAGCAACTCGTTTTGTGTCACCTTCTTGAATCGCATCTATTTCATCCCAAAGTGCAATCGTTTTGAATGTAGATTGTTCATCTTCGTGGGTGAATTTGACGGGTGTTTCCAAGCGAGCATTGAGGCGCCGCATGGTTGCTCGCGCGGTTCTTTGGTGTTGAACCAATGAGCCGTCGACATCGAGGCGACGAGCAAGAAGTTGTTTCTTTGCGTCAACCGCTTGCATCAAGCTGAGTACACCACTTGCGAATGCGTCTCTTAACTTGAACTTTTTTTGCTTGACGAGCGATTCGTCATGCTCCACAAAGCGTGTCACCACTTCATTGATGTTTGGCTCTTTCTCGTTCAACATCGTTTCAATCTCAAACAGCACAAGCACCGTTTGGTCTTCAACAGAGACATGACGAAGCGAGCGGAGTTCTTGGGCGGCATGCAGCGCCGCTCTTTGGTCACCAAGTGTTGAAAATGCTTGCAATCGCATTCGCCAGAGTTTCGAAGCAGAAAAACCAAACACCGCATCATCGAGGTCTTTCAAGTACTCAACGCACGAAGCAGCGTTGCGTTCATCATTGTGTTGCAAGCCAGCAATCATGCCTTGAAGAAACTTCAATTCAATACTTCGTTCTTCTTCTGTGAGCGATTGGCCACTTGCTCTGTTGAGTAGTCTCGTTAAGTCAATGAGATATTGATGAACTAACTCTTGCTCATGCTCACTTGGCAAGCCAAACGAAACCATCGGTATCGATTCATTGCGTGACCATTCTTCAAACAACTCGATCTTGATGTCGCCAAGTCCCTGAGAGAGCAATGCAAGTGTGCAGATCAATTGAACAATCATTGCACTGGTTCATCCAACGTGACATTTGTATACGTCGCGTGTGCAACTGCGTTGTAGACAGCAAGCACGTGTTCCCAGTGTGCGTCATTAGTTGGGCGGATAACAATTGGGTGGTTGATGGTAAACAAGCCCTGCCTGCCAAAACCATCTGCAATGTTTTTATAAAGAAACGCACGAAGTTCTTCTGGTGTTTGCATATCACCCCAAGGTCCAAGTACGTTCAGCCGCAGGTTGCTTTGGGAATCCCCTGCAGAATCAACAAGAATAATCAAGGGCTCATCATCAAGGAGAATTGCGCCTTGCTGAACTCGTTCTGGGAGGTCCATTGCAAACGCTGCTTCAGAGGTCTTAAACTCGGTTGCAACCATAAAGTAAATCAGGAGCAAAAAGACAACGTCAATCATAGAAGTGAGGTTGAGCCCGATGACGCCTTTTGTAAGTCCTTTTTTCCTCATCCCTTGTCATCCCTTATGACAAGTTGCACGTGCTTCGTGCCATCGAGCGCTCGTATTGTTTCGAGCACGTCGTATATGTACTTGTATGAGACTGTTCGTTCGGCTCTGATGTGAATCTCACTTG
>JAERSY010000118.1 GCA_016845245.1 Phycisphaerae bacterium
GCGTTGCACGTTGACTCTTCGATGTTGATGCATTGACCAGTCGATGCAATGCAGCATGCACCAATCACGACTGGTTCACAATCGCCAGCATCACATGATGAGCCCTCGCCCATGAATGTTCCGCCGCCAGCAGCACAATTGGATTCGGCAATGTTTACACAAGAACCAGAGTCGCCAATGCAGCACGCACCAATCACAACTGGCTCATCGCCAAGTGTGTCGAGGTATTGCACGTTCGAACCAGTTGGGTCGAGCCATTCGTCAAGGTAAGACCAAGACAAGCTAAATGAACGCCCGTAATAATCGTTTGAGTCATTCGTGCAGTACGAAGCGCCGCAACAGAGTTGACCGACGATGCGATGGTTCCCATCAAAGAGTGGCGAGCCCGATGAACCGGGTGCTGTACGACCTTGCGCCCAGTTCACATTGTAAAACTCACCAGATGGCGTCATGTAGTCTGGAAACGAAATTCGTTTTTCAGCAGTGTTTGGATGATGCACACCAGCGCCGATGCCACCATTTGTTTGTCTTGACCAGCCAGCATACGTGACGCCCCACGAATCATTTGGTGATGATGATAACTCTGTCAGCGTAAAGTCTGTGTAACTTCGAGTTGCACGCATGGTGGAACCACTTGTGAATTGACTGAGGGAGCCGTTACCATTGTTGCCACTCGCCGAACTTCCCGGCTCTCGACAGTAACTATTTTGATGATTCCAATACACAACAATCGATGAATCGGTACTGCTTGTTATTCCGCAGTGATCTGCCGTTAAAAAGTATGGCGTGTAATCTTGGGCTGTGTTGTTGACCATTGCACCTGAGCATGTCCACCAACCACTGAGCGTGTAGACGCCAACTGATGGAATGACATCCCACCAGTCATCAGCATGGTCACACATCACATCGATGTTGCACGATTCGGATGAACCAAAGTTATTCTCATCACGACTTTTGAAACCCCGATAGCCCGGATTGATTGCAGTCAACTCAATGTTGTTCATCACATCAATGACTTCATCTTGGTCGACAACGATTTCAATCACTGCCTCATGAGATGGAATGATGGGTGTCCAAAGTTCACCATGATCTTTATTGTCTTCTGCTGTAAACGGACGAATCTCAAACTCGCGATATTCATCACTGATGACCATACTGCCAGAAGAGGGCATCTCATACTGACCAAACCCGACATTCATTGAAACTGCGTTGTCACAATTGACGCGGAGTGACCATCGCATCTTATTGTTAGGTAACTTTTCCCACATGCCGTTAGAACGCGGATTAACTGATACTTCATTTGGAATGGCGAATCGATATGGCACACCTTTGCCATCACGCATGTCATCTTCTGCAAAGACTGATGCATAATCAATATCCGGAACAGTGACTTCAGGAATCAAATCGACAGGTAATTTTGCAGTATCACCAATAGGGCCACCACAAACAACTGTCGTAAGTAAGACTGTTAACATTGAGCATACTCCTTTCTAATGCGTACGAATCTTGAGAAACATCAAGCGTACTATAGATGTTCGGTGGAACCAAACGCGAAGTTCATCAATTTATGCGAAAGGAAGGAAAAAACAGCGAAAACGTGCTATGAACCCCTCAATGGGTCATTCTTATAGAGTTTCGTGCTGAGCGCAAAAAGCCGTTCTGTAAATGCTTCGCCACTCCGAACGCCTGCCTCCCATGGTCGTGCCGCATCAAGCGCCGTTTGCGTGTGTGCATCGAGCGTATCGAGTTGAGAGATAAAGATTGCTTCCGGAGTTGATGGAAGTTTTGCAGCACCATATTCGAGCTGTCCATGGTGGCTCAGCACAATGTGTTGCATGACCGTTAAAAAGCCATCTGGGAGTGGTCCACCAAGTAGTTCTTCAGCAACTTTTGCTTTCTCTTCAAGCCACATCGCACCTCGTGCGATATGGCCGACTAAATTCCCCTCACGCGTGTATTCGAATCCTCTATCCCACCGGAGTTCTTCCGTTTTGCCCAAATCGTGAATAAACAAGCCAAGCAAAATGATGTCGCGATTAAGTCGCGAGTACAACGGGAGCATCGCGTCAGCAAGTTCCATCAATTGCAAGGTGTGCTCTAAGAGGCCGCCTATCCACGCATGGTGAATTTGCATCGCAGCAGGAGCAACCTTGAATTTGTTCATGAGTACTGCGTCGTCTAAGTATGCCGCACCGAGCGCTTTTGCTGCAGGATGATCAAGTCCTTGAATAAGCGATTGCACATTGCCATACATCTCTTCAATGTCTTTGCGACTACTTGGGAGCAGTTCCGTTAACTCGTCTGCGCTTGGCTCGTGTGGCCAAATCTCTCGAATCTTGATTTGGAGCCGTTCTTGGTAGACTTCTTGGTCGCCCTCAATGCGAACGAAGCCAGTTGAAGAAATTTCAGGCATGCTGCTTGCATCAAATCGCCACATGCGTCCGCTTGCTTCACCAGTCGAATCACGAAGCAAACATTTGAGAAAATCATCTCCGTTTTTCGTCGTGCCAATTTGAGGGTTCACAATCGCAAACACTCCGTGCACAAACCCCTGACCAGACATATCCGCAATACTTAACTGTGACAACATGACAGCAGTGTAACTTCTGCTCACCCTTTGCGTAGTACTGAAATCGTTTTTGGTATCTCTTGAAGCAAATCAGTCGCAAGTAGACCAGTGTTCCCTTGACGTTCCACAACCGCCCTTCCTGCGTACGCATGAATATGTACGCCAAGCAGCGCTGCATCAAACAAGTGGTCGCTGGAGTTCACCCCAAACTGGGCTATCAATCCTGCAATGAGCCCTGCGAGCACATCACCACTGCCGCCTGTTGCAAGTTCAACACCGCCCTCAGTAAAGATTTCAGTCTGAATGCCATTTGTGATGACCGTTGTGTCGCTCTTCAATACAACGATTGCTCCACACGTTTGCGCCAGTCGCTGAGCACCTTCTTCAATCGAACCACTGACATCAACATTATATGCTTCTGCCAATCGTTTGAATTCACCAACGTGTGGTGTGAGGACAAGCGGTGCATGCAAGTCAAGAGAACCCTGTTTAAGCGATGCAAGCGCGTTCAGCCCATCTGCATCAAGGACGATTGGCCGGTCATCCCTTGCAGTTAACGTCGCAACGATTTGTTGTTGTGACCAGCCCTGCCCAAAACCCATTCCAAGTGCAAACGCTCTGCATGAACCACAATGTTGGTCGACGAGGGTAATCGATTGACTTGGCATGAGTCGGCTGACATCATCAACTGGAAGTTCTACGCCTGTTGCAGTTGGCGCAAGTGTTAGCGCATGCGCGAGGATTGGTTGTGGTGTTGCGAGTACTGCTTGGCCGCACCCACTTCGCAGCGCCGCATTTGCAGCAAGTGCAGGAGCACCAAGCATGACGAGTCCATCTTCACTCTTACAACCACCGATGACGCAAACGCTTCCAAATGTGCCTTTGTGTCCATCATCCGGACGTGGTGGTAGATTGAGTTCTGTCATTCCTTGGAGGGATTTCCAATTTCAACAATTTCGATGTCGAGATTTCCGATTGTGCCCATGAGCCCAGCCATGTCTGCTCCAAGATTTTCATCAGTGAGTGGTGTCGTTAATGTGGTCACGTGTCCAACACTGTGCGTTGTTTCGAGCGTTGCGTCAAGGTCAATCCAGTGCCCATCGATGAGTGCTTGTGACCACATGTGCCAACCAAACACGCCATTCTCTCCAATGATTGGAACGTAAACGAGTCCCATGACTCCTCTTGATGGGATGTCCGCTGCTCGCAACAATGCGCACAGGAGTACGCCATGTTCAGAGCAATCACCCTTTCGGTCTCTTACAGTTTGTGACGCTGAAGCAAATGCAGTTGATAACCCTTTGTTATCGATATACTCAAACACTTTTGCTCGCAGCGCTTTTGCCTTATCTAAGTCAGATGCGTCTTTAGGAAGCGTTGCGAGTGTTTCATTCGTGATTGCAATGATCGCATCGTCTGAAGCGTCGCAAATTGCTGAAGATGCCGTGAATACAGGCCCATCTAATTCACCGCTCGTTGCAGGCACTGCCCTGTTTAAGTCAATGGTGACGATTGCACTGCCGTCTTCATTTGCTGTTACAAACTGATGCCCTGCGTTTGGAAGTTCGACTTTGGAACCATCTTTGGTCTTGACGTTCATCACAATGCGACCCAAATCTTCATCATCTGGAATGCGAACATTCGGTTCGATGAACATGCTAATCATGAGTTCTGGAATTTCATTCACAGGTGAAAGCGCTTCGTTTTTTGACATGAGCGAGTTTCGAATCAAGCCAAATCCAGCATCCATTTCCGAACCAAGACTTAACCCATCTTTTGCGTACCATTCAGTTGAAGCAACTGGCATGATGTTATTCGTTGATTCATACTTTGTAGCTGACGCGCCTTCTGGCAGCCATGCTTCATTAGCTTCACCGAGTTTCGTCATCACAACTGTCACTGGATTCAATCCAAGTTCAGGAGACATCGTGACATATGTAATGATTGGTTGATCTTCCTTCATTTTTTGTACAAACAAACGCTTTACTGCTTGCGGAGTAAGCCAAGTCTGCGTGGGCATATCAACGATTTTTTGCACCGGTGAGCCCCCAGCTTCTGAAACTGTCATGATTTTGCCGTCTTTGAAGATCCACGTTGTTTTGCTCACTGAACCCATTGCTTCTTGGGTCGTCATGACTGAAACTGGCTTGCCTTCCTTCGTTTCAACGAAGACTGAAGTCACTTCAATTTGAATCTCAATACCTGCTCGTGACAACATCATGTTTTGAATCGTCGTTGTGCGATAGTGCTTCTCGTCTTGCTCAACGAGGGATTGTGACCACCCAGACTTCGCATCTGCAATCGTTACGCCATACCAATGGTCCGAAACAGCTTCCCACTCAGCAAGCGCGATGGACGACAGAAAACATAGTGTTAAAACAACGGTGTTAATCAGTTTCTTCATGTGTTGAATCCTGTGGTTTCATGAGGGGGAATAGAACGACGTCGCGGATGGATTCATTGCCAGTCAGCAACATGACGACTCGGTCGATGCCGACGCCAAGGCCACCAGCCGGCGGCATGCCGACCCGAAGCGCATGGATAAAGTCATCATCGAGCGTCCTAAACGCTTGGATTTCATCATCTGCGCCATCGAGTTGCTCAGTAAATCGTTGCAACTGTAAATCAGGATCGTTGAGTTCTGTGTAAGAGTTCGCAATTTCCATTCCGCAGATAAAGAGCTCCCATCTATGTGATAGTGCATCGCACTCAGCATGCGGACGAGTGAGCGGAGAAATCGCACTTGGATAATCCGTCACAAAGGTTGGCCGAGTTGGGTCGATGGTGTCTTCAACACACGCGTCAAAAATTGCGCTGACGAGAAGCCAGTGGTTTAAGTTGTCTGAACCATCGATATGGAGTTCGCTCCCCTTCGCTCTTACGCTTGCTTCATCATCCATCGAAAAGCCAAGGGCTTTTTCAAACAAATCCCCATAGGACACTCGGTCAAACGGTTTGTTGTAATCGACTTCAATCTCGCCAAACGAAATGCACATTGATTCACTGACTGCAGCCGCTCCTGCTCGCACCATTCCCTCAGTGAGTTCAAGCATTGTTTCACAATCACCAAATGCTTCATACGCTTCGAGCATCGTGAACTCTGGGTTATGCTTTTTTGAAATGCCTTCATTTCTGAAGTTTCGATTGATCTCATACACTTTTCGCATCCCACCAACGAGGAGACGTTTAAGATACAACTCAGGCGCGATGCGTAAAAAGAGTGGTATATCGAGCGCATTATGGTGCGTTGAAAACGGCCTCGCCGCGGCACCACCTGCAAGTGGCTGCATCATTGGCGTTTCTACTTCAACGAAACCACCTGTTTCCATATATGAACGAATTGCCCTGATGATGATTGAACGATTCTTAAACGTCTCAATCGTTTCAGGGTTTGTGTACATATCAACATACCGCTGGCGATAACGAAGTTCCGCATCACTGATGCCATGGAATTTCTCTGGTGGCGGCACGAGTGATTTACACGCAAGTGTAAAGTCATCTGCCCAAACGCAGATTTCACCTTTTTGTGTCGCGCCGATTGGGCCTTCTGCGACCACGATATCGCCGTAATCAAGTTTGCTTGCGACTTTAAATGCTTCTGTTGAGAGCGCTGATTTTGAGCAGCTTATTTGCAAATCGCCTGTCTCATCTCGAATGACTAGAAACGTCAGCTTCCCCATTGCTCTATGTTGAATACATCGACCCGCCACTTTGACGCGAGGCCGATCGTCGACACCACCCTCTTCCTTTGAAGCGTCATGAGCTTCTTGGCTAAACTGACTCCTTGCATCTGCAAGTGATGTCAAGCCATCAACTCGGTTTCCCCAAGGGTAGACATTGTAATCATCCATCCAACGTTGCATCTTTGCTCTGCGAGCTGCAACGAGTTGTGATTCTTCTTGCTGTTGTACTTGTTGTTCCGTCATCATTAGGTAGGATGGTACATGCAATGACTCAAAACTGCGACATGGCTTGGGCTGGCGTTGGCATAATTACTGGAGCGAGTTCAGGAATTGGTGCTGCAGTCGTACAAAAACTTTCAAAAAGTGCGAAGGGACTCGTGATTGGTGCGAGACGCATAGACCAACTTGAATCAATCGCAAGTCAATGTGGCGCTCATGTCATTCCCGTTCAGTGCGATGTCACAAAGAGCGAAGATGTGTTAAATCTTGCATCTGTCGCGATGTCTGAGTTTGGTTCACTTGATGCCATTGTCAACAACGCGGGCATTCTTCCGATGGCGTCGATGACACGGTGCCATCTCGACGATTGGCACAATGCAGTTGATGTGAATGTAAAAGGCGTCTTGAACGGTATTGCTGCTGCGTTGCCTCACATGCTTGAACAAGGGACTGGACACATCATCAACATCAGTTCCACCGCTGGCAGGCGAGTGTTTGCGGGTGCTGCAGTCTATTGCGGGACAAAGCATGCTGTTCGCGCAATCTCTGAGGGGCTCCAACTTGACCTGAGTGAACGCAGCATGAAGGATGGCAATTCCATAAAAGTCACTACGATTTTGCCGGGGCTTGTCAAAACAGATTTGCCATCGTCCGTCACACATGAACCTTCTCGGGTACATTTCCAAAATCAAATGGAAACTTTTGAACATCCCCTCCTTCCTGAAGACATTGCGGAGAGTGTTGCCTTTGCATTAAACACACCGGCTCACGTCGAACTTGGTGAACTCGCAGTAAGACCAACAACACAGAATTTTTAAGTTACATGAACACGGTAAAAACAATCGGCATACTCACAGGCGGCGGTGACTGCCCCGGTTTAAACGCAGCAATTCGCGGTATCGGAAAAGCAGCCCTCACCAAAGGTGGGATTGAGATCGTTGGTATCGAAGATGGATATCAAGGACTCATTGAAAACAGAACAAAAAAACTCGGTGTTGAACAACTCTCTGGCATCATCAGTAGAGGTGGAACAATTCTCGGCACAAACAATCGATGTGCGCCAGAGTGGTATTACACTGGCAATGATGCCGAAGGTAATCCAGTGTATGTGAATGCTGTCGACAAATGCATGGCAACCATCGAAGCCAACAACATTGACGTACTCATTGTGATTGGTGGCGATGGAACGTTTACGTGTACTGCCCCACTCATTGAACAAGGTCTCCCGTGCATTGGGATTCCAAAAACAATCGACAACGATATTTATGGCACTGATATCACCATCGGCTTTACAACAGCAACACGCATTGGCACGATGGCGCTCGACCGACTTCACTCAACTGGGGACAGCCACCAACGTGTAATGGTCTGCGAACTCATGGGCAGAAACGCTGGATGGTTGACGCTCGCAAGTGGCCTTGCGTCTGGCTCAGACGTCATCTTGATTCCTGAGATTCCATTTGACATCGATAACATTTGCGACTTCGTTTCAGCACGCAAGGATGACCATTCAGGGTTTTCCATCATTGCATGTGCTGAAGGCGCACACCCCATCAATGGTTCTAAAGTTGTTTCTGAGCGCATCGAAACTAGCCCCGACCCAATCCGGTTAGGCGGCATTGGCAGACACGTCGCTCATGAGATAGAACAACGAACCGGCATCGAATCACGCACCACTGCCCTTGGTCATATTCAGCGTGGCGGCGAACCCTCATCAGTAGACCGTTTACTTGCAACCACGTTTGCAACTGCTGCTTTTGGGTGTGCACTTGAAGGTGATATCAACAAGATGGTTGTCTTAAAGGATGGCCATATTGGCACGCAGTCAATACTTGACGCCGTTGATAAACAGCGCCTTGTTCCACTCGACAGCAGATTCATTTCGTCTGCACGAGCGGTCCGGACATGTTTCGGTGATTAACTTGTTTGTTCTTCTGCGAGGATAAACTTCGCAGCGTCAATCAGCTGTGGAGCAAACAACGTTGGCATCGTTTCCTCTGTGACTCGCTGTTGACCAGTGAGCCAAATCGTTTTACAACCGCATGCATTCCCCGCTTGTATATCACGAGCGGTATCCCCAATCATCCAAGATTGAGTGCCATCGATGTCAAACTCAAGCATAGCTTCACGAAGCATGCCCGGCCGCGGTTTTCGATTTGGATGGTCACACGTCCATTCTGGCGCTGGGCCCTCGGGGTGGTAGCAACAGTAATAATACTTTTTGATTGGGCTTTTCCCATCAATCGCCACAAGTTCATCAATACGGTCATGCACTCGATGAATGTCACTTTCACTAAATGCGCCCCGTGCAACACCTGCTTGATTTGTGACAACAACGAGCATCCACCCAGCATCATGGAGCATTTTGATTGCTTCGTTTGCCTCTGCGATGAGCTCAACACCTAACGGGTCACCCAAATCACCTTCATTTGTGATGATTGTTCCATCTCGATCTAAGAATACTGCTTTGTTCACAAGCGTAGAATACAACAAGTACACCATGACACCGCTTGAATCAACCAAATCACTCATCATCCTTTGCCCATCTTGGGTAGGAGATGTTGTGATGGCGAGTTCAGTTTGGAGAACTGCTCGCGAATCATTTCCTAGCGCTCGCATCACGCTTGCAGTTCGACCTCATCTTGTTGCATTGCTCGAAGGTGTCAAGGAAGTCGATGCAGTGTTGCCGTTGAACACGAAACAAGTTTTTGCAAGCGTCCATGCATTGAGGCAAATGAAGGGCGACGCCATCGTGCTCTTACCAAACAGTTTTCGCTCTGCCCTCATCGCTAAACTAAGTGGCATCTCGCGGCGCATTGGGTATGGTCGCGGGTTCAGAAGTTCGCTTTTAACGCATGCCATTGAGCCGAGAAAAAGCGCGGAGCCCATTCCAACAGCAGAGTACTTCCATGAACTTGCAGCGCAAGTCTTTGGAGTTGACACCGTGCCATCTCACCCCACCATTGGCATCAGTCAAGCACAACATGAGGCCGCGAAAGATATCACAGACGCAATCGATTCGCCGATTGTGCTTCTTGTTCCGGGGGCGAGCAAAGCGAAGAAGAGGTGGTGTGTTTCACGATTTGCAGCAGTGGCGGACGCTTTAACGAACGCAGGCGCAACTTGCTGTGTTGTTGGGTCGCCTGATGAACACCACCTTGCTCGCGCAGTTTGTGAACACGCACATGCGGAAGTCATCGATTTAACAACAAGAGGTCTTACGCTTGGTTCATTAAAAGGCGTTGTTGGGCAATCGCACTTAATGATTACAAATGACACGGGGCCAAGACATCTTGCTGTTGCAACTGGCGTGCCTGTCATCGCACTCTATGGACCAACGGATTTTAGATGGACGAAGTATGCATGTGACAATGACATTGCGATGACAGCTGAGCCATTTCTTCCAAGCAATCTCATTGCGGACAATCATGAGAGTGCGTGTGCAATCGATAAGATTCCCGCTGATGATGTCATCAACGTCGCACTTCGATTGCTTACGACTTCTGATTAATCTTTGGTTCCGTTCCAGCCGCGATTCGTTTGATGTTTGAGCGATGCTTCCAAACAACAAACACGGCAATGAGCGTCGAGAGCAACACGACTGGCCACGATTGTTCGATGCCTGCTGCTTCAAGATGAAAGTAGGTTGCAACTGGAAGTAGGATTGCTGCGATAACGCTTGCTGCAGATACCATTTTTGAAACGTAAAGCGCGAGCCCCCAACATACAAACACTGAAAGCACTGGCAACGTTAAGAGTGGATAAAGACCAAGCATACAACCGAGCGTCGTAGCAACACCTTTGCCTCCCTGAAACTTCAGGAAGATTGAATACATGTGCCCAAGGCATGGCGCAATTGCAACACCAAGCCACAACCACAACTCCGCCCTATCGTAAGAACCAAGCGATGCTCCAGCAACGCCAGCGCACGCACCTGCAACATAGACCGGAAGCGCGCCTTTCAAGACATCAAATGCAAAGCAGGTCATGCCTGCTTGTTTCCCAAG
>JAERSY010000119.1 GCA_016845245.1 Phycisphaerae bacterium
TCAACTTCAATGGTTGCGCCAAGTGCAAGTTGAGTGAATGCAACTGGGACAACTGAGATTAAGTTGTTTCCGTCACGTTCAAACTGTTGCTCTTCTTTAACACGCACAACGACATGCAGGTCGCCCCTAGTACCAGACCCATCGGGTGACACTTCTGGTGCAGGTGGTTCGCCTTCCCCTGAAACTCGGACAGCTTGTCCATGATGGATGCCCGCTGGTATCTTTATTCGTAAGGTGCGATGAACCGCTTTTCGACCTTTTCCATGACATTCGCCACAAGGGTCAGTAATGATTGTTCCCTTGCCGTGGCACGTTGGACAACCAGTAACCATTCTGAACATGCCGCCGAGGCCCTGCTGCGCGACTTTTCCTTGCCCTTGACACGTCGAGCACGTTTGCGGTTTGGAGCCCGCTTTTGCTCCACTGCCTGAACATGAATCACAAACATCAAGGCGATCGAATTCAACGTCTTCTTCTGTGCCAGTGAGCACTTCTTCAAGTGTGATTTCGATGTCTGTTTCTAAATCGAAGCCCCGCCTTTGCCGCGCGCCACCCCTTGAGCCGAAACCACCACCACCAAGAATGTCATTAAACATTGAGAAGATGTCTTCAACATTCATGTTGTGATAGTCGTGGGCAGCATGTCCTCGACCTCGAAGACCTTCGTGACCATATTGATCATAGACTTGGCGTTTTTGCGTGTCGGAAAGTACTTCGTATGCTTCAGCACACTCTTTGAACTTTCGCTCTGCCTCATCATCACCCGGATTTCGATCTGGGTGATACTTCATTGCAAGGCGGCGATAGGACCGCTTAATCTCGGTACCGTCTGCGTTCCGAGAAATGCCGAGCACTTCGTAATAACACTGCGTAACAGCCATTGTTTATTTAGAACACAGCTTGTTCAATTGGGTCTTCATCATCACCTAAGTCCGTAATGATGACATTCGTTGTGAGCATGAGTCCTGCAACCGAGGATGCGTTTTGGATTGCTGTGCACACGACAAGCGCTGGATCGATGATGCCTACTTGAACAAGGTCTTCATACGTTTGTGTTGATGCGTTGAAACCAAAACCGCCTTCACCCTCTCGAATCTTTTCGACAACAACGTCGCCTTCGTTGCCACCATTTGATGCGATGAGATGCGCAGGAGTTTCAAGTGCTTGTGCAAGAATGTCGTAACCAAGTTTTGCGTCACCTTTGGCCTTCTTTCGTGCTTGTTGGATTGCATCAATTGCGCGAATGTACGCAACGCCGCCACCAGCAACGTAACCCTCTCGTGCAGCAGCACGAGTCGCAGCGAGTGCGTCATCAACTCGGTCCTTACGTTCTTTCATTTCGACTTCGCTAATACCGCCGACTTGAATCACAGCGACACCACCGGTCAACTTCGCGAGTCGTTCTTGAAGTTTCTCTTTGTCGTAGTCACTTGTTGAACGTTCGATTTGAGCAGTAATCTGTTTTGCTCGAGCGTCAATGTCTTCTGATTTGCCAGCGCCACGAACAATCGTTGTGCCATCTTTCGTGACAACAACTCGTTTCGCTTCTCCGAGTTCTTCAAGTTCAACATCTTCCAAGTTTCGACCTAAATCTTCACTAAAGAAAGTGCCGCCTGTAAGGACTGCGATGTCGCCAAGCATTGCTTTTCGTCTGTCGCCAAATCCAGGAGCTTTGACAGCACACACTTTCAATGTGCCGCGAAGTCTATTGATGACGAGTGCAGCGAGCGCTTCGTTTTCAATGTCTTCAGCAATGAGGAGCAGTTGTTTGTTTGCTGTTGCTGTTTTGTTTAACAGTGGAAGCAAATCTGCAAGATTTGAAATCTTCTTCTCATAGATAAGAATGCTGACATCTTCAAGAACACACTCAGCAGTTTTCGGGTCTGTCATGAAGTATGGACTTAAGAAGCCCTTATCAAATGCCATGCCTTCAACGTATTCGAGTGACGTTTCAGCGGCATTGCCTTCTTCAACTTCAACAACGCCATCACTGCCAACTCGGTCAATTGCTTCTGCAATGATTGGTGCAATGACATCATCATGGTTTGATGATACGAGTGCAATCTTCTTTAAATCTTCAATGCCTTCACATGGTGTTGCAATTGAGTTGACTGTTTCAGTTGCCACTCTTGCTGCTGCAGAGATGCCGCGTTGTACGGTTACAGGATTTGCGCCGACTGAAATGTGCTTCAGACCAGTCGTGAAAATGCTGTTTGCAAGAATTGTTGCTGAAGTGGTTCCGTCCCCTGCAATGTCTGCAGTCTTCTTCGCAACTTGATGGACCATTTTTGCACCCATGTTTTTGAATGCTTCTGGTAACTCAATTTCTTTTGCAACTGAAACGCCGTCTTTTGTCACGCTTGGCGCTCCAAATGACTTTTGGACAACGACGTTTCTACCTGCAGGACCCATTGTGAGGCCAACTGCTTTTGCCATGCTCTGAACGCCATCACGAAACTCTTCGTGAGCAGCGTTGTCATATTTCATTTGTTTTGCTGTCATAACTTACTTTTCTCTTCAATTAGCCTTGAACAAGTCCGAGCAATTCGCTTTCTCTTACGATGAGATGTGATTCGCCTTTAATTTCGATTTCTGTACCTGAGTACTTTCCGTACACAACGACGTCACCAGTTTTTACAGCTGGCTCTGCACGTTCGCCATTTTCAAGCAACTTTCCAGGGCCAGTTGCAACGACTTCCCCTTGCATTGGTTTCTCGGTTGCTGACTCAGGAAGAAAAATACCTGAAGCAGTTTGTGTTTCTGCTTCGATTGGTTTAATGAGGATTCGATCTTCAAGTGGTTTAACTGACATTGTTATCTCCAAATTCGTGTATCAATATTTTCTTTAAATAAGGTCTTAGAAGCCCATGCCCGGCATGCCACCCATACCTGGCATTCCGCCCATACCGCCCATGCCACCCATGCCGCCCATTGGGTCCATGCCTGGCGCGCCTTCAGCAGATGCGTCCTCGGGTGTGCTCGTGACGATGCAATCTGTTGAAAGAAGCATGCACGAAACTGATGCTGCGTTTTGCAGTGCACAACGGTCTACTTTTGCTGGCGTCAATACGCCATCTGCAAACAAGTCGCCATACTCAAGCGTGAGTGCGTTGAATCCGTTTGCGCCTTCCATCTCTGCAACTTTAGACACAACGACTGAGCCCTTTGCGCCAGCGTTATCTGAAATCGTTCTCAGTGGAATCATGAGTGCGTCTTCAATGACGTCAACGCCAACCTTCTCATCACCTTTCAGTGAATCCTTCACTGAAGCTAGAACACTCATGCTTCGGATAAAGCTGACACCGCCACCTGGAACGACGCCTTCTTCGATTGCTGCCCGTGTTGCATGGAGCGCGTCTTCAACTCGTGCCTTACGTTCTTTGAGTTCTGCCTCTGACGCTGCACCAACATTGATTTGTGCAATGCCGCCAGCAAGTTTTGCGAGTCGTTCTTGTAACTTTTCGCGGTCGTAGTCTGAAGTGCTGTTTGCAATATCACCACGAATCCGTTCAATGCGGTGTTGGATGGAATCAGTCGTGCCTGCACCTTCAACAATTGTGGTTGCGTTGTTTGTGACTTCGATTTTCTTTGCTTGACCAAGTTGCGTCAAGCTAAGTTTTTCGATGTCAATGCCCAAATCCTTCATGATGGCTTCGCCACCAGTGAGTACAGCAATGTCTTCGAGCATCGCCTTGCGTCTATCTCCATAGCCAGGCGCTTTGACTGCTGCGACTTGCAACACTCCGCGAAGTTTATTGATGACCAATGTTGAAAGCGCTTCACCAGTGACATCTTCAGCGATGATAAGGAGCGGCTTTTTAGATTCCATGACTTTCTCAAGTAGTGGAATGAGTTGTTTTGCATTTTCAAGTTTGTCTTCAAAAATGAGCACAAGTGGTTTGTCAAGAACCGTTGTCATGTTGTCGACATCAGTAACAAAGTTTGGACTTAAAAATCCTCTGTCAAACTGCATGCCTTCAACGACATCGATGGTTGTGTCAAGACTTTTGCCTTCTTCGACTGTGATGACGCCATCTTTGCCGACTTTGCTAAATGCTTTAGCCATAATCTTGCCAACTTCTTCATCGTTGTTTGCTGAAATGGTTGCAACAGCTTCAATGTTGTCTTCAACAGGCGTAGACATGTCTGAGATTGATTGTGTGACTGCAGAGACTGCTTTGTGAATGCCGCGAACCATTGCGTTCGCATCACATCCTGATGCGAGATGGCGAATGCCGCTCTTAAAGATTGCTTCAGCAAGTACTGTCGCGGTTGTTGTTCCGTCGCCAGCATCGTCTGATGTTTTTGAAGCGACTTCTTTAACGAGTTGCGCGCCTTGATTTTCAACTTTATCGCGAAGAACAATTTCCTCTGCGACTGTAACACCATCTTTGGTCACTGTTGGGCCGCCCCATGATTTATCAATCACGGCGTTTCTGCCACGAGGACCAAGGGTTGATTTCACTGCGGTTGCGAGTTTCTCAACACCTTGAAGCATCTTTTTGCGAGCTTCTACATCGAATGAAATTTCTTTCACTGCCATTGATCATCATCTCCTGATTCAAAGACCGACTTGCGATTCGTTCGTTGGTCTCTTCCTTCTTTCCTTCCCCTAAACACAACGTCCAAGGGGAACAACACACTGTATTACAAACCCTGCGCCAGTGTTACCCCCTATTTCCATTCAATAAATGGGCATTTGGCCGCTACCGCACTAAAAAACCCCGCCAAGTGCCTCTTGAGATGAGCAGTACCTGCCATGCTGGCAGTCGATTACTCGATGGGGCGAACAAGTTCTCGGATTGAGGGCGGTGGCGAGACGAGCGATTTTCGAATCCAGAGGGTGTTCCATGCCGTATAACAGAGCCCAACGAGAACGAGGGACATCCCCATAATCATGAGAATAGACCCAAATGTGTACGCATTTGTATCCACGTGATTTGTTGCCATCATCACGCGCCCAATGCAAATCACCACAATCGCAATGAGTAAGTCATTCATGCGCTGGCGACTGTATTGCGCTTGGCGAAATGCACGTGAACGAATTCCAATTTTTGGAATGAACATTTTGAATCCGATGAAAAGCATCGCTCCAGAGAGTGATGGCAAGAGTGTGTCAAGCAACACCACAGTCATGTCTTGAGGCGATATTTCTTTCCGGACAAAGAGTAGCGCAAGCAGCATGCTCACTGACCAGCAAAACGAACCAATACAAATGAGAAGTAGCCCTCGGTTACACCCTTCAAGATGTTCATTTTTATTGACTTTTAGAATGGGAAGCGAACAACAAAATGTAATAAGCGCAAATGCCAGTGCGACAGCAAAACAATCAGTATCTCTAAGCCGGAGATGCAAGGAACCAAACGATGCAAAGTGAGAAGACACAACTGCAGCACCAATACACGCCCATACCGCAGATATTAAAAATGAAACCACCATTAATGGAAGCATGTTTCCGATGACTTTAGGTTTAGGCAAACGAGCAAGTCGTTTTGTTGCGGGGTCAATTGTTTCATAGATTGAAACTCGTATGGGTTGACCGCATTCAGGGCAATCTGCATCGCCAGCAAGACCGAGCAAATCATAGTTGCAACGAATGCAATGAAACGAAATCGCAATTCTTACTTGATTCAAATCTTGAAGAATTGGGGGTGATTGATTTTGATTTTGTTCTGCTTGCATCTGATTCAACCGCTATACTCGTCCATACTGTATGGCAGAATCAACCAAAAAGTTGCTGAAATCGCTTAGACAGAACATTGCCTCCGTGTATATGGGCAACAGTCTTGCTATTGATCGAGTGATTACGTGTTTGCTCGCAAGAGGGCATGTGTTGATTGAGGACGTTCCAGGAGTTGGAAAAACAGTCCTTGCAACGTCTGTTGCGAAATCAATCAACGGCACATTCGCTCGCATTCAATGTACTCCTGATTTGTTGCCGAGCGACATTACTGGAATCAATATGTTTGACCAGTCAACAGCATCATTCCAATTTAAAGCAGGTCCAGTGTTCAGTAACATCGTTGTTGCTGATGAAGTAAACAGAACAACTCCAAGAACGCAATCTGCGCTCCTTGAAGCGATGAGTGAAAATGCCGTCACATTAGACGGCGTAACAAAAAAACTCCCGCCCCCCTTTATGGTGATTGCCACACAAAATCCTTATGAGTTTGAAGGCACTTACTTCTTGCCAGAAAATCAGCTCGACAGGTTCTTGATGCGAATTCACTTGGGATACCCTTCCCCTGTTGATGAAAGCAGAGTGTTGCAACAACAACCCTCAAAAACGCAGCTCAGTGAACTCACTCCAGTCATGTCAGCTGATGACGTATGCAAACTTCAAGATCAAGTTGACAGTGTAAAGATTGCGGACTCCCTCATTGAATACATCATTGAATTGTCAACCGCAACACGCAACGCTGAGGACTTGCAGGTTGGCATCAGCACTCGGGGCGGTCTTGCACTCACTCAAGTTGCGAAAGCGACTGCGATGTTGGCTGACCGAGATTACTGTGTTCCCGAAGATGTCATTTCAAACGTATTGCCTGTTTGCGCGCACAGAATAGTGAGTCGAGCATACATGCAAGATGGTGACACAAACGCAACGCAGCGAATCATGCAGCAAGTGCTTGAGACTGTTCCAATCCCTTCGTGATTGTTTGTTAAGGAACAATCACGCCAATGTCAGGGAAGTTGCGGTAGTAACCGTCGTAGTCGAGTCCATAACCAACCACAAACTCATCTTCAATATCAAAACCGACGTACTCACAGGGAACACTCATTGCTGAGTCAATCGTTTTACGGAGAAGCACGCAACTGTGAAGCGACGCTGGTTCCTGTTCGTTCAGCTCACTTCTGATTCTTGTCAGCGTTTTCCCAGAGTCAAGAATGTCATCTACAAGGAGGACATGCTTCCCCGACACTGAAGGGAGTGCGCCTAGCGTTGGATGCCCCGTTGACTCCATTGACTTGCCCACGTAACTACTCGCTGTCATCAGAGAAATTCGAATCTTCTTATTGAGATGTCGCATTAAATCAGCAACAAATATGATTGAGCCTGTCATCACTGCAACAAGCACAATCTCTGTTTCCTCATCGATGTCATCGAGGTCCTGCATGATTTGCTGACCCAATTGCCTCACTCTGTCAGAGATAGCACCTCGTTCGATAAGAATATGGTCGATGTCTTTAATCATTGATTTTTGCCTCTCGCTCAAGCACAGCATTCGTAAGACTAATCGATTGTTGGCTTGCTAGGGTCTTAACGGTGTATTGGCACCAAAATCTATACTGCAAACGAGCATTGTAAGCCATCGTTTGCTAAAACAGGGCATTTTGTGTCCCCTTTGGAAAACCGCATTTTTCATCATAAGTTATTGCTATTGCTAGGGTTACAGCGGGCGATTTGAAATCAATTGCGTGTTATGGTAAAATGACATGGCTATGGCTACATCAAAGACAACCGCATCAAAAAGCACGAAAACGAAGTCAAAATCGAAGGGCGCCCCTTCAATTAAAACGTTCTCAAGTGCTGTTAAATACCTTCTTAATCAGACCGATTTTGAGCGAATGCGCGTCGTTCAGTACGACGAGGAAACATTCAAACTCGATCGCATGAGAGACCTTCTTGACGCAATTGGAAACCCCCAAGATGCCGTCTCGATGATTCACGTCGCTGGCACAGTTGGCAAGGGTTCAACCGTTGCGATGCTATCCTCAATGCTCAGAGGAAATGGCTACACAGTCGGCGAATACACCTCCCCTCACCTTGAAACAATTCGTGAACGAGTTGTTGTCAATAACACGATGGTTGAGGAGGATGCGTTCGTATCACTGCTCGCTGAAGTTGTCAGTGCTGCAGAATCTAAAAAGATTGAACCGACATTTTTTGAATTCATGACTGCAATCGCATTCAAGTATTTTGCAGATGAAGCGGTTGACCTTGCAATCATTGAAACTGGTCTTGGCGGACGTTTAGACTCAACCAATGTCATTCATCCAATCATGACGCTGATTACTGAGATTGATTTAGATCACACACATATTCTTGGAAACACGCTTGAAGAGATTGCGAAGGAAAAAGCGGGCATCTTTAAGAAAGGCGTTCCAGCACTTAGTGCAGCCCAAACAACTGAAGTTGCAGAAGTGTTAAAGGGTTGTGCCGAACAAAAAGGCGCAACGCTTCAAGTCATTGGCGATGATATTGAGTTTAGCTCACGCTTTGGTGGTGGGCCTGATGGGCGGCAGCACACACGCATTTGCCTCATTACCGAAGAAACAAATTACATGCACATTCCAGTGCCACTAGAGGGTGAGCACCAAGCGAAAAACTGCGCTTTGGCACTTGCAGCAGTCAACCTGCTTGCAACAATGGAATACTCAATCGATGAACTTTCAACGTATGACAGTCTCGCGCAAACGAATGTAGAAGGACGCATGGAGATGATTTGTCATCGGCCACGAATTCTTGTCGATGGCGCTCATAACCCAAGTTCTTTAACAACGCTCATGAAAGCCGTTGGCGCTCATATTCCATATGACTCAATGGTCTGCATCTTCGGATGTTGCCAAGACAAAGATGTTGAAGGCATGCTTCACAGAGTTGGGCTTGGCGCAGACAAAATCATCTTTACAAAAGCAAAAGGGAATCAACGAGCTGCAAGCCCGAAGATTTTGCAGAAGACTTTTGCTGAACAAAGTGGCAAAATGACGCAGATTGCAGACACGCTTGAAGAAGCACTTGAGATTGCAGCACAAGCTGCGAGCCGCGATGATCTCATTTGTGTAACAGGCAGTTTTTACCTTGTTGGCGAAGCTAAGAAGTACATTAAGAAACTAGAAGCAAAACGAAACTAAATCTTGGCGTATCATTCTTAACTATGGACACGCAGTCACAGCAAACGAATGCGTTTCGCTACGGTTCAACCGTTGCTAATGAAGTTGAAACTCGTTGGCAAGAACAGTGGCAAGCGGACAACATCTTCCACATCGGTAACCCCGGTGATGATGGTTTTGATGAGCAAAAACCAAAGTTTTATTGTCTCGACATGTTTCCCTACCCAAGTGGTGCGGGACTTCATGTCGGTCATCCAGTTGGCTACATAGGTAGTGATATCCTTTCGCGTTTTAAGCGAATGAACGGATTTAACGTGCTCCATCCAATGGGATGGGATGCGTTTGGATTGCCCGCTGAACAATACGCAATCGAAACAGGGATTCACCCAGCAAAAACGACGCAAGCAGCCATCGATACATTCCGCAAACAACTCAAAAAGATTGGCTTCAGTTATGACTGGTCGAGAGAGTTTGCAACGATTGACCCGAACTATTACAAATGGACACAGTGGATTTGGCTCAAAGCTTATAACTCATGGTTTGATGACGAACAGCAAATCGCAAGACCCATTGCAGAACTCATCGAAGCGCTTGATTCAGGAGCCCGTTCGTGTGATGGCACGCCATGGAATGAGCGTAGCGAAACAGAGAAAACACAGTACATCGATGAGCATCGCCTCGCGTATCTTGGAACACAAGTTGTCAATTGGTGTCCAAAACTCGGAACAGTCCTCGCAAACGAAGAAGTCATTGACGGTTTAAGTGAGCGTGGCAATCACCCTGTTGTAAGAAGACCGCTGAAACAGTGGATGTTTAGAATCACT
>JAERSY010000120.1 GCA_016845245.1 Phycisphaerae bacterium
GGTTGTATACATAGTGACATTGCACACCTCTTTGCACTCATTGATGTCATTCCAAGTGACACGAACGTTTGCATTCACGTCATTACTGATGGTCGTGACACGAGCCCAACATCTGGACTCGCATTTGTCACTGCTCTTGAAGAACGAATCCAATCTTTGGAGAACGTACAAATTGCAAGTGTTATGGGGCGCTTCTATGCGATGGATAGAGACCACCGCTGGGAACGAGTTGCACTTGCCTATCAAGCGATGACGGGCATCGAAACATCACATCCAAATGATGCTGGCGTCACGATGTTGCGAGCGAAACGGGCGACTGATGCCATTCAAGAGTACTACGACCAACCATCAAGCCCATCGCAACTCGGTGACGAATTCATCACGCCAACACTCATCTGTGATGAAGAAGACAACCCGATTGGACACGTGCAATCAGGCGATAGCATCTTCTTTTTCAATTACAGAGGCGATCGGCCACGCGAGTTAACACGGGCGTTCATCTTGAGCGATGATGCATGGAATGATGTGCCGAGAACACCATTTAATCGTGGTGCCCAATTGCAAGACATTTACTTTGCAACAATGACGAATTATGAGAAAGGTTTATCTGTGCACGGCATTGCATTTGATAAGCCCGAAACAATGCCGAACATTCTTGGTGAGGTTCTTTCAGCAAGCAATGTTTCACAACTTCGATGTGCTGAAACTGAAAAGTTCCCTCACGTCACATTCTTCTTTAACGATTACAGGGAAGAACCATTCGAAGGCGAAACACGCTGCCTTGTCCCAAGTCCAACAGATGTCGCCACATACGACTTAAAACCAGAAATGTCTGCCCCAGAAGTGACGTCCACAGTCTTGGAAGCGCTTGAACAAGAAGATGGACCTCAAGTCATCATCGTGAACTTTGCAAATGGCGACATGGTCGGGCATACGGGCAATTTTGAAGCGATTGTTAAATCCATCGAAGTCGTTGATGCATGTTGTGGCGAGATTATTGAAGCATGCAAGCGCAAAGATGGAGTCGTCATTGTGACCGCAGACCACGGGAATGCTGAGCGAACCTTTAACGTTGATTCAAACGCTCCAGACACTGCGCACACAACCTATGACGTCCCGCTTCACATTGTTGGGGTAGACCAAACAAAACTTGGCATTCGGGACGGCGGAATACTTGCAGATATTGCGCCAACGATGCTCGAGATACTCGTCATCGAGCAACCCGAAGAAATGACCGGCGTTTCATTGCTTACGTCACGAACGTAACTGTTCGCAAACATGAACTGTCAATTGCTCGAGCCCATGTTCTCCTTCAAGGAGTCCACTTCTTGTTTTCACATCGACTGACACTGCGTGTGTAAAGAGTGCAGCCAAATCTCTTGTCTTGTGTGACCTTGCTTTTGCAATGATTGAGTCGCCGCTCGGGCCAAAGAGTTTTAACGATTTACGAATCTCGCCTTGTGAACGTCCACAATCAAGGAGCTCAGATGTCGCGTTAAGCCGTCTTGTTAAATCAACAATCGACCACATCAAAAGTTCTTTTGGTTGCCTAGAGACATGGAGCAACTCGCCGAGTTTTGACATCGCAATCTTTAAGTCGCCCGAAAGCAGGACTGATTGAATCTCCCACGCTTGTTCTTCGCGACTGAGACCTACCATTTGCACCACATCTTCTTGTTTGATGACTTTTGATTCACCAACCACTGCAGCTAACTTTTGCAACTCGTGATCGAGCCGTGTTAACGACGTGCCAATCTTCTGAACTAAGAGTTGGGCTGCGTTTGGCTGGCACTCACACTCATACGCTTTCAACGCGCGACCAACACACCAACGCATTGAATCTGACTCACTGAGTTGCGTCAGTTTGTACACCAGTCCAATCTTGCCCACGGCCTTATCGAGATTTCCGGGTCTCCACGTGCTTGCTCTAAGCAACACCGTTGCGTGTTCAACTGGGGACGCGGCATATCGTTCGAGCGCTTTACGTGGTGATGTTTTGGAAGAATCTTTTGACGCAACAAATGAATCTGCTTTATCAATCACAATGAGTTTATGCCTCATTAAAAGGTCGTATGTACGAACTTCATCAAGCACTGTTGCAAGGTCTGTGTTGTCCCCGTCAAATGTCACGACATCAATATCGCCATACGCCTGTTCAAGTGCATCTTTGAGCATCTCTGAGTAACGCTTCATGAGAAATTGTTCTTTACCATGCAAGATGACCATTCGCATTGAGGCATCAAATGTTGGCTGTTTTGCCATCCTCACATCTTACGAGGAACTCATAAGGAGTGCGCATCGAAAGATTGTGCCATTTCAATGTGAAAAGCGGATAGGATGAGTGCATGCTTGCCCTAGAAGTCGTTGAAGGCCCTGATCTTGGTGGTGTGTATCCATTGCCACCAGAAGAGCCGCAACTCATTGGACGATCTTCAGAAGCACTGCCACTGAGCGACTTAACCATTAGTAGACGTCACGCGGAACTCACGCCTGACAATGGACGGTGGTATATCAATGACCTTGCCTCCGCAAACGGCACATTTTTAAATGGGCGCCTCATCACCGACCGAAGAGCGCTCCGTCTCGGTGACGAAGTCGGGTGCGGCGCGACGCTCTTTAGATTCGTCGAGCATGATGCAACCATCGCACCAATCGACCCGAGCGATTACAGCTTTGATACGTCAGCTGATTCAATCGTCGTGAATTCGCCACACTCCTTGGAGGCAGCTAGAAATCAACTCCGAATGGTTCACCGGCTCACTGCTGCAATTGCAGGAACCATAGACCCCATCGCCATTTTGCGGTTGTTTGTTGCCATTCTTGTTGATGAGTTCAAGCCAGACCGGTGCATTGGCATCTTGTTTGATGACTCAAAGAAAATTCTTCATTCAATTGGCGGTTGTTCAAACGAAATTAAAGACAACCCAACAGATTTTTCATCTGCAATCATCAACCATGCTTGTAAAGAACTCACTGCTGTTCGCATTGAACAAGTTGATAAAGATGTTCGCTTTAAACAAGACAAGGGCGTGATTGCAAGTGGACTTCGTTCATCGCTCTGCGCGCCCCTCATCGCGCATGGCAGGATGCTCGGCGCAGTCCTGCTTGAAATCAACACTGAGAATAGGCAATGGACTGAAGAGGACGCTGAGTTACTGACTACGGCAAATGGTCATGTCGGCTTAGCGATGCTCACCGCAGATTTAGTGCGAACACGGTTACAACATGAGCGACTCGCAGCAACAGGCGAAACGGTTGCCTCCATCAGCCATAGTGTCAAGAACATGTTGCAGGGACTTCGTTCTGGGGCTGGCGCGATTGACCTTGCGTTAAGCAAGGGAGATATCGAACTTGCAAGAGAAGGGTGGCCAATCCTTGCGAGAAACTTAGACCGAGTCTATGCGTTGACGTTTAACATGCTTGCGTGGTCAAGGACGTCGATTCCCGAAATCTCACTCGTCCAAGTTGAACCCATCGTGCACGATGCCATTGAATTGATTCAGGGTGCATGCCAAAGGCGGAAAATTAAACTCGTGAGTGAACTTGAACCAGACATGCCGCCCATTCCTGTGGATGAAACCGCGTTGTTACAAGTCCTTCTCAATGTGCTCCATAACGCAGTTGATGCGTCGCCATCCAAAACTGGCATTGTTGAGTTGAAGGCGAACATTGACGGGGGGTCATACGCAACGTTCACCATTCAAGACAATGGATGCGGCGTCGAAGAGGGACATCAAGACCTCATCTTTAACCCGTTCCACACGACGAAGGGGCAAAGAGGGACTGGACTCGGGCTCGCTGTTGCACAAAAAATCATTCAGAGCCACGGCGGAACAATTACGCTCTTCCCAGCCCCTGAACAGGGCACGATTTGTGAGATAAAAATTCCACTAGAAAGATCAGATGACCCTGCAGACACCCATGGTCCTTTGCCGATTGAACCGAGCACCTTGTAAGGCGTCTGTAAAAGTGTGCGTCTGTTATGATGACAGGACGTAATTGAATGAACTCACATCACATACATTCAGATAGAAATGGAACACAGAGAATGGATTTAGTGCGCTCGATTAACCAATCAACCATGAAGAGCCATGCACCCGAAATGATGGCGTCGAGTTATCAACGAACGCGTGAAATGACGCTTGACGAGCTGATGCTTGAGAATAGGGTCATCTTCCTCATCGGAGAGATTAACCAAGCTTCCGCTGCTAGGGTCATGATGCAAATGCTCTACCTTGAAGATCAAAAACGAGGGCAGCAAATCAACCTTTACATTAACAGTCCCGGTGGCGCTGTTGATGACACACTTGCGATGTATGACACCATGCAATTCATCTCTTCTGATGTTGCGACGTACTGTATTGGCCGCGCGTACAGTGGTGCCGCGGTTCTGTTGTGTGCTGGCGAGCAGGGTAAACGGCACATTCTTCCACATGCAAAAGTCATGATTCACCAACCATATGGTGGAATCACAGGTCAAACCACTGACATTCAGATTCAAGCTGAACAAATTGTGAATACAAAAGGCATTTTGAATCAAATCATTGCAGACCACACTGGGCAAAACGTTGAAACAGTCTCAGAAGATGGTGAACGCGACAAATTCTTTACAGCACAACAAGCAAAAGAGTATGGACTTGTCGATGAAGTCTTTTCACTCCAAGACAAGAAGAAAGCCTAACACATGTCAACATTAGTACCAATCGTCATTGAAAAAACTGGTCGCGGTGAACGCGCATATGACATCTTCTCACGTCTACTGAATGACAGAATCATCTTTCTCGGTGGACCTGTCATGGATGAGTCCGCAAACCTTGTTGTTGCCCAGTTGCTCTATCTCTCAAACGAAGACCCAAAAGCAGACATTAGTTTGTACGTCAATTCCCCGGGCGGTTCAGTCACTGCAGGGCTTGGCATCGTCGACACGATGAATTTCGTGCCGTGCGACGTTTCAACTTACATCATTGGCCAAGCGGCTTCGATGGGTTCCGTCATTGCTTCATCAGGCACAAAGGGAAAACGATTCTCCCTCCCACATGCAAAAAACCTCATGCACCAACCACTGTTAAGTGGCGTCCTTGAGGGTCAAGCCACAGATCTTGAGATTGAAGCAAAAGAAATGCTGCGATTACGGGACATCCTCTTCAAGATTTACGCTGATTCAACAGGTAAAGACCAAACAGTCATCCATGAAGACTGCGAACGAAACAAGTGGCTCGACCCAAAAGAAATGCTTGAGTATGGCTTGATTGATGAAATCTTGTCACATTTACCTTCAAGTGAATAATATGATGGTGTCGTGAAACGCCGCGTACTGCTCATCTTGTTCGTTGTCATCATGTGCTTACCAGCAACTGGTTGCCATCGCACGCTCTTTCCAAAAGATAAACCAATCACGCAGTTCGATGCCTACAACCAACGGCGATATGGTCCGCTCATCACTGAACGCAGGGATCCATTTGGAGTTCCAGAGCCAGCACTTGAGGAACGGCTACTGATTCGAGACGATTGAAGAAACCGTCCGATAGCCCGAACATATATCCCGCAAGTACCTTGAGTTAAAGCCCCAAAAGCAATATTGCCGAGATACACTACAAGCAAGTGGCTTTTTCCGCTTGTCAAGGAATGACTACAGTGAAGAATCGGACAGCACGGACGCTATCACGGACTCAATTCGTTTGGGTTGCGTTTTTTGTATTAATGCCAAGTGCACTGTTTCTACTGACACTTACAAGCACCAACGCATCATCCTCAAAAGTGATTAAAGCGCTTGTTGCATTTAGTGAACGGCCAGCAGAAGACCCCGTCTTTTCACAAGTCGAATCACTCAATCAGTGGTCAACCATTGTCATTCATCACTTAGGGCAACCCTCTGGCAACATCAGCCGAATTGAGCGAGACCACAAACTCAAGGGGCTTCATGGCATCGGTTACCATTTCGTCATCGGCAATGGCGCTGGGCTTGGTGACGGCGTCATCCACGTCGGTTATCGATGGATGGACCAACTGCCTGCAGCAAGACTTGCAAACGCAAGCAACTGGAACAACGAGACTATTAGCATTTGTTTGGTTGGAAATGGCGTCAGAAGGCCATTTTCAGACCTTCAAATCCGCCACCTCACTCGACTAGTCCAACGATTACAGCAAGAATTATCAATTCCCTCGGACCGAGTGTTACTTGCAAGAGACATCAGCCAATCCTCCGATTCGCCAGGGAAATTCTTCGCTGAAGCCCAGTTTAGAGGCCAACTGCTTGATGTTCCGCGAAACAAGTAGTCACTTTTCCATTCAATTTCTTGAATCCAAGGGGTACGCAGGGTACCCTACATATTCATTTCTTTATTGTTGAGCACATCGCTCACACACATTTATGTCAATGTCTAGTAACCAACCCAAAAAGATTGGCTCGTACAACGTGCTTGCAATGCTTGGCGAAGGTGCAGCTTCTGTGTTGTACGCCGTCCAAGACCCAAAGAGCAAGCAGGTCTCTGCGCTGAAGTATGTCGAAAAGACAGATGAAAAGTCGCAGCGCTTCTTAGACCAAGTTGAACAAGAATACGCCATTGGTTCAAAGCTTGACAACGAAACGCTGCGTAAAGTCCGAAAGTTAGTGAAGCATCGGAAACTGTTGAAAGTGCAAGCAGTGTCGATGCTCATGGAACTCGTCGATGCGACAACGCTCGACCAGCAAATGCCACGAAATCACATTCAGGCCGTAGACATTTTTCTGCAAGTTGCAAAAGGACTTGCCCACATGCACGGCCGCGGTTTTGTTCATGCAGACATCAAGCCAAACAATGTCCTTGTTGATGATGAGGGCAAAGTCAAAGTGATCGATTTAGGGCAAGCATGCGCCATCGGCACGATTAAAAAGCGGATTCAGGGGACGCCCGGTTACATGGCTCCCGAGCAAGCGCATCGGGGAGAGATCACGCCAAAGACGGATATCTATAACCTCGGCGCAATGATGTACTGGATTCTTGTTGGCGAGAACATCCCAACAGCTATGCCGCCAAAGAATGCCACCGATAGTCTTGTCAGTGGCGCGGTCGATGCAGATAAGGTCGAACTCCCAACGCCACCGCATGAGCGGAACCCGAGAATTCACACACTTCTCTCAAAACAAATCATGGATTGTGTTCACCCAGAAGCTGAGCAACGGCCTGAATCAATGACTGTTGTGGTCAACCGATTAGAACTTATTCTCGACGTCTTGAAAGACCCGTCATCGATGGATGGTCCCACGGTGAGCAGTTCAACGACTGTCGAAGAGTGATTAATACTGTGTTGTGTACACAACACCGTCACTGCCAAACAACAACACCGAGCCCGAGTTTAACACTTCAATTCCAATGAGCTGTGTTGGCGGCGACTCTAACGTCTGCAATGTTCGGGTAAGCACATCAAAAATCATCGGCGAACCATCAGCGATGAATGCCACCGTCTCAAGGTTCCGGTTGATTGCTACTGACTCAATTATCGAGAACGAGCCCATTGACACAACCGTATGCGTTTGAGCATTAATGTCGACTAAACAAAGTGAGCCATTCTCAAAACAACACACAACATGCTTGCCGACAAACTCAATTGCAATTGGCTTGACGGTTGGTTGTTCAAATGGGGCATGCACTCTTATGTTTGGGAAAGAATCCGTCTCCCAAATCGTCACGCCGCGCATCGTTGCTGCGGCAACGCGGGAACCGTCTCCATTCAATTGAACTGCATGGTACTCTCCTGATGTTGAAAGATACCGCGCTACTTCACCATCCATCGCAATCAGTTGAATGGACAAATCATCGCCCGTCAGCGCTACCCACGTATCCGTCTGCGATACTGCAAGCACTTGACACTCGACATGACGCAATCGAGTCGTTGTGGCTTCCTCTGCATCAATCACCCAACATTGTTTACGCCCAATGACTGCGCAGATGTTGCCATCGGGAGTTGTTGTCAACGTCGCCTCACTTGGCTCGATGCCAATGGGAGGCAATGAAACATCTTCGCCGTTGAGTGTATATGCGGCATAGGAATCTTCAAGAATACCATAGACGACTGTTCCGGATTGCGGCGCGATGAGCGTTCTTGGCGCTTCATCGAATGCCAATATTGGGATTGGCGTGACATTGAGTATTTCAACAACGTCTTCATTTGGTGGTGTGTGTTGCGTTTGCTGATTCTTTAACTCTTGCACTTCCGCTTCAAGTTCACTGATGTTTGACAGTGATTGCATTCGAAGTGTGTAGCCAACAATACCAATCAATGTGAGAGATGCAGTGGCAAGTGTCCAAACTGCAATCTTCCGTTTGTTACGTGCGGTGAACAATCGAAAGCGGTCAACGAACGTTGCACGACGCGCTTTCACTGGTTTGTGCCCAAGATACCGAAGCATATCTCTTCCAAGTGCACCAGCAGTTTGATACCGGTCTTCTCTATTGCTAGCAATCGCTTTTAAGATGATGGCTTCCAAATCCTTACTGATGTCGCTGTTGTACACCGTAGGATGAACTGGTTGTTCTTCGCAAATTTGACGGACTGCTTCGTAAATAGGAAGCCCTTCAAGCGTCCGAGGGAGGCGTCCAGTAAGAAGTAGAAAGAGCACTGTGCCAAGTGCGTACACGTCACACCGAGCGTCGATATCCATGATTGCAGAATCAACTTGTTCGGGCGCCATAAACTGAACCGTTCCAACAAGTCTTCCCGCTTCTGTCATGGCTTCTTCACTGACACCCTCCTTATTCAATGACCTCGCGACGCCAAAGTCAATAATCTTTGGTTCGCCTTGCTGATTGATGAGGATGTTTCCCGGTTTTAGATCTCGATGCACGATGCCTTTGTGATGGCCGTGCTCAACTGCTGAAGTAATCATCGTAAAGAGCTTGAGCAACTCACGTTCTGACAATTCGTGTTCATCAAGATAATCACTGAGTTCTTTGCCACCTTCAATGTACTCCATGACATAAAACGGTGTAAGGCCGTTGCCATCATCGTGCGCACCAGCGTCGTAGATTTTTGCAATCCAAGGGTGGTCGAGTTGGCCGAGAATCTCAACTTCTTGATGAAAGCGTTTGCTTGCAGTTGGGCTATACATCCCGCCTCTAAGCACCTTGAGTGCAACCGTCCGCTTCGGATGCTCTTGGAGCGCGGCGTACACAATTGACATTCCTCCTTCGCCGAGGATATGCAAAATGTTATACCCACAAATCTCTTGTGGAATGTCTCTGTCCTTAGCCATCGCCTTCGTCGTGCGTGCAGTTTCTTGATTTGTACTGCTGCCGTTTATCAGCGTAATTCTCGAAACCAACCTTGAGTTCCATTGAGTCGCCAGATTGATATTGTTCGAGAAACTTTTTTAAGAATGGTTGGCACCATCCGCAG
>JAERSY010000121.1 GCA_016845245.1 Phycisphaerae bacterium
GGTTACGGGGGGTCGTGCCCACACCCACCAAAGGGGTGGCACCGAAGCAATCTCCACACTGTTTTCCAGCCACCTTTCAGCGCGCCATATTTGTTGATTGCTTCAATTGAGTAATCTGAACATGTTGGCTGAAACCTGCAAAAGCCACCGACAAACGGCCTGAGTGTCACTTGATAGAGCCGCACAAAGAGAATAAAAAGCGTCGCAAGAGGGGAACGAGTCACGACTGGCCAACTCCAGTTGAGATGAGTTTTTGATACTCCTCAACACTTAAAACATCATGTGGACGGACTGATAACACGATATCAAGATTCTCGGGCAAAGAACTTTTCATCAAGCGAAACGCTTCACGGCAGCGCCTACGGATTCGGTTTCTTTTGACAGCATTCCCAACACGCTTTGGAATCGAGAATCCTATGCGAGCATTATTGCAATCATTCTGATGAACATAAATGAGCAGGGGACCAACTCGCTTTCGCTTTCCATGTTTAAACACGCAATCAAACGTATTGCTTTTGCGAATACGGTCATCTTTTGTAAACGAAAACAATCCCATTATCCATCCTCGTCGAGCGCTTCTTGGTACCGCTTCATCAACGCTCCGCGAGTCATCAAACCAAGAATAACGTCTTGGCTGTTGACGACAGCGAGTGACCGCACATCTTTCTTCGAAAACTTATCGAGCACGACATCAAGGGGCTCATCCATCTGAATGGTTGGCAAGTCTGATCGCTGCAATTCAGAAACTTGAAGAAGTGGAATCGCTTCACGATAGACAAGTGCAGACCGTAAATCCTCACTCGTCACCATGCCGCTATATTTTTGATGTGCATCAGTGACGACGAAGTCAGATGCGCCTTGCGACTCCATCAATTCAACGAGTCGTTGCGCTGACTCTTGAGTTGAAACGAGGACTGGCTTTGAGATTGTCACATCAGCAGGAGTCAACCGTCTTAAGACTGTAAGATCACTCATTGCCCCAAGCCGAACACCAAGTTGTGAGAGTTTGTACGTGTAGACACTTTCTTTACACACAAATCTCGCGACGACTGTACTGACGACTGCGGCAAACATCAGGGGCAATATCAACTCGTAACTTTGAGTGACTTCATACACAATGAGAATCGCTGTGAGCGGCGCGTGCGTTGTTGCAGCAACTGTTGCCGCCATGCCGACCAACGCAAAATAAATTGGCGACGTTTCTGGGAAAAAGCCACACAAGTGAATGACATACCCAACACATCCGCCAGTCGCTGAACCGATTAAGAGCGAAGGCGCAAAAAGACCACCAGCGCCGCCCGAACCAACTGTGACACTTGTGGCGATGAGTTTAATGGCAGCAAGCCCAAGCAGCCCCCAGAGAATTGCAGACGCATTGACGAGTTCATTTCCTGCTTCTGAGTAATAGGTTGCAGGGTTAAGAATCGTTTTAATGGCGGGGTAACCGTTGCCATAAAACGCCGGGACGCTTTTTGAGGTTCCTAACCAAAAGACTGTTAGTCCAATGATGCCGAGGATAACTGCACCAAGAATTGGCCTGCATGCAACCGGCAAGCGAGTCGCTGCAAATGCTCGCTCAGAAAATGAGAGGCATTTCACGAACAGAGCGCCGATTGCTCCACAACACAAACCAAGTAAAAGATACACAGGGAGTTGATAGACGCTGAAACTGCCGCCATCATGAAAGTATTGGTCACTCACATCAAAGAGGGCTGCGTCCCCAAGCACGCCTTGCGTGGTTGCAGAAGACACGACCGCTGCAATGACGATGGGTGTAAATGTCTTGAGTGAAAAATCGCGGAGCAATAACTCCATGACAAAAAAGATGCCCGCAATTGGAGCGTTAAAGACGGAGGCAATGCCTGCTGCTGCGCCGCAACCAAGAAGCGTCCCTGTATGTTGGGAGCCAACACCAAGGACTCTTGCAACCCAAGAACCGACGACAGCACCAATGGTAACAATCGGGCCCTCGGCACCCGCTGAACCTCCTGAGCCAATCGTGGCTGTCGATGCAAGCCACTTCCGGATACCAAGTTTCCAAGGAAGCATTCCCTTTTTGCGTTGTACAGCGTACATCACTGATGTGACGCCCGGCCCAACACCTTCTGCTTTCAACAACGCGATGAGGATGCCCGTGATGACGCCGCCTAGAATTGGCGCTCCGAGCACAATGGCCCAGAGCATTTCAGAGCCCTTTGTAGACTCTGCAAGCCCCTCAATCTCCCTGAGTGGGAGTATGAACGCCACTGCAGCATGACCCATCACAAGCCCAATGAGCGTTGCGACAAGATAGAGATACCAATCTTGCTCGAAGCCAAGCTTGAGAACGAGTCGTCGCAATCGTACTACAGTCCGTTTTTTCATATGTAGTCAATCCTACGTAGGAAATGCCCTCAGCATAGCAATAGGGGGGAAGTGTATCATGAGCAACAGCATTCCCATTAGACGCGAGAGCTGATATTTTGTATAATTGAACATTCGGCTGAGAAAAGACTGAGAAACCACTCATTCTGAGCTGAAAGCACCAGATTCAAGGAGATGCCAAAATGATTGAAGCCCTACGAAGTGATGAAATAGTACGTAAATGCGGTGGACGCTTTAAGTTAACTGCACTTATCCAACATCGCATGAAGGAACTCATCGCTGATGGCGCGAGACCCCTTGTCGACACTGTAGGCAAGACGACTATGGAAATCGTGATTGATGAGATTCTTGAAGACAAGATCACTGCTGATTACGATGGCACTGGTTACGAAATCAAGAAACCCATCGGCGGCTAACGGTAACGCACACCGTCAACGGCGATGCAACACGCACACATCGGTATAGGAATTTCGGGTGGAATTGCAGCGTACAAGATTGCGGGTCTTGTGAGCGCACTTGTTCAAAATGGAAACACTGTCGATGTCCTCATGACTGAAGCAGCCACCCGATTTGTGACACCGCTCACGTTTAGCTCCCTGACTGCAAGACCAGTTTTTGACAACCAGTGGGCACACATTGATGGTCATGAGCCACAACACATCAAGATTGCTCAGTCCCTCTCTTTACTACTCATTGCGCCATGCACCATGGACATGCTTGCAAAGCTAAACCATGGCAGAACAGATGACCCTGTGAGCTTAGTCGTCTCCGCGATTGACCGCGAAAAGACACCAGTCATTCTTGCACCATCCATGAACACGGTCATGATGAAGCAGCCTGCGACGCAGCGTAACATCGCGATGTTGAAGGACGATGGCTTCACCGTGCTTGATAGTGAGTATGGATGGCAAGCATGTAGAGCTGTTGGTGAAGGAAGGATGCCTGAACAGAATGTGTTGTTTGATGTCGTAAAAGAAGCACTTTCAACGAAAAACTCACTTTCTTGTTGACTTCCCTCTCTTTAAGAGCAAAAATTGAATCAGTAAAGGAGTCAGGATGTTTACACCGATCGTGCTATCAATGTGTTTATCACAAGCCGTGTTTGCCCCAGATGCAAACAAAGCGCACCGTGTGATTGAAACGCAATCCCATCTGAAACATGCTCCAACCGTTCAAGTTCATTTGAGACCAATTGAACTTCGTCGCAATGCGAGCTGGCGTGCAGGCGCTTGCCCAGAGCAAGAAGTCACACTTACGGACAGCGATTTTGGGCCAGGAACATACGTCGTTCAAGCAGGGTTTGAGGAAGGCGAATCGCTTGGCGCAATCTATACCGTTCCAGAAGTAGAGTTTCCAATTCGTATCGACCGCATGGAAGTCATGTTCGCAACGAGCAATGCGACTGTCACGACAACAACAAAATGGTCAGTAACCGTTTGGGACGGCTCTCCAATGCAGGGCTTACCTGTCGCATCGTTTGCAAGTGATGGCGAGATCATCCCGCACTTGGTAATGCCGCCCGGGACAACCGGCACGATTCTCCAAGTTGTGGTTGACCCCGACGATGCTGAACAAATCTACATCTACAACGACAGTGGAACAAACACGTACTCCGTCACATTTGCAATTGAAGAACACAACAGTCCCGGTTCGCCTTGCTTAACGGCGCCTCCATCATACGCAAACGCATTCCCATGCACAGACACAAGTGGTCTTCAGTTCCCTGGTGAAAATCTCATTAACGCAGTCGACGGCACGCTTTGCGTGTGTGGTTCTGGCTGGTTCACATTCGCATCATTCCCCAGCATTTGTACGCCTAGCGGCGATTGGGTATTGCGTTCAGCATACACACCTGTGAATTGTTCAGGCGACATTGCTGCATGCTGTTTTGAAGACGAATCCTGTCTTGAGTTAACGCCTATTGAATGTACCTCATTTGGTGGTGAAATAGGCGACCCCGGAAGTACTTGCACTTCAACATCCTGCTTGAGTGGCCAAGGCGCGTGCTGTATTGAATCTACAGATAGCTGTGTACAGTTTGATGAATCGCAGTGCAATACAGTTGGAGGCGTGTACATGGGCGAGGGCACAAACTGCGGCTCAACAGAATGCTTCCCTGATGGCGCATGTTGCCTGCCAACGGGTTCATGTATTGGTCCTGTTTCACCGAGTGATTGCGAAACAGTTGATGGCACCTTCATGGGCAACGATACAAACTGCGCCACGCAGTCATGCCCTCAACCAACTGGTGCTTGCTGCGGAGATGGTTGGTGCCTTGACATCACTGAATCGGATTGCAACGCCGTTGCTGGGCAGTGGGCTGGAGGCCAAACGACGTGCGACTCTGTTGATTGTTCTGGATGCTCGGAAGATATCAATGGGGATGGCAATATCAATGTCACCGATTTACTCATGGTCGTTTCTGATTGGGGATTGAGTGATAGTCAAGCAGATATCGATGGTTCAGGAATCGTAGATTTACCCGATTTACTCGCCATTATTGGCGCATGGGGACCATGCGAGTAACCTATCCCCATGTTTACAATCGATACCTGCACCGTCTATAACTTTCATCTGCCTGACAAACCAGGCATCCTTCTTACGTTTGCAAATCGTCTAAGAACCGCTGATATCCCATTGAAAGCACTTTGGGCGCAGGGGAAGTCAAAAGTCGATGCCCGCATTCGGTGCATTCCGGAACGAGACCCACAGTTTCTTGATTTTGCAAAATCTGCAGAACTTGAACTCTTTGAGGAAATCGTGGTTTACATCACAGCAAATGATAGTGGGGGCGAGTTTCTCAAACTGCTCGAGCGAATTGCTTCAGCAAACATCAACATTAACGAAATGCAAGCCGTTAACATCGCTGGTGAAACAGGGTGGATGATTTGGACCGACGAGGAGCAAGTTGAGCCCCTCATCGAGTCCATTCGTTAATCATTCTTCGCCTTCGTCATGCTGATCGATGAAGCTTGAAAGCCGGCGCCTACGGACTGGGTGCTGCAATTTTCGGATTGCTTTCGATTCAACTTGACGGACACGCTCACGCGTCACCTTAAAGATTCTTCCAACTTCCTCAAGGGTGTAGGTGTAACCATCACCAATGCCGTAACGGAGTTTAAGAATCTCACGCTCTCTGTAGGTGAGCGTCTTTAAGACGTCATTGATTCGTGAACGGAGCATTTCACTCGTCGCTGTTTCTGATGGCGCTTGCTGTCTTTCATCTTCAATGAAATCACCAAACTGTGAATCTTCTGACTCACCAACAGGTCGGTCAAGACTAATCGGATGACGTGAAATCTTCATCACACGCTTGGTTTCTTCGATTGTCATGTCAGCAACTTCTGCGATTTCTTCAAGCGTTGGCTCGCGACCGATGTCTTGAAGTAGGCGTTTTTGGATGCCACGCAATTTAGACATCGTTTCAATCATGTGAACAGGAACACGAATTGTTCTTGCATGGTCTGCAATGGCTCTTGTAATTGCCTGTCTAATCCACCATGTTGCATACGTCGAGAATTTGTACCCTCGGCGATATTCATACTTATCAACGGCACGCATCAAACCAGTGTTGCCTTCTTGAATGATGTCTAAGAAAGGCAAGCCGCGGTTTCGATACTTCTTCGCGATGGACACAACAAGTCTCAAGTTACCACCACTTAAATCTCGCTTCCCTTGATCGTACTCTTCAAAGACAACCGCGATTCGTTTTAATCGTGCTTCAAGTTGTTCAGGAGATTCTAAGACAAGTCGTCTAAGACCTGACATCTCTTCTTGCATCACAATAATGTCATCTGGGTCAACTTGCGCCTTATGCTTCTTCGCATAAGCCATGTCTTTCTCGATTTGCTTGAACTTCTTAGAAATCGATTGCAATTTTCGGAGCAGTGGCTGAATTTTTGCTGTTCTTAAACAGCACTCTTCTAGCAAAGTTGCAATCTTTCGTCTTCGTGATTGCATCGTCTGAAGAATATCTTCACGCTCTTTCTTTTCAAGACCGCCTTCTTCGCAGCGTTCCCAATCTGATTCGTTGGCCGAAAGAAGCGTGTTAATCGTTTTGACATTGACTGGAATTCGGCTTGCGACTTTTTGCTTCGCATTTTCTTCAGCAGTCGAAATTCGCATTGTTCTATCGAAGGGGAGTTTGCCTTCATGAACGAGTTCAAGAATCTCAATCGCCTGTCTCGCTGCGTAATCAGATTCTAAGATGAGTCGTCTAAACACAAATCGAGTCGATTCAATCTTCTTCGCGAGTCTAATCTCTTCTTCTCTTGTGAGAAGCGAAATGCTACCCATTTGAGTCAAGTACATTCTGATTGGGTCATCAATTCGTCGTGATGATGCTTCTGCGAGCGCTTCAGCAATGACCGCTTGCGCTTCACCTTCATCAAGAAGTTCATCATCTTCATGGAGATGAAGATTGCTCTTCTCATCAGAATCTTTTTCGTCTGCAAGGATTTCAGCAGAATCTTTCCACGGCGCGTCACGCTTAAACTTCAAATTCGTTTGTAGTGGAACAAAGAACTGGTCCCAGCCACGTCGCATCCGAAGATCTTCGCCGATGAGCTCAATGTTTAGCGCGTAGACTAAGCATAGAAGTTCATCAATCTTCTCAGGCGACAAGAACTCGTCAGGTAGCGCTGAGTTAATCTCTTCGTAGCAAATCCAACCGCGATCAACGCTGACGTTGAGTAGCCCATGCAGACTTGGGTGCATTGCGGGGATAACTGGCGTAACGCTCGTTTTAACAGTTAATGTCATTTCCTTGTACTCCTTCTAATTCCTTCAATACATCGCCTCTTGGGGGGATCCCATCACGAGACGCTCTTTACTTTCTTCTTACGTATTTCTTCAATGGCCTGCTGCGCAGCTTTTGCTTTTTCAACAGGGTCTTCAACTTGTTTAATATTCTTAATCTCTTGGGTCAGCGCTCTTTGATCGATGGTGTCAAAAAACGCTTTAAGTGACCTGCTCATTGCAGTCATCACACTGCCTTCATATTCGCATAGTCGTTCGCCATGAAAAAACAAGAGCGACGCTTCAGAGCGTGACTCAGGCGTAAGCTCGTCAAGAATGGCGGACATTGTGAATGTCAAGCCAGTCATTAACTTTGGCAACACAATCGCCGCGACGAGATGCGAGAGGGGGTCTACGAAATCGTCAGTGACAAGCTTTCGTTCAGATTCTCTCAGCACGCTTGATGCTTCGTTCGGGTCATACAAACACACGCCAATCAGTTCCTGCTCCGCTTTCTTTCTCCTCGCAGAAACCTTGGTGAATTCGTTTATGACGGGAGCTTCAGATGAATCTTCTTGAACTGACGCTGATGCTGTGCGAGTCGTGACTTGCTTTGCCATGAGCTTTTCAACATCTGGCATTGACATCGATAAGAGCTGGCCAAGACGTTCAAAGACAAACCTTTTCCTGAGACCAGACAATGAGTCGAAGCCAAGCTGAGCAAGTGATTGCATAAACGCATTGACGACTGCGGATTGTCCTGATGTTGTCGTTTCACCCTCGAGTTCTGACTGCAAACGATTGAGTTTGTAGGTGAGGGCATCAGTCGCGCTCTGTACAAAAACATCAAAAGATGCTTTATCTGTTGCGACATCAGCTGGATCCTTACCCTCAGGCAAGACGCAAACGCTCACATCAACTGGCGTACTGAAGAAAATGTCAATTGCTCTATCAGCTGCCTTTTGTCCAGAAGCGTCGCCATCGAACACAAGCACAACTTCATTACATAAACGAGATAACATGGACGCGTGTTCTTTTGTGAACGCTGTACCAAGTGTTCCCACTACATTTTCAACGCCTGCTTGATGGCACGCAATCACATCTGTGTACCCCTCGACAACGATTGCAATCTTCTCATCTCGGATCGATTTCTGGGCAAGGTGCATGCCATAAAGCGTTTTTGACTTATGGAATAGTTCAGTCTCTGGACTGTTTAAGTACTTTGGCTCGTCTTCTTCATTAATCCTACGAGCACCAAATGCGATGGTCTTTCCAAATGCATCCCAAATCGGGAAGATGATTCTGTTTCTGAATGTGTCATACACATGCGTTTCACGACCATTTTGTTTTTCTTTAAGTAGCCCTACATCTTTTGCCTTCTGAATGCGGGAATCATTCCCTCGAAGATTTGATGCAATGAAATCCCAACCATCTGGAGCAGTCCCAAGTTCAAACGTCTCAATTGTGCTTGCTGAGAAGCCGCGTTCATTCAAAATTTCAGTGACGCGTTTTCCTTCGTCTGTTTCTTGAAGGGCAGTGATGTATTTCTGCTTCGCCCAGTTCACAACATCTTGAAGTACTCGTTTTGTTGACACCTTTTCGTCTTGCTCTTTTGTATATCCCTCAAGTTCGATGCCTTCTCGTTCTGCAAGCATGCGGAGTGATTCACCGAACGTCATGTTGAGGTACTTCTCTAAGAATGTAAAACATGAGCCCGTAGCCCCACATGAGAAACAATGGTAAAACGCGTTTTCACGGTGGGTCACCACTGACATTGAAGGGCGGTTGTCATCGTGAAACGGACAGACCCCAACCCATTCACGCCCTTTGGGCTGAAGTGGCACATATTCATTGATGAGTGCGACAAGATCGACTGCATCTCTCACACGTTGAATATCATTGGACATGTTGGTGTTGGCTCAACTACGATAATCAGACAGCATTAGAAAAGAAGAACAAAGCAATTGCTCTGTTGAAACGAAAAAGATTGTTAAATTGTCATTGCCCGGTTGCACGGTTGCGAGTTCGGAGTGGGCTGACAGACGTAAATGCTGTGTCACTCCCATTTAGGTGTGCATGGGGGAGGTTGGCTATGAGACTCTCTAAGCATACGCCAGAAACATCCGGCGTCAATCAAAAGAGCGTTTTTTTCGGACGTCATCGCTCAAAAAAGCGAAAAAAAGTGAAAATTTCTCCAAAAAGGGAGTGATTGAACAGAAAAAGCAGTGCTTAGCCAGTTGCTTGAAGTTTTTGATCTCGTGTGTAGCCGTACTTACGCTTGAGTGGTTTGACGACTAAACCCTGTTTAATGGCCTTTGCAGACACCTTGATGCGTTGCGGAACGCCATCAACAATTGCTCTTACATTGTGAAGATTCGCTTTAAAACGACGTTTATCGTTAGCTGTGACCTTTAAACCAATACCGCCTTGATACTTCGGCTTACCTCGGTATCTGATTTTTCGACCAACAGTCGTTTTTCTACCTGTAAAGTGACATACTCGTGGCATTGATAAATCTCCTACATCGCAAAAGAACGCGAGCCGAGCATTATACCACATTACAAACCCATCGATAGGGTTGTAAATAACAACGATTAGGCGGATTCTTTAGCTTTGGAGTCAGGCACACGAAGTTTATCGAGGTCTAGACCCTCTTCAATCGCGTCAGCAGTAATTCGGTAGACAGTGTCGTCATTGTCCTTGTCTGGCAAATCATACATCACGTCAATCATGAAGTTGTCTATGACCGCACGAAGTGCCCGTGCACCAGTTCCACGTTCCATCGCTCTCTTTGCGATGAGATGGAGGGCGTCTTCTGTGAACTCGAGCACAGCGCCTTCAAGGGAGAACAAGTGTTGATACTGCCGGATGATTGCATTTCTTGGTTCAGTCAAGATTCGAACCATTGCATCTTCAGTTAGCGGCATAAG
>JAERSY010000122.1 GCA_016845245.1 Phycisphaerae bacterium
ATAATGTATTGCTGTGAATTCAGGCGCGATTCTAGGTACAATACCGCTCTTGATGTTTACTTTAACAATGGAGATTCCCTCGTGACAACCACACAAGCTATGACCTTTCTAAACACCAATCTTGACCTCTTTGAAAATATGCCATTTAAGGTGGCTGACATGTCCCCTGAGACAGTCGCATTTGGTCGAAAAGAGATTGAAATCGCTGAACATGAAATGCCTGGGCTCATGGCACTTCGTACGCAATATGGCGAATCCAAACCATTGAGTGGTGCACGCATCACTGGGTCACTCCACATGACGATTCAGACTGCAGTCTTGATTGAAACACTCGTCGAACTTGGTGCAGAAGTCCGCTGGGCATCTTGCAACATCTTTTCTACGCAAGACCACGCCGCAGCAGCTGTTGCAGTTGGTCCAAACGGCACAGCAGATAACCCGCAAGGCATTCCAGTATTCGCTTGGAAAGGCGAAACGCTTGAAGAGTATTGGTGGTGCACATTCCAAGCACTTCACTGGGGTGATGGCGCTGGTCCAAACATCATTCTTGACGATGGCGGCGATGCAACACTTGTCGTTCATAAAGGTCTTGAGTTCAATAAGGCAGGCAGTGTTCCAGCGAGCGAAACTGGCGAGAGCGAAGACGAACGAATCGTCCTTGATCTTCTCGCAGCAGTTCAAGAACACGACGCAAACTTCTGGGAATCTTTCGCAGCAAACATTGTTGGCGTCAGTGAAGAAACAACCACTGGTGTCCACCGCTTGTATCAAATGGCTGACAAGGGTGAACTCCTCTTCCCAGCAATCAATGTCAATGACTCCGTAACAAAAAGCAAGTTCGACAACCTATACGGCTGTCGCCACTCATGTGTTGATGGCATTATGAGAGCAACTGATGTCATGCTCGCTGGCAAGGTCGCACTCGTCGCTGGATACGGCGATGTTGGCAAGGGTTGTTGTCAAGCACTGCGCAGTCAAGGATGTCGAGTTGTCGTGACTGAAATCGATCCAATCTGCGCACTGCAGGCAGCAATGGAAGGGTACGACGTCGTCCGGCTCGATGATGTCGTAGGTGACGTAGACGTCTTTGTCACAACGACTGGAAACTTTAACGTCATTACTGCTGAGCACATGTCGAAGATGAAGCACAACGCAATTGTTGGCAACATTGGTCACTTTGATAATGAAATCGACATGGCTGGCTTAGAACAACTTGATGGTGTGACCAAAGAGAACATTAAACCACAGGTTGACCAATGGACATTTAGCGATGGACATTCCATCATCATTCTTGCTGAAGGTCGACTGTTGAATCTCGGCTGTGCAACTGGTCACCCAAGTTTCGTGATGAGTAACTCCTTTACGAACCAAGTGCTTGCTCAGATGGAACTCCACGAGAACCATGCGAACTACGAGAACAAGGTTTACACCCTTTCAAAGAAACTCGACGAAATGGTTGCCCGCCTGCACATTGGACAACTCGGAGTTGACTTGACTGAACTCACACCAGAACAAGCTGCATACATCGATGTTCCACTTGAAGGCCCATACAAGCCCGACCATTATCGTTATTAATGGCTTGAGCGACCGTGTTGAAAGTCTATCAATCAGTCGATACTGCCACCAACAAATTCTTGAACATGGTATCACCTCAGCGGGTATCATTCCAAACTTCTAATGAGTGACCGACTCACCCATGAATGCGGCCTAGCGTTTGTTCGGCTTCGAAAGCCAATACACCATTACCAAGAGGTGTATGGGGACGCGGCTTGGGGTCTACGCAAAACATATTTGCTCATGCAAAAACAGTACAACCGCGGCCAAGATGGCGCGGGACTTGGCGTCGTGAAATTTGACATGCCAGCAGGCGACCCCTTCCTTCTTAGGGTTCGTTCTGACAAACACAATGCGATTGAGCGAGTCTTTGATGCCATTACTGAAGACACAGAGCGGCTCAGCGACAACCCCGTTTCAAATGATAATGAAACCGAATCGAAACAAAAGTGTCGTTTCTTGGGCGAAGCGTATCTTGGACACCTAAGGTACGGCACACATTCTGGAAACAGCATGGCAAACTGCCATCCCTTTATCCGGAAAAGTAACATTGCATCTCGAAACATTGCCCTTGCTGGCAATTTCAATATGACAAACTCAAGTGAACTCTTCAAGAATCTTGTTGAGTTTGGCTTAGACCCTGTTGGTGATAACGACACGCAAGTCATCCTTGAGAAAATCTGTCACTTCCTCAACGATGAACAAGATGTAATCATCCAAAACAATAGTGAACTCAGCGGTCGAGCACTCGCTGAACATGTCTCAAAAGAACTTGATTTAACAAACATGCTCAAACGGGCTGCACAATATTGGGACGGCGGTTATGTCTTTGGGGCACTCCTTGGAAATGGCGACTCATTTATCTGCCGAGACCCTGCAGGCATTCGGCCTGCATTTATGCTCATGAATGATGAAGTGATTGCGTGCGCTTCAGAGCGTGGCGCGCTCGCAAATGTCTTTAACGTTGACCCTGAAGAAGTGAAGCAAGTTGAACCGGGACACATCATTGTCATTAAACGAGATGGCACAATCACTGAAAAACCGTTCACTGACCCCCTGCCACTTCGTCAATGTTCGTTTGAACGAATCTATTTCAGCAGAGGCAATGACCCACTGATTTACAAACAGCGAAAACGCCTTGGGGCGCATCTTGCATCTCGCATTCTCACAGTGCTTGGCGATGACATCGAACGCGCGTACTTCAGTTACATCCCAAACACAGCGGAAACTGCGTTTCTTGGATTGCTTGAAGCAATCGGTGGCGCGCTTCGTGGGAATGTCGCTGACACGCTTTGGGAAAAGATTCAAGATGGTTCCATCACGAAAGATGACTTAAAGGGACTCAATGAGGTTCGCGTCAAAGCAGAACTCATTGCCCACAAGGACCAGCGGTTACGCACATTCATCACGCACGATGCTGCTCGGCGCGATTTGGTTTCACATATTTACGACATCACGCGTGGGCTCGTCGGAAATGACGACTCCCTCGTTGTGCTCGATGACTCTATTGTT
>JAERSY010000123.1 GCA_016845245.1 Phycisphaerae bacterium
TATCGTTGAAACAGACCAAATTGCCCAGTTTGTTTGATGGGGGGGCATCGCAAGTTCAATACCATCTCTAACAAATCGCTTCAATCGTCTTGTAGAGAGTTGTTCTAGGAAATCAGACTGTAGTGGGGATGCAATCTGAAAATCTTCAGCAGAAGGAATGAATATCGCTAAGGGCTCTTGGTCGCCTTCGATATTGAAAGTTACAGACCAAAACCAACATTCACCAAACCAAGCGACGTCTGCTTCGACATCACCGAGCTCCATAATTTTATTTTTCGCTTTATCAAAGACCTTTTTGAGTTCAGCATCTAACAAATCTCGCAACCCATCGACCTTAGGTTTGTTAAATTCGTCAGTCCAAATTGAAGGCGGTGAGTATTTTGCCATTAGAGGGGGCTCCAAGTACCACGTAGAAAAGACACATGATAGCATACCCTTGTGAATCAGCCCACCCAAGAAGCAGCTCTCGATATTGACCTCTCAACAGCGACAATCTTGCTCGTTGACGACAACGCTCAAAATCTCGAATTGATGCAAGCTTTTCTCGAAGAACTCCCGTGTTCTATTCGTACAGCGTCAGATGGCGTAGAAGCAATTGAATCAATCGAACGATCTTGCCCCAACCTCGTCATCCTAGATGTCATGATGCCGCGAATGAGCGGGTTTGAAGTTTGCCAGAAGATTAAATCCCAACCATCAACCCGAGACACCGTTGTCATCATGGTGACTGCTCTCAATGAGGTCAGCGATTATGAACGAGCTGTTGAATGCGGTACAAATGATTTCATCACCAAACCAGTGAACAAGATAGAACTCCTCGCAAGAGTCAAATCTCTGCTAGAGCTCTCTCTCGTTAAACAAGAGTTTGAAAAAGAATAACTTTCCCCATAAACGACAAAGGCCTGTCCCGCGCTCTGTGAGAGGATGCTTGAGGGGAGTCATCAACCTCTGACAAAGGGAGGGGCAGGCCCTTGAAGGCAATTGTGTGAGTTATGCGGCAGGTTTGCGAGTTACAATTGCTGGTGTATCGTTTTGACGGACCCAACCACGGGACCCTCTTGGTTCTAAAGTAATCAGTAAATGCTCGTAGTATTCTCGTAACGCTGCAAGGTCAAAACTTGCGAGCCACTGCATTGGGGCTGTGGGGTTTAATCTACAGATTGCATCAATGACTTGGTTCTTTGTGAGCATGTTGAATCCTTCCTTCGTGTCTAAAACTTGTCGGAAATTCACTCAAACCACCATGATGTGATAACTTTTTAGAACTGTTCAACACACCATCAACAACTTTGTGAGCGCGATGGGTAGTAGTGCAAACAACAAGCGATACACAAGATGTTGTGTATCGCTTGCTAAAGGGTCTAAACAAGAAATTTAGGAATATTTTTCGGACGTTAACCCGCGCAGCAACTGCAAGATTGACCTGCTTTTGCATTCGCCCAAAACTCCTCAACAACACTCCAATTCACCACATTCCACCAAGCGTCGATGTAGTCAGGTCGCCTGTTTTGATAGTTCAGGTAGTACGCGTGTTCCCAAACATCAATACCTAAGATTGGGCAGCATTGACTGTCCATGATTGGATTATCTTGATTTGGTGTAGATACGACTGTGAGGCATCCATTTGCATCAGAAACGAGCCATGCCCATCCTGAACCAAAACGAGTTGCTGCACTATTTGCAAACGCTTCCTTTAAGCCATCAAGTGAGCCAAATGCGTTGTTAATTGAATCTGCAAACTCGCCACTCGGTGCGTTGCCGTCTCCAGGAGCCATCACCTTCCAAAAGAGGGTGTGATTCCAATGACCACCACCATTGTTTCTTACAGCGCCTCTCATCTCTTCTGGGAGCGCGTCTAGATTTGAAATGAGTTCACCCAGTGACTTATCTGCAAACTCTGTTCCGTCTACAGCAACGTTAAGCTTTGCGACGTAACCAGCGTGGTGTTTGTCATGATGAATCTCCATGGTTCGAGCGTCAATATGTGGCTCTAAAGCATCAAAACTGTAGCCGAGTTCTGGAAGTGTAAATGTCATAATAATCTCCTTTTCTAAAGAAGCATTATAAATAACTTATGGCTGTTGAAGGACGTGCATGCCACCCTCTAAATCACCAAATTCGGTGGTTTCGCCATTGACCCACTCAACTGTGACATCTTTTAACTGTGTTTCTTGTCCAAGTCCGACATGCACTCTTGGGTCGTTGGCGGTGAGATAACTGTACGCCGTTTGAACTGATTTTGTGACAATCTTGTCACCGACTTTGCAGCGAACAATGGCACCAAGTGCAGGCGCGCCATTTGAGTTGAGTACAGACAATAGCACATACTCATTCTGATTCTCTTGTACATTGATGAGTAGTTGAGAAGGGGCGTCTCGATTGATGACGTACACATCCATTTTTCCATCATTGTTGAAGTCTGCAAACACTGCGCCTCTTGAAGTATGAATTGCTTTGACAGCTTCATCTTCAATGAGTGTCCATCCTGAAGCATCTCCCTTAAGTAAGTGATTTGGTTCTGCGAAGGGGTCATTGCCATAGGGCGAACCAATCTGTTGCACTCTGCCATTTGCTTCAAACAAGTCTAAGTATCCATCATTGTCAAAATCAACAAGCCCTAAACCAAAGCGCGTTGTGTGTCTTGTTGCTGTGCGTATCCCATGTCTTGCAGTGACATCTGTAAAAAACTCGCCATCATTTCGATAGAGTGAGTCCGATTCTCCAGTCAGGTTACAAACGATGATGTCAAAATCGCCGTCGAAATCAAAATCATCAGTCGTCACTCCCATGCCTGCTTTTGCAATACCCTCATCGTCTAATGCGCACCCACGAAGAGGAGCAACATCCACGAACGTAAAATCACCTTTGTTGAACCACAATTGATCTGGCATGCCATCATTGGCAACAAAGATGTCAATGAGACCATCGCCTGTGTAATCTTGACAAAGGACTCCAAGACCTGTCCCAAAGCGTGTGCCTAGGCCAGCCCTCTCACTGACATCAGAAAACGTGCCATCACCATTGTTTTGATACAGCGTGTCCCGTGCAGGAGCCATGTAATTGGTTGGTGAACAATAATCTTGCAACCCTTTTTCGTTATAGCAAGTTAGTTCTAATTCATAATTCCAATTCAAATAATTGATGACATACAAATCTAAATCGCCATCTTGGTCAAAGTCTGCAAACGCCGTTGACGCACCCCAACCATCGTCGTCAACTCCTGCTGCTGTTGTCACGTCTTCAAAAGTTCCATCGCCATTATTTTTAAGGAGTACATTTTCGCCAACATTCGTGACATAGATGTCAACGAAGCCATCGTTGTTGTAATCTCCAGTCGCAACGCCCATGCCATAAGCACCATCATCTGCTCCGCTCAACGCAGATACGTCTGTAAAGCGCTCGCCATCGTTTCTGAGGAGCACATTTGATGCTTGACCTGCGGTGGCTAATGAGCCACCTTGGGCAATATAGATATCCATATCACCATCTTTGTCATAATCTAAAACCGCGCCGCCTCCTCCAATAATTTCAGGCATATTGAAGGAGCCCGAATCTCCGCTTATCCATTCAACTGCAACGTTGCGCGCATCCGCTTCATCTGAAAACCAAGAGGGGTTAGGGGTGTTCTTCGTTTCTTTAGATGGGATAGGAGTCTCAGCACAACTCGTTAAAAGAATGACGCAAAGAAGAAGCGTTCTCATTGTGGCCTCCGTGAGTTAATCACAACATTCATCGCCCTTTGAATGTGCGAATCGTTTTGGAACCGCTCATTGGCGTCCCTTAGCAAACTCATCGCATCTTCATATTGCCCAAGACGAGAAAGCGCGACTGCTTTGCCTCCAATACTCATTGTCAACGATTGATTGGATTGCAAGACTAAGTCAAACTGCTGTATTGCCTCATCATTTAAACGTAGGTCTAAGTACGTCATCCCAAGCATCTGACGATCTGTAGGATTGTTTGTGCCGATTGACATCGCACGTTCTAGATGATCTCTTGCGCTTTGTAAATCCTTCTTCATCAACGCAATTCGACCAAGCGAAACGTATGCGGGAGCAAACGCGGGCTGATATTCAATTGCTCTTAACAATGACTCTTCTGCTTTATCAAGAGCTTGCAATTGCATAAGCGCCAACCCAATTGAAAAGTGAGAAGGGGCGTGGCTAGGTGAATGCTCTAAGCCCTTTGCTATGACATTAATCGCTTCTTGCGGCTTACCAAGTTGTATATAAACCGAACCCAAGTTGTTTGTAACCGTGGCATCCTTTGGGAACTTTTGATGCAGTTTCTTTAAATCACCGAGTGCTCCATCTAGGTTCCCACGATCAAGTTTTTGAGTCGCTCTAGTAAGAGATGCAGCAAAACCGAGTTTCATGCTTTCAACACCTCTAAGCCACGGGTCATTCCAGATGGGGGGTCCAGGCATCGGTGCTTGCAATAGGGGCGTCGCTACTTCATGCTCTCCCATACGCTGGTACGCCGTTCCTAGCAAATATGTGATGTAAGGA
>JAERSY010000124.1 GCA_016845245.1 Phycisphaerae bacterium
CTCGCAGAGTATGTTGCGCGTCCGACGCCGCTGACGAAGGCGACTGGATAAACTGAGCATATTGGCGGTCCAACAATTTGGTTGAAACGTGAAGATTTAGCACACACAGGCGCGCACAAGATTAACAACACACTTGGACAAGCGCTTCTTGCAAAGCGCATAGGCAAACGTCGAATCATCGCTGAGACTGGCGCAGGCCAACATGGTGTTGCAACCGCGACTGCATGTGCAAAGTTAGGGCTAGATTGTGAAGTTTATATGGGCGCAGAAGATGTCCGCAGGCAAGCGCTCAACGTATTTAGGATGGAACTTCTTGGAGCGAAGGTCCATGTCGTTGACTCGGGCTCAAAAACGCTCAAAGATGCCACAAATGAGGCGATGAGAGATTGGATGGGGTCTGTCGAAGACACGCATTACATCCTCGGTTCTGTCGTTGGGCCACACCCCTTTCCGCTCATCGTAAGAGAACTACAATCGGTGATTGGCATCGAGGCAAAAGCGCAATGTTTAGAAGCGTTTGGTGCCCCTCCAAACTGCATTGTTGCATGCGTTGGCGGTGGCTCAAATGCGGCTGGCATCTTTGCGCCGTTTGTTGGCGAAGGTGTCAAACTCATTGGTGTTGAAGCTGGCGGAAGCGGACAGGCGATTGGTGAACATGCCGCGCCATTGTGTTTAGGTGAACCCGGCGTCCTACATGGCTCAAAAAGTTACGTATTGCAGGATGCAGATGGACAGACGCAAGATGTGCACTCCTGCTCAGCTGGTTTGGACTATCCCGGAGTTGGCCCAGAGCATTCGTATTGGCAAGATGCAAGCATTGCGTCTTACATTATGGTTGATGACAATGAAGCCCTTGATGCGTTCCAGTTGTTATGCGAAACAGAAGGCATCATCCCAGCATTAGAATCTTCACATGCCGTTGCCGGCGCACTAAAAGTGGCAAAAGAGATGTCAGAAAATGAACATCTTGTCATTAACGTGTCAGGTCGCGGCGATAAAGATGTTGAAGAAGTAAAACGTCTTCTAAGTAACCGTTAAGGTGAGCAGCACTTTGCTGGAACGCGTTTCGTTTCAGTTGCGTCGCTGCGCGATTCAAAACCGATCTTGTTTCCAGCAGAGATGTTCTTTACATTCTGACAACTCGCTTTGTGAAACTTGTCACTTTTCTTTGACGCAATGAACGATGCGTCGCCAAGTGGAACGGTGTTGACTTCTTTTTCGGGCTTTGGGGCGGGTGCTGAGTACGCTGGCCACGGATGGGCTTGAGTGAGCACGCCCTTTCCTTCTTTTGGAACCAAGTCAATTGCAAGTGGATAATGGTCTGAAGCATATCCGGAAGGGATTGGGTCGCTTCGCCAGTTGTAGTCTTCAGCAGACGTGCCAAGGATAAACGCGCTTTTGGGAACAAACTCGCGGTACGCAGCCGGATTCAGCAAGATGTAATCAATGATGCGATCACTTGTGTGCGTTTTGTAAAGCGGAGCGTCTTCATCGTATTGCACGTTTGTACTTCGATGAGCCATCGTGTCAACGAGGCCGCCTTCAAGATAGACCTTCACAGACTTATCCCAAGGTGCTGCGTTAAAGTCGCCCAAGACCATGACGTTTGCGTCTGGGTTTTTAGTCATTAAGTGATGGACTTTTTCCATCGTTTTTAACGCTTCGTACTCCCTATGCCAATTCGTGTTCCGCCCTGCTTTATGGTGGAGTACAAACAATGTCAGTGTGTAGTCATTTGGCGCTTCAATCGTGACACACAAGGGAGACCGTTGGTACGTAATCTCATCAGTTCCGCGAGGTACCTCAGTCCAGTTCGGTCCAATTCGTTCTAGATCGCTTAAGGATTCATTCGGCCAATTGATGATGTGTCGAATCGGAAACCGGCTTAACACGCTTTGTTCGACGCCGCGGTAATACCCCGCGTCAAGTGAACCAACGTGTTCGTACCCCATATCTTTTAGAAACGTATCATTAAACCAGTTGAGCGCTTCAAGCGATTCCACTTCTTGTAATGCAAGAATATCGGCATCGACTTTGCGAATCGCGCTGGCAAGTTCTTTGCATCGTGCAATGGATGTTGGGCCGGGGTTATCGCCCATGTCATCAAACTCGCCCTCAAGTGTAGGGTCGTTGGTATGGTCAAACAAGTTAAGGACGTTGTAAGTGCACACACGAATAGTGCCATCAATTCGTGGTTGAGCTTCTTTTAGCCCAAACTTGTGGTGGTCAGATTGAGTGCATGCAATCAGTAATGCAATAGCGCAGTGGATAAACATGGGTGCGATGATACACTAAACAGAATCGATTAGTCGAGTTTTGCTTGACGGTGGTCAGCGACAATTCTAGAAAGTGCATTTGCTCTAAGAATGAGTAGTGCAGTTTCAAGTTGAGGGTCAATGCCTTCACTGAGGAGTTCATTGATGTCTGGTCTCTCAACAGTATCGACGAGCATGATGTCAGCATCTGCGCGCAATTTGTTTGACTGGCTAATCTGGCTAGGCGACATTCTGACTTCAACATCTGGAACAACGCCCCAATCAGTTGAACCATCTCGTTTGTGTACGAGTCGCCCAGGTGTTTTTCCGCCATCAGGTGATGGGAGTCTGTAATACTGTGTGGTTAACTTAACGCTAGACTCTTTTGAAATTGGGTGGACTGTTTGAACAGAACCCTTACCCCAAGAGCGTTGTCCAACAATGATGCCTGCATCGTGTGCTTGGACACATCCCGCAACGATTTCGCTTGCTGAAGCTGAGCCCTGATTGATTAAGATGACAACTGGCCAATCAGCGAGGAACGCTCGATTTGGAAGTGCTCGCATGTTAAAGAGTTGCTTTCCATCAGCAGTTTCACCACTCACGATTGTGCCGTTTTGTACAAACAAGTTTGCAACTCTTCGTGCAGATGGGAGCAAGCCGCCAGGGTTATAACGAAGGTCAAGGATAAGTCCGTTTGGTTTGCCTTCATTTTTAATCTCTTGGATTGCATCAAGGATATCGCCATACGATTCTTCAGAGAAACTCGTTAGTTTGATGTATCCGATGTTGTTGTCTTTATCAATCATCCAATCCCAAACTGGCTGGCCATCGTCATCGAGTTCTTTCTTCCACCATCCCTGAACAGAATGGAGTTTGATTGAGTCTCGTGTGAGTTGGTACTCGATTGGATCGTCGTGATCAGGTCTTCGAATCGTTAACGTAACGATGGTCCCCTTTGGCCCAGTGATTCTGTCAACAGCGTCATTCAAAGACCACCCATTTGCAGACTTGCCATTTACCTTAAGGATGACATCTTCAGGTTGGATGCCGCCGTAGTACGCTGGCGAGCCCTCAATTGGATTGACAATCATGATTTCGCCATTCTCATTCTCACGAATCTGAATGCCGACGCCTACAAAACGTCCTTCAGTCTGTTGTTCGAATCGCCTTGATTCATCAGGCCAGATGATTGCACTGTACTTATCGAGTTCTTTCATTGAGCCATCACCAAACTCGCGGATAATGACGCCAACGGGAAGTTCCATTGCATTGTCATTGACTTGGAGTAGTCGCTCTAGCGATTGAATAAGCACGCGCTTGCCAGGGATGTGTTTGAGATATTGCGGGAGTGAATCGATTTCTTCATCGACTGCGTCAATCCACATGTTTCGCATCGCGCGGTCATCAGCTTTGCTGAATGTTTCAGCGATCACTGGCATTTCGCCAAGATTGCGAACAGATTGCAAGCCACTTTTTATGAGCGATTCCCAAGAGACATGATTCATGTGTTCCGCTGTTGCGATATCGATAGCTCTAATGAGCATGGCGGGCTCAATGCCATCAATGCGTTCTTCCCAATTGTCCCCTGCTTGATCGTTGTACTCTTCAGGCAGGTCGTCACCAAGAAGCTCAGCACGTTTCGATTTTAAGTCATGTAAATGTTTAGGCGCGTATTGTCTTAGTAATGAAATCTCAAGTGTGATTTCTTCAAGCCGTGCATTCCATCGTTCGTACAAATCTCGCCTTGCAGTGTCTTCATAAAACGTGCGAAGGTAATACATCAATGTTTGTGCTGTGAGCAAGTTCCCTGATTTAACTAATGCGTTGATTTCTTTCTTCGTTCTGTTAACGACTGCTTGGACATCTTCGTCAAACATGACAGTGTCTAAGTTCTTCGATAGCGTTTGTGCTTCAACTGCTTTTTGCATAGCTTGAAGAATTTCTTCTTCTTCAAGGTGTGCTTTCATTTCAACAATGGCTTCATCTCGATCGGAGACAGATGACTGCATCGATTTTTCTTGATGTGAGCGATACGCTTCAATTTGTTCGCTCAGCACGGATGCGACATCATCGCTTGATTCTGGAACTTTGTTTAAAAGGTTGTCAACGGCATCCCAGTTCCCATCAGAAGCGGCTTGCCAAACACGGCTTGACCATTCTGCGGCAGACACACTCTGTCCAAACACTCCTTGGACCGAAACGAGCAGCATGAGTGAAGTTGTCAATATCCGTGTTTTTAGAAGCATAGAATTTTCCTTAGCGTTTAGCGTCTGAGAGGGATACGTATTGCATCACATCGGCAATTTGGATGCCCTTCTTCAGCATACTCGCAACCTTCCATTACGGTTGTTTGTCTCGTAAGTTCATGAATCGTCCTCAGAGAGGCGTTTTCCCGCTTCTTCCCATGCGTTTGACTCATCGGTGGCAGGATTTTCACGATTTTCTGGAGTCAAGATTCTTGCTTTGGAACGCTTTGCGACGGCAAGAATGACCACAATCGCCACAATTCCCATGATGAGGAGGAGTCCGGCTAAAAGTGCGAGTATAAAGACGAGATTCATGAGGTGCCTCCCTGTATTACTTCATTGCGTATTACTTCATTGCAGAGCACTCGCTCTTCTTCAGCGAGTGGACTGCTTTTAAGTGGCTCTGAAAGTTGAGCAAGGATTTCGAGTGCGCGATGCGGCTCCCCTGCCATGCGATAAATTCGGGCTTGCATAAAGCGTAAGTTTTCATCGTTTGGTTTTTGCTTGCACCCTTGATCAGCACGCGTTACTGCAACGTCGATATTTCCAAGTGCAGCTTCGATGAGTCCAGAAGAGAGCAATGTGTATGGCTCAACATCATTTCGTGCAATGCTTTCATTAATCCATGTTTGAGCTTCTTCCCAATCTTCATTGAGCATTGCCATTTGTGCAAGAAAAAAAGAAGCTCGCTCATCTTCGGCATCTGCTTGATGAGCATTAAGGTAGTACGTTTTTGCTTTGGCGTTGTCGCCGAGCATGTGTGCAAGTTGCCCAGTTGATAGCGAGAGAAGTGTTGGATCGTTCAGCAAGCTGCACGCAATCTCGAATGCCTCAAGTGCCCTCTCTCTTTCAATGAGGGCGTTGTCTGGCAAGTTGTCTTTCTCAAACTGATCTGCGCTTGCAAGCAATACAAGCCCATGCGTTTCTTGAGAATCGGGCGAGTTCGCATCTTCCTTGACGAGGACAGAAGTGATTGCAAGTGCCTTCACAACTTGACCAGAATCTAGATACTCCATCGCGCTTTCGATTGATCTTGCCCGCTTCTCAATAGTGATTCCTTGTGGTTGCGGAGAATCCTCATTCTTGCAGTTTTGCAAGAGTGCAACAATGCTTAGTGCGAGTATGATGCGTGTTATGAGTGAGCAAGTCATTGAGCGGGATTCCATCCCTAAATCATACGCCCCATCAGAGATTGAGGCGGGAATTATTGCAAAATGGGATGATGCAAACATTGGTCATGCTGAAGCTGAAAGTAACTCTGAGCAGTTTTCGATTCTTATTCCGCCACCAAACGTGACTGCCCCACTCCACATTGGCCACGCATTGAACAGTACGCTTCAAGATGTGCTCATTCGTTGGAATCGAATGAGCGGTCGCAACACCCTCTGGATGCCGGGTACAGACCATGCAGGGATTGCAACGCAGACAGTTGTTGAAAAACGCCTGATGCAACAGGAAAACAAGAAGCGTACGGATTTCGAACGAACTGAGTTTGTGGGCCGCGTGCAGGAATGGAAAGATGAGTATGAAGCGACCATTCTCCGGCAGTTCAAATCTCTTGGTGCATCATGCGATTGGGACAGAACTCGATTCACGATGGATCCAGTCTGTACTGCAGCAGTCAGAGAAGCATTTTTTCAGATGTTTCAAGAAGACCTGATTTATCGTGGCAAGCGGCTCGTGAACTGGGACCCTGTGACATTGACTGCGCTTGCTGACGACGAAGTTGAAATGAAAGAGGTTGCAGGCCACATGTACTATCTTCAGTATCCGCTTGAAGATGGAAGTGGAACTGTAACTGTTGCAACAACTCGGCCAGAAACGATGCTCGGCGATACTGCGGTTGCTGTTAATCCGAATGACCCAAGAGCAGGCGACCTGAAAGGCAAATCAATTCGTTTGCCAATCGTTGGGAGAATCATTCCAATCGTTGAAGACGAGTACGTCGTGATGCCGGGCGATGGTGATGATCCAAAGGCGGCATTTGCAACTGGATTCCTAAAAGTGACACCAGCACATGATCCAAACGACTGGGAGATTGGTTTGCGTCACGAGCTTGAGGTCATCAACATCATGGCAAGTGACGGAAGTATCAGTTGTCATTATGGATGGGAAGATTGCTCAAGTGAAGCGGAACAGTTTCTTGGGCTTTCACGAGAGGACGCTCGAAAAGCAATCATCGAGTGGTTCAAAACAAATGATTTACTTGAAGACATTAAGTCATATGACCATAGCGTTGGTCATAGTTATCGAAGTCATGTTCCAATTGAGCCCTATCTAAGCGACCAATGGTATGTTCGCGTAACTGATGATAAGCTTGGCGGTGAAGCGTTAAGAGCGCTCACGCCTGAACAATATGAGGGCTCGCCGCCAGAACGAGAAGGCGGAAGCCGAAATGGTGATGGCGGATTGCGTTTTCAGCCCCACCGTTATTCAAAGACATTTCAAGCGTGGCATGAGAATTTGAGAGATTGGTGTATCTCAAGGCAACTTTGGTGGGGACATCAGATTCCGATTTGGACGAAAGAATTATCAATTGATGATGCCATTGAGTTTCCCCACAAGGCAGACAACTCTACGGCGTTTGCAACGGAGTCTGATGAATCTACGCAAACTCAAACGGTCTATGTCTGCGTTCGTGGTGGATTCGATGAAGTCGAACAGGCGCTCATCGATGATGGGTTTATGAGAGATGAAGACGTGCTCGACACGTGGTTCAGTTCTGCGCTGTGGCCACTTTCGACAATGGGTTGGCCGAACCCTTCAGCGTTCCCAGACACAGTGGGTTTGCTCGAAACGTTCAATCCGACAAGTGTGCTTGTGACTGGGCGTGACATTATTACGTTGTGGGTGAGTCGAATGACGATGCTCAATCGTTATTTCTTGAATGGGAATTTGCCGTTTGCTGATGTCTTTATCAACCCCATGATTCAAGATGGATTTGGACAACGAATGAGTAAGTCGCTTGGCAATGGTGTTGACCCTCGCGACATTATTTCAACGCATGGTGCAGATGCGATGCGTTACGCACTTACGCAGTTATCAACAGGAACCCAAGATGTTCGGTTGAGTATTGATTTGATCTGCCCACACTCAGGGAAAACATTTGAACCGGCATATGTCAAGTCACAAACCGGGCACGAAGTCATGGCTCCAATCCAGACCAGTCCTGCAGATGAATCGAAGAAGATATCGACCTTGTATGGCTTGCTCATTGGCGCTTCCGAAGACACCGAGGAAACCCCCCTTGCAGTGAACACGTCGTCTCGATTCGATGTGGGCCGGAACTTTGCAAACAAGTTTTGGAATAGCGCTCGATTTGCGCTGTTGAACATTTCATCTCCTGCATCCAATGTGCAAAAAGAAGACTTGTTACCTGTTGACGTTTGGATGCTTTCTCGAATCGTCGATGCGACATATAAGTTGAACGATGCGCTAGAAACGTATCAGTTTAATCTTGCTGCTGAAACGCTCTATGATTTGTTGTGGCGAGATTTTTGCGATTGGTATTTAGAAGCCATCAAGCCAACTATCAAAGATAACCCGCACCAACAGCGAACACTTTTGACTGTGCTGAATGTCATTTGCAGATTGTTACATCCCGTGTGCCCATTCGTTACTGAAGCGATGTGGAGCTATCTATGTGACATCGAGCAAGGTTCAATTGAAGGGCTCGAGTTAGATGGAAGTGATGTTCTTGCGCTTGCGACTTGGCCAAAGGTTGACGCAATTGAACTTGACGCTGACGTTGTTTCATCTTTCGAAGCGATGCAAACGATTGTGACTGCTATACGAGGCGCGCGCGCATCAAGCGGTGTGAAACCAAAGCGTAGGATTGATGTCACGCTTTCGGGTTCATTGCATAAGCTTGCAATTGAACATGAAGTTTCTTTGTGTACACTTGCGGGTCTAGACAATATCTTTGAAGGCAGCGACGTTAAAGACGGTATGCCAATCCAAATTGAAGGGCAAACCGTTTATCTATCAAACATGTTTGATGCAGAAGAAGCACATGCTCAAATGGCACGACTTGATGAAGAGATAACTGCTCTCGAAAAGAAGATTGATGGAATGAAAAAGCGTCTCAGTAATGAAAGTTATGTCAACAACGCGCCAGAACACATTGTTCAAGAATCGAGAGATTTGCTGATGCAAGCAGAAGAAGAGCTTAAAAGTGCGCTTGAGGCGAAAGCGACATGAATCGAATTGCGTTTCTAGTATGGCTTCTTGCTGTTTGCACGAATTGTCAAACGACGACAATCGATACGCATGAAGTCACGGTGTCGCCAGTCGTTGATGATGAAGTCACATTTTCGGTTACGCCGTGGGTGTTCGAGGGGAATGATGGCGTACATATTCAAACTGAATATTGGAATATCTATACGACCATTCAATATGAACACATTCTTGAGTTGCTTCCAACGTTTTATGAAGAACTCGTTGATCACTACGCAACTGTGTTTGGGCCACTTCCATACCCAGATAGACGCATGGACGTGTTTTTGTTTCAATCGCAATCGCAGTGGCGAATGAAGGTTCAGGACATGCTCGGTAGAGATGCAGAGCAATGGTTTAGTTTGGGACGTGGAGGATTGACAATTGATGGAGTTGCAGTGCTCTATGATTTAGATAGGCGAGGCAGGTCTAGGACAACGCTTCGGATTGCGGCGCATGAGGGTTGGCATCAATATGCTGAAGCAATCTTTTTGTCAGACCTCCCAACATGGCTTGACGAAGGCATTGGCACATGGATGGAAGGGTTCAGAATGCGTAATGGTTCAATTCAGTTTGAGCCAACTAGCAACTGGGATCGATTGAGTTCGCTCAGAAAATTGGTGAATGCAAAGCGGTTGTCCCCCCTTTCTGAAGTGATGTCGAGTAATCCCTCAGCGTTATTGAATGACAGTCGTTCGTCTTTGCTCGGGTACTACGCACAGTTGTGGGGGCTTACTAGTTTTCTTATTGAAGCTGATGACGGTGTACATCGCGAGCAAATGTTAAACATTTTTCATCAAGCCCTTGATGGGACATTGAAGCGTAGAAGAGTAAGTCCGTCGTATTGGTTGCGCTTCTTTACAGAAGATGTTGATGTGTTTGAACAGCAATATCAAACGTGGATTAGCGAGTTTGTAAAGCCGGGAAGTTCATGGCGCTAATTGGCATTCTGTCTGATTCACATGGGGAGCGTGTCAGGACTCGAGCAGCACTGAAACTTTTGCAGTCACTCGGGTGTGATGAAATGATTCATCTTGGTGACGTAGAAACATTTGAAGTCATCGATGAGTGTGTGGGTTACCCAGTGAAGTTACTCTTTGGGAACTGTGATGTTGTGCGGCGATTGCATGATTACGCCGAGCTGATGGAAGTCGAAGTTGTGCACCCCTGTTATGAGTTTAAACTTGGTGGTATTGGGTTCGGCTGTCTTCATGGCGATGATTTTCATTTGTATGAGTCGTTGCTTGATAACGATGAAATTGATGTGATTTTCCATGGTCACTCACACGAAACCCGTGATGAAATGGTCAAGAACACGCGTTGTATCAATCCGGGAGCACTCCATCGAGCAAAAAGTTACACTGTGGCTACTTTTGATTCGCAATCTCAAACAGTTGCGTTTCACGAAGTCATGGATTGAACATGTCTAAAGAAAACAAAACAATCAATCAAGAGTCGATGGCAATTCGCACAGCTAAGGAGCAGGACATTCCAACGCTTCGCGATTTGTTCGAGAAGAGCCGTCTTGAAGGACAGACTCGCGAAAATGATACTGGCGCAGATTTAGACCATCTCATTGAGGGCTACTTTGAATGTAAGGACAGTTGCTTTTGGGTTGCAGAGATCGATGACATCATTGTGGGCATGATTGGTGTGCAACGCATTGATAATGATGCTGCTGAAATGCGCCGGCTCCGCGTGCGAGATGAGTTCAGGCGCAATGGCATTGGCACTCGATTAATGGAGCATGCAATTGCGTTTTGCAAGGAGCGTGAGTTCTTAAAAGTTGTACTTGATGTCCGAATCGAACGCGTTTCTGCGATTTCGATGTTTGACACATTCGGCTTTTTGCATGGTCGGGAGCGGGAAGTTAAAGGCAGAAAGTTAAGAGATTTTTACTTAGATTTGTATACGGACACCTCAGATACGCGTATAGATTGATAAGCATTTCGTTTTTAGTTTGAAACCCCCTATTTTTACACTATATTAAAGTATTGAAATGAAACGAATTCTGACTCATCGCCGAACTGGATTCACGCTGATTGAACTGCTTGTTGTGATGTCCATCATTGCATTGCTGTTGAGCGTATTGATGCCTGCTCTGGGCAGAGCTAGAGAATCAGCGCTGCTCCAGAAGGATGCTTCCCGCATTCGTTCGATTCATTCTGGTTGGCTTACGTGGGCGGCTGGTAATGAAGGTCGATTCCCAACGCCTGGCTTGACGGACCGATTGCCCTTTCAAGGCCAAGAGATTAAAGGCCGAGGCGCGGAAGATAAGGTTGCAAACTCGACTGATAACGTGCATTCGCTAGCGATTATGGAAAATTTGTACAACGCTGACCGGCTTATCTCAGACAGAGAGCCAAACTATCAAGTGTTTGCGATGGATAACTACGACTACAACGCTCGAAATGTGCCAGAGGATTCGTATTGGGATGAAAACTTCGAGGTGGACTTGTCTGATGGCGGCGCTGGTTGCAATGTTTCATATGCTTCAATGCCGCTTATTGGCGAGCGGATGAACACACAGTGGTCGAATCAGGGCTCTTCAGATTTTGCAATCATGGCAAACCGTGGCCCAATGTTTGGTTCGCTTGATAACTGGTCAGTTACGTATGATATTTTCGGTGGTGGACGAAGTTGGGCGGGGAATGTTTGTTGGAATGATAATCATATGACGTTTGAGGAAACGTTGTATCCTGTGATGAGTGTGTTAAAGACCTCAGATGGTTCGGTTAACGACAACTTGTTTAACATTGATTGTGTTACAGGCGTGTGTCATTTGTGGGGCAATGATACGTTGTTAGTTTTAGTTAGTGAGTTGCAAGATGGTGGCGATTTGTATCCGTACCACTTGTACCCAGTCATGCAATGGGATGATCAATAGGAGAGGTTGATGAACTTAAAAACGCTTTTATGTACTGCAGTTATTGCAACGATGCCGTGTGCACCTGCTGAGTCTGCACCCCGTAAGGTCATGGGAGAAAATTTCACTGCGACATGGTGTGGCTATTGCCCAGATGTTGCATATGGATTGATGCTACTCATGGATGAGTTTCCTGACTCGATGTTTTCGATGCAGATTCATGGTGGAGATGCATATGCAACGACGTGGGGTAACATTCGTCAGTCGTTTTACAGTGTTCCTGGTTATCCAACGGTTTGGATGAGTGGTACATATTCACAAGCGGGTTCATATGGGAGTCCCAATGCGAATTATCAACAACTGCGAAACCGGTACCTTCAACTTGTCGACCAAGGGACGGATGTAGTGATTGATGTTTGTGGTGAGCCAGTGAACAGCAATACATATGACATCGGTGCAACGATTGGAATCGAATCAAGTGGCACGAGTAAACAGATGATTATTCATTGTGCGCAGATTCTTAAGTTTATTCCATCGGGTGGGTACAACTATGGTTGTTTCATGGATGCAACGAGCACGAAGGTAAACGTAAGTGCTGGTGAGTCTGTCGAAGTCGAGTTTACAATGACTTTGAATAGCGCTTCTGCTGCAAGCACAGAAGATGTCGTGTTCTTTGTATGGGCGCAGGAAGTGTCTGGCTCAGGCCCTGCATCGATCTATCAAGTTGAGCGACATATCTTTAATGAAGGCGATTGCACCTTAGACACATGGCACGTTGGTCCGAGTGGTGATTTTGCGACGATTAGTGAAGCGCTTCAAGCGTCTGGTTCTGGTGATACGGTTCTTGTATCACCCGGCACGTACTATGAAAATATTGATTTTGAAGGCAATGCAATTACGCTTCAAAGCACTGACGGTCCTGAAGTCACAATCATTGATGGCGGCAATACAGCTTCAGTGGTGAGAATGTATGACAACGCATTAAGTAATACTGTCATTGATGGATTTACGATTACAAATGGCGTTTCACCTGTTGGTGGCGGTTTGCATACTGACGGAACTCCGCAAATTCTTAACTGCCGCTTTGTTCATAATGAAGCGAAGTTGGGTGGCGGCGTCTTTGCGTTAAATAACGGTTCAGTTGGTCCAACGATTAGTAATACCTACTTTTGTGATAATCATCCAGAAGATATTCATGGCAATTGGGTTGATGGTGGCGGAAATGTCTTTGATGACAATTGTGGTGGTGTTGACTGCCCTGCTGATGTGACTGGTGATGGTGACGTCAATGTCTCAGATATCCTCGAAATCATCTCAGTATGGGGTACGAATGATCAAGAAGCTGATGTGAATAATGACGGCATCGTCAATGTTTCCGATTTGTTAACCGTCGTCTCAGATTGGGGCCCCTGCAACTAAGGGTCAGACCCGGTACCAGGTCCGGTACCAGGTC
>JAERSY010000125.1 GCA_016845245.1 Phycisphaerae bacterium
ACCCTCAAGATGGAAGACATCTTCAAAGCCCTGCTCCTTTAAGTATGCAGTCGATTTTTCACAACGTATCCCGCCAGTGCAAAACATTGCTACTTTGGGTTGAGATTCGTGATCAATGTTTCGTTCAACCCATTGGGGCAACTCGCTGAATGATTCGATATCTGGATCAATGGCATTTTTAAATGTGCCAATCTTCACTTCGTAATCATTCCGAGTATCAATCACGACTACATCGGGGTTGCAGATGAGTTCGTTCCAATCTTTCGGTTTGACATATGTTCCGACAATCTTATTGGGATCAATTCCATCAACGCCCATTTTGACAATCTCTTGTTTTAAGCGGACCCTAAGTTTTCTAAATGGTTGTTCAGTTGCATATGACTCTTTCCAAGTCAAGTTGGAAAGCCGTTCATTTTCTTTCAAAAATGTAAGCACTTGGTAAATGCCCTCTTTAGGGCCTGCAATTGTTGAGTTGATACCTTCCTTGGCTAGCAAAATGATGCCACGAACGTCGCACTTTTTGCAGAACTGCTCGATGGGCTCTTGCATTGATTCAAAATCTTCAAGTAATGCGAAGCGGTAAAAGGTCACCACAAGAAGTTCGGAAGATGAGTTGGATGTTTCCTGCTTCATTTGATTCAAGAAGCATAGTTTAACAGAGAAGCAAAACCAAGGAATATCTGCGTTATAATGTCTAGCCCATTAGTAAGGAGCAAAATATGACCACTGCCACAAAAACCCTACTCGAGTCAATCAACCCTGCAACACAAGAGATTGTTGGAACCGTAAAAGTTACACCGGTTGATGAGATTCCTGAAATCGTCGCTAAAGCGCGAGCGGCTCAAAAACCGTGGGCAGAGTTGGGTTTAGATGCCCGAGTTGCGATGCTCAAACCCGTCGCAACACGCCTTGAAGCTGAGGCAGAGCGAATTGGCTCACTTATCACAGCAGAAATGGGAAAGAGCACGAAAGAAGCTCAGGGTGAAGCTGCATATGGCGCACAAAAGTTTGCCTCTGAGGTTGAAAGCGCATACGAAGCGTTTCTGCCAGAAGAAGTGATTGACGATAACACGAAGTCTCTTGTGTATCGTGACCCGTTTGGTGTAAGTGCTGCAATTACGCCGTGGAACTTTCCAATGCTGATGCCGCAACAATGCATCCTTCCATCACTCGTTGCAGGAAACACTGTCATCTTCAAACCGTCTGAAGAAACGCCGTTGGTTGGGCAAGCATATGCTGACATTCTCAATGAAGTGTTGCCTGAGGGCGTCCTTCAAGTCATTCATGGTGCAGACGATCAAGGGAAAGCACTCGTTGCATCAGACATTAATCTTGTGACATTCACCGGTTCTCGTGAAGTTGGCGCGAACATCCTTACTGCGTGTGGTCCTGACTTAAAACGAGTCATTCTTGAACTTGGTGGCAAAGATGCCCTCATCGTGTTAAACGATGCAGACATTGAAGCTGCTGCATCATTTGCTGTTCACAACAGTTTCAGAAATGCTGGGCAAGTCTGCGTGAGCACTGAACGCATTTACGTCAATGATGCAATTGCAGATGAGTTTGAATCACTCGTCATCTCTAAAACAGAAGATCTAAAACAAGGCAATCCATCTGACGAAGAAGTTGCAATAGGTCCAATGGTGAGCCAAGCACAACGAGACATCGTGGTCCAACAGCTCGATCAAGCGATTGAAGATGGTGCTGAAGTGAGATGCGGTGGAACGACTAATGAAAACTTTATCAAGCCAACAGTGCTCACTGGGTGTTCACATGACATGCGAATCATGCATGATGAAACGTTCGGACCAGTCTGTTGCATCCAACGTGTTTCTGATGACACAGAAGCTGTCGAACTTGCGAACGACACGCCATACGGTTTAGGTGGTGCGGTGTTTGGCGAAGTCGATCATGCAGTTTCAATTGCCCGCCAACTCACAACGGGAATGGTCGGCATTAATAAGGCGTGTGGTGGTGCTGAAGGCACCCCTTGGGTTGGTGCTTGCCAATCTGGATATGGGTATCACAGTGGACGAGATGGGCACCGTCAGTTTACGCAAGTAAGAACGGTAAACATCCCAATCCACCAAGTGAAACCCAAGTATTAATCAGTCATACGTCACTGGCATTTCAACTTCTTCAAACATGAGGTTTGTTTGAAATCGGAAGTTTGACTCCGTTCGATGTCGTTCTGCAAAGAAGAAATCAAGCGAGTACGTTTCACCTTCTTCGAGATCAAGGCGAGATAAATCGACGTATTGTTGTGTGGCACCGTGGATGCCGCCTAAGTCAATGACAAGTTGTCCATCGATAAAGACCCAAACATCATCATCTCCAATGAACTTGAAATATTGCGCATCACTTTCTCTATATGTAAATGATGTATGTATTTCGAGAGTGAAGTGAAAGTTTCGGTCTGGCCAACCATCTGGGTTCCCCCACCCTTGATGCTCAATTGGGAAGAAGCCGCCAAGTGATTGATAGAGCGGGTCAAGCTCGTCATCAAAGACATACGAACCATCATGCTGTTCAACCAATGTCAGCGAGATTGGAATTGAGATGTTGACACCGTCGACATCTCGGTACCACTGGTTAAATGAGTCTGTTGATTCGATGCCACCGGTCGATGTCCCGCATCTGAATCGAATCGGCGTATCGCCTAGTTCTGGATTGTAGAGCGTCCAACAAATGGGCCGCCCTTGACTATCCTTGCATTGCCGCTTCACCTTCTTTCCGCCTCCGACAAAGACGGGCAAATCGTCCTCGCCAAGTTGGGTTGCAATGTTTTTGCAATATTGTCCATACCCCTTCGAAGGATATACTTCGAAATCTGGATGACCACCACCACATGAACCGCGCTCTTTGAAATCTCGCACGGTTCCTGTTAACTCGATTGTTTCTGGTGGGGAGTCATTCATTGCAAGCATTGCTGAACACACCGTCACTACCGTTATCGTGCATATCATTCGCATTGCTGCCTCCTTGTTGTTAACAAAAACATCGAGTTTTTTTCTACGCTGATTAACTTCTTTCTGAATCTAAAACCTTACAGATTGAATCATCCGAAATCGTTGAACGAACAAATCTGTCAACAAGCACAAAATGATTTTTAATTTGGTATAACTCAATTCCTTCTATGCCAATATCTCTTTGGTCATCACTAAAACATCGACATCGCTTTTGGCGATATGCAAATCGAACTGAGCGAGATTCGATTGCGTTCATCAAATCACTTGATTTAAGCGGCGCTACTGTTTTAGATATTGGTGCAAATCGCGGCGTCTTTACGTATTGGCTTTCTAAAGTTGTTGGCGATTCGGGAACCGTCGTAGCGTTTGAGGCGCAACCCGAACTCAAACAAACGATTCAAGAAGTTGAGCGTTTGTTTAAGTTGCCAAATGTCGATTTGCGAATGACAGCGCTGTCGAATACATGCGGCGTTACTACGTTCAATAGAGCTTATGCAGGCCATGGTGGCGGCTCAATTGAATCTGTCTCAACTGAACATGTCGAGAGCGAGTCAATTGAAGTTGAAATGTCAACACTTGATGCTCTTAGAGATTCTTTGCGAAGGCCCGTCAAGTTCCTAAAGTGTGATGTTGAAGGACATGAGAACGCTGTTTTTGAAGGCGCTAAGCAATTTCTTATTGAAGACAAACCCCTCATTCTTGTTGAGATTCATGAATGTGCTGTCTTTCCAATTGTGGAACAACTTGCTGAACTTGGTTATTCGGGCTCATTCATTGAACGTTCCAAGCGTTTTCCTATTCAAGAGTTTGACAAACAACCTTACCGCAAAGTTGGCGAAGTCCACCGTAATTACATTTTTGAGTTTACGAAGTAACGACTGGCAACTCATCCCAGCGTGTTGTGTATCGAGGCGATCGATTGAGTTGACGCATCTTCCATTTGCTTGAAAAACCAGATGCCGCAAAGTGTAGTGTGCCTGCGCCCATTGATGCGTTAATGTCATCAAGCACACGCATCATGCGTTTATCGTTCTCGATTTTCGTCTCAGTATCAAACAGACATTGCTGCACGGGGCCTTTTCCTAAATCGGGCATGTAAACGCCCGCCCGTTTGTACCTAAAGCCATCTTTCCAAAGTGGGCGAGCAATGTCTAACGCTGCTTTGATGATGCGATGCGTCGTGTTTGTCGGCGGCAGCAAATCGACGCCGTCACTCGCGGAATACCTCGGCTCAAATTGATTAAATAAACTTGTGTGCATGAAAACGCGTAGATGCTTCGCAACAAGTTCTTCTTGACGGAGCTTTTCGGCTGCGCGTGTTGCATGTGATGCAATTGCATCGGACATATCTTTCCAAGTTGTCACCGCACTTCCAAATGAACGAGAGCGGAGTAATGTTTTTCGTTGCTCAGGTGTTTGTTCTAAGCCAAAGAAACGGTGACCGCGAAGTTCCATCGCCGTTTTCATCGCCATAATATTGAATGACTTTCGCAAGTGCGTTTCGTCGGCGCTCGCCAAGTCAAACGCCGTTTGAATCCCAATCATCTGCAATTTCTTTGACCACTGCCGACCAACCCCCCAAACGTCACCAACATCAACTTTGCGAAGCATTGTTTCAGGCGGGTCGGGTATTTCCGCAACACCGCCCGTCTCAGGATGTTTTTTTGCGTAATGGTTTGCAAGTTTGGCAAGTGTTTTTGTTTTTCCAATGCCTATTGAAATTGGAATGCCAGTCCACCGAAGCACCGTGGCTCGCATGCGAGCCATTTCGTCAAATGTGCACCGCCCGACCAAGCCAGACAAATCAAGGAATGCTTCGTCAATCGAATAGACTTCAACATCGGGCGTAAACAAGCGAAGCGTTTGCATGACTCGTCGTGACATGTCTCCATAGAGTGAAAAATTTGACGAGCGAACAATCACGCGGTGTGCATGCACTTTGGGCTGACATTTAAATATCGGCTCACCCATTTTAAAACCGATGTCTTTGGCTTCTTGCGAACGAGCAATGATGCACCCATCGTTATTTGATAACACAACAACTGGCCTTCGTTCAAGTTTTGGCTCAAAGACGCGTTCGCATGATGCGTAAAAATTGTTGCAATCTGCTAATGCGTACATGCCATGCTCAATCGGTGGAGTGACCACGTGACAACGCCCCAAATTGTGGCGTCACAATCTTCGTGTAGTGGAATTGAACGAAATGCTCCTTGCGATTGTTGACTGGGTTCTGGATTCAGTTGTGATGAACCTCGCGCCATTGAGAGTCGTTTGACTGTGAGTCCACCGTCGACAACTGCAACAACGATGCTCCCGTGCGTTGGCGACATTGAGCGATCGACAACAAGCAAATCGCCGTCGTGAATACCTGCACCAACCATTGAGTCTCCACGAGCGCAGATAAAGAAGGTGGCGATGGGGTTCAGAACGAGTTGTTCGTTGAGGTCGAGCGAACGTTCGATGAAGTCATCTGCGGGCGACGGAAAGCCGGCTTCAACGCGTCCCCCGACAAGGGGCAAGTGCAGCGATTCATTCTTTGACGACGACATTTGCATATCCTAACAAAACCCGAACACCTTCGCCTTAGGGTCTGACCCCGCACCTGACCCCGCACCTGGTACCGGACCTGGTACCGGACCTGACCCCGGGTCTGACCCGGGGTCAGACCCTTTGGTAAAATGGGGGGATGAGTTATCCAACAGCAACAATAGAAACAAGCAAAGGCATCATCACCGTTGAACTATGGGATGACGTTGCCCCGAAACACGCCGACAACTTCCTAAAACTCGCAAAAGACGGGTTTTACGA